>DATAHW010000121.1:0-18797 GCA_036262935.1 Gemmatimonadales bacterium | reverse complement strand
CACGATGCCGACCACCAGCGGCAGGATGACCGCCAGCTCCCGCGCGTTGAGGTCGCCGAAGCGCTCGTTCTCGGGGTCATCGAGCCGGTTGTAGATGATGCGCTGGATGGCCCACAGCAGGTACCCGGCGGCGAAGATGACTACGGTCGTGGCAACGATGGTGGCCCGCGGAAAGGCGGTGATGCTCCCCAGCAGGACGAGGAACTCGCCCACGAAGCCGTTGAGGCCGGGAAGCCCGATGGAAGAGAACGCCACCACCGTGAGCAGCAGGCTGAACACCGGCACCACCCGGGCAATCCCGCCGTACGCCTCGATGAGGCGGGTGTGCCGGCGCTCGTACATCATGCCGATCAGGAGGAAGAGTGCGCCGGTCGAGAGGCCATGGCTGATCATGACGATCAGGGCACCCTGCACGCTCTGCATCGTGCCGCCCCAGATCCCCAGCATGACCAGGCCGAGGTGGCTCACCGAGGAGTATGCTACCAGTTTCTTGAAGTCCGGCTGCACCAGCGCCACGAGCGCGCCGTAGATGACGCCGATGACGGCGAGCGTCACCATGAGGGCGCTCACGGCCGGGCTCAGCGCCACCCCGGGGAAGAACGGCACGGCGAACCGGAGGAAGCCGTAGGTTCCGATCTTGAGCATGACGGAGGCGAGCAGCACGCTGCCGGCGGTGGGCGCCTCGACGTGCGCGTCCGGAAGCCACGTATGGAACGGGAAGATCGGGACCTTGATGGCAAAGGCGAGCGCAAAGGCGGCGAACAGCCAGGGCGCCGTGCTTCCGGCCGCGCCCGCATTCCGCAGCAGATGCTCGTACGCGAACGAGAGCTGGCCGGTGGCGGCCTGCACCTTCCACACCAGCACCACGATGGCCACCAGCATCAGCAGCGAGCCGGTCATGGTGTATACGAAGAACTTGATGGCGGCGTAGACCCGGTTGGTGCCGCCCCAGATCCCGATAATGAAGTACATCGGGATCAGCGTCAGCTCGAAGTAGACGTAGAACAGGAACAGGTCGAGCGCGATGAACACCCCGACCAGCCCGGTGAGCAGCGTGAGCATGAGGGCGTAGAAGCCCCGCTCGCGGGTCGAGATGTAGTGCCAGCTCGCGAGCACGCTGAGCGGCATCAGCACGGTGGTGAGCAGCACCATCACGAGCGAGATGCCGTCGATGCCGACGCGGTAGCTGATCCCCCAGCTCGGGATCCAGGGGATGTTCGCGACGAGCTGCAGGCCACCCTGCCCCGGCGCCAGAGCCCACCAGAGCCCGGCGGAGAGAATGAACTCGAGCGTGGTCACGACCAGCGCCGTGCGCCGGGCCGAGCGGGGGTCGCCCAGGAGCACGGGGACCACGCCGAGCAGCGGGAGGAGAATGAGGGCGTGAAGGATCCACTGCCCGTAATGGATGGACTGGAGGAACTGGGTCATGGCGTGCTCACCGGATCACGGCGCGCAGGATCCAGAGCGCGCCCACGAGGAACAGCACCACGTAGGCCCCCACGTGCCCGGTCTGCAGCAGCCGCAAGCCACCGCCGAACAGGCGCGACGTCCACGCCGCGCCGTTGACCGCGGCCCCGTCCACCAGACCCTGGTCGACCCCGCGCCAGAGCACCACGCGGGAGAGCCAGAGCAGCGGCCGGACCACCACCGCATCGTACAGCTCGTCGATGTAGTACTTGCGGTTGAGTACCAGGGCGAACCCGGTGTCCGGCGGCGCCTCGCGCGCCGGGAGGATCCGCCGACCCAGCGTGGCGCGGAATCCGAGCAGCAGGCCGATCACCCCGATGGCCACGGCGGCGCCGACGAGCAGGTATTCGGTGCTTCCCTCGGGCATGCTCAACCGCCCGACCGCGAGCCCCGGGGCCAGCACCGGCTCGAGCCAGCGCTCCAGCGCCGCGTGGCCGCCGACGAGGTGCGGAAGATTGAGCGCGCCACCCACCGTGCTGAGCACGCCGAGCGCCAGGAGGGGGCCCGTCATGATCCACGGCGCCTCGTGCAGGTGGGTCCGCTCCCGCTCGCCGGTCCGGTTCGCGCCCATGAACGTCATGGCCATCAGCCGCGCCATGTAGTAGGCGGTGAGGAGCGCCGCGAGAATGCCCATGGCGTAGAACAGGTAGTAGATCGGGGCCTCGCCGCCGCGGGCGAACGCCGCGGACAGGATCTCGTCCTTGGAGAAGAAGCCGGAGAACGGCGGGATGCCCGCGATGGCGAGGGTGGCCACCAGCATGAGGCCGAAGGTCCACGGCATGGCGTGCCGGAGCCCGCCCATGTTGCGCATGTCCTGGGCATCCTCGTGCGAATGGGTGGCGTGATAGGCCTCGTGCATCGCGTGAATGACGCTGCCCGCGCCGAGGAAGAGGAGGGCCTTGAAGAAGGCGTGGGTCGCCAGATGGAACATGCCCGCGGCGTACGCGCCGGTCCCGACGCCGACGAACATGTAGCCGAGCTGGGAGACGGTGGAGTACGCCAGCACCTTCTTGATGTCGTATTGCCGGAGGGCGATCGTGGCCGCGAAGAGCGCGGTGAGCGCCCCGATGCCGGCGACGATCGTGCTCGAGAGCGGCGCCAGCGCGAACAGCACGTTCGTCCGCGCCACGAGATACACGCCGGCGGTGACCATCGTGGCCGCGTGAATCAGGGCGGAGACGGGCGTCGGACCGGCCATGGCGTCGGGCAACCAGGTATAGAGCGGGATCTGGGCCGACTTGCCGGTGCAGCCGAGGAAGAGGAACAGGGTGATCGCCGTGACCACCGCTCCGCCGGGCGCCAGCGTGTCGGCGGCGTGCCCGGTGACCCAGGTAAAGTCGAGGCTGCCGAAGGCGCGCCAGATGAGGAACATGGCCACCAGGAAGCCGACGTCGCCGATGCGGTTCATGATGAACGCCTTGAGGCCGGCGTCCGCGTTCACCTTGTCGTTGAACCAGAACCCGATCAGCAGGTAGGAGCAGAGCCCCACGCCTTCCCAGCCGATGAACATCACGGGGAAACTGGAGCCGAGCACCAGGACCAGCATGAAGGCGACGAACAGGTTCATGTAGGCGAAGAACCGCGCGTACCCCGGATCGGCCTTCATGTACCCGACGCTGTACAGATGGATCAGGCTCCCGACCCCCGTGACGATGAGCAGCATCACTGCCGAGAGCTGGTCCACCTGGAACGCGAGCTCCACCTGGAGCTGCCCCACCGGGAGCCACGACCAGAGGCTCACGACGATCGGAGCGTGGGGCGGCTCGCGCCACAGCTCGAGGAAGATCCCCGCGGCCACGACGAAGGCGGCGATGAGCACGCCGGGCCCCACCACCGACACCAGCCCGACGGCGCGGGGGCGTTTGAGCGCGAGCGCACCGTTCACGAGGAAGCCGGCGAGCGGGAGCGCGACGGCGAGCCAGACCGCATGCGAGAAGGTCATCAGCCCTGGAGGAGGTTGATCTGCTTGAGGTCGACGGACTGCTTGAGACGGAAGATCGCGAGAATGATGGCCAGCCCCACCGCCGCCTCCGCCGCGGCCACCGTCATCACGAAGAGCACGATGATCTGGCCGCCGGACCCGTGGAGCTGCGCCAGCGCGATGAAGGAGAGATTCACCGCGTTGAGCATCAGCTCGATGCACATGAACAGCACGATGGCGTTCCGGCGCAGGAGCACCCCGGCGACACCCAGGCTGAACAGGATGGCCGAGAGCCCGAGCGAGGGCCCCAGCAGCGACGTGGCGGGCATCAGAGTCTCCGCTTGGCGAGCACCACCGCGCCGACCAGGGCGGTGAGCAGGAGGACGGAGGTGATCTCGAAGGGTACCAGGTAGACCTGGAAGAGCGGGCCGGCGAGCCCCCCGACCACCCCGCGCACCGCCGTCTCGTGCCGGCTGAGCTCGCCGGCGGCGAAGACCGTCGCGGGGTCGGAAAGCGTGGGACCCTGGGCCAGGTCGGCGGCGAGTCGGGCCGGAGTATAGCGCCAGAGCGTGAGGAGCTCGATCAGGAGGAGGCCGATGATGACCACCGTGGCCCCGATGCTCCCCGAGCCGCGCAGATCGGTGCTCGCGCGCGTCAGATTGAGCAGCATGATCACGAAGAGGAACACCACCATGATCGCGCCGACGTACACCAGGATCTGGAGAATGCCGATCAGCTCCGCCCCGAGCAGGAAGAAGATGGCCGCCAGCGAGAACATGGTGGACATGAGCCACATGGCGGACGCAACCGCGTTGCGGTTGAGCACGCACAGCGTAGCCCCGAGCACCGCGGCGGCGGCGAAGACCCAGAACACGACCGCGGTCATCTACTCGCCCCGGGGGTCCGACGGGTCCCACAGCGTCGACACCGCGTGGGTCTGCGACTGCAGCCGCTCGAGGTCGTACACGAAGCGCCCGCGGCTGTACTCCGAGTTCTCGAAGTGGACACCCACGTGGATGGCCTCCTCGGGGCAGACCTCCTGGCAGTAGCCGCAGAAGATGCAGCGGAACTCGTCGATCTCGTAGATCAGGGGATAGCGGTTCCCATGCTCGTCCTCGCCCGGCACCAGCTTGATGCAGTTGGCCGGACAGATCTGGGGGCAGAGTCCGCAGGCCACGCACTTGGAGCGGCCCTGCTCGTCGGTGAGCATCCGGTGGGTGCCGCGCCACCGCTGGGACAGGCTCCAGTCGGGCGTGCTCTTCTGCTCCGGGTACTGCATCGTCACCCTCGGCTCGAACATGTGCTTGAAGGTGAGGGCCATCCCCTTGAGCGTGGCCCGCACGTAGCTGACCTGCCGCTCGGGACGCTTCATGACCTTGACGCCGATCGCCATCAGCCCGGCACCTCGAAAGTTTGCGGCCGCCGGCTGGCGGCCCCCTTGATGAAGAGCCCGCTGTCGAGCAGGCCGAAGACCAGGACGCCGAGCACGATGTTCAGCCCGAAGAGAATGAGGGCGCTCAGCCTGGGGTCGGTGATGCCGGCGACGTGCTGAATGAGGTAGATCGCCGTGCAGATGACCATGATGTACACCAGCGCGAGCGGCATGAGCACCTTCCACCCGAGCGTCATCAGTTGATCGTAGCGGAACCGCGGCAGGGTCCACCGGATCCACATCACGAAGAAGATCCAGAACATCAGCTTGAGAAAGAAGAACCCGCCCGTGGCCAGGGTCTGCAGCACCCCGCCCTGCTCGTCCCACCGCCCCGGAATGTCCCAGCCACCGAAGAAGAGCGTGGTCACCATGGCACAGACCGTGACCACGTTGGCATACTCGGCGATGAAGAAGAAGGAGAACTTCATCGCGCTGTACTCGGTGTGGTAGCCGGCGATCAGCTCCGATTCGGCCTCGGGCAGGTCGAAGGGCAGCCGGTTGGTCTCGGCGAAGCCCGAGACCAGAAAGATGAAGAACGAGAGAAACAGCGGGAGCACGTACCAGAGCCCGGCCTGCTGGCTCCGGATGATGGCCCCGAAGCTGACGTCTCCGCTCATGAGGAGGACGGGGATGAGGCTCAGCCCCATCGCCACCTCGTAGGAGATCATCTGCGCGCTGGCGCGGAGGCCGCCCAGGAGCGCGTACTTGCTGTTGGACGACCACCCGGCGAGCGCGATCCCGTAGACGCCCATCGAACTGATCGCCAGCACGAAGAGAAACCCGACGGGCACGTCGGCGACGACCATCGGCATGAGGCCGTGGTGGACGAAGCGGCCGAGCGGCCCGAGCGTGAAGTCGAACTCCACCGGCAGCGGCGCCGCGAAGGGAATGACGGCGGAGAGGAGCAGCGCCGGAATGAACGACATCGCCGGCGCGAGCAGGAAGAGCCACTTGTTGGCCTGCGCCGGGTAGGTTTCCTCCTTGAGGATGTTCTTCACCCCGTCGGCGGCGGGCTGGAGCAGGCCGGCCCAGCCGACCCGGTTGGGCCCGAGCCGGTTCTGCATCCACGCGCTGACCTTCCGCTCCATCAGGGTGAGCATGGCCACACCGACCATGACCACCGTGAAGACGAAGAGCATCTTCAGGACGCTGAGCAGGAGGAAGCCCTTGAGCTCGGGGGTCATCGGGCGACCTCCTCGCCCCCGGCGAGGGCAGACGCCGGCGCGGCCGGCAGCACCCGCCCGGTGAAGCCCAGGTCGGCATAGGTCAGCCCCGCGAACACCGGCCACCGTTCGCCCAGCAGCTCGAACGCTTCGGCGGCGGTGGAGGGCGCGTCGGCGCTGGGCCCGGGCCCGGCCAGTACCTCGCCGGCGACCCACCACGCCGGCCGCGCCATGCCGGGCTGCGCCCTGGCCTGGAGATACCGCTGGATCCGGCGGTCGCGATTCACGTACGTGCCGTTCTCCTCCGCCATGGTGGTCACGGGGAGCACCAGCTCGGCGTTCCGGAGCCCGTCGGCGAACACGGTTCCCAGGATGACGACGGCGCCGGGCACGGCGGCGAGGGCGGCCTCGTCGGCCGCGTCGAGCTCGGGATCGAGGACGATCACGAGGGCGGCGGAGAGCGCCTGCCGCATCGCCGCTTCCCAGTGGCGGGTGTAGCCGAGCAGCTCGGCCCCTGCCAGGTTCGGCGCGCGCTCGCGCCGGAGCGCCAGGTTGGGCACGCCGACCAGCGGCGCCTCGTCGCCCAGCGGCACCTGGACCGCGGCGGTCACGTCGAATCGGTCCAGCAGCCGCCGCACCAGGCCCAGCGATTCGGTGGAGGCGCGGCCGGAGGCGAGCACCACCGCCGACCCGGCCGCGCCGCGGAGGAGCTGCTCGAGCCGGGCGAGCGCCGTGTCCCAGTCGGTGGCCACGTGCCGGGCGCCCTCGCGGACGAGCGGCGCCTCGATCCGGTCGCCGCGGTTCATCCAGCGGTAGTTCATGCGGCCGTAGTCACAGATGAAGTGGCGGTTGACGTCGAGGTTCGGCCGCGGCCGGAGCCGGACCACGATATCGTCGCGGGTGTCGATGTTGATGTTGCAGCCCTGGGTGCAGCCGGGGCAGATGCTGGCCGTCTTGTCGAGGTCCCAGGCGCGCGCCTTGTGCAGGAAGTCCTTCGAGAGGAGCGAGCCGACCGGACAGAGATCCACGACGTTGCCCGACCAGGGATGGTCGAGCGACTGCTCCTCGGAGATCCCGATGTAGGCCCGGTCGCCGCGCTCGCTGACGTTGATCACGGGATCCCTGGCCACGTCCTCCATGAAGCGGACGCACCGGGTGCAGAGGATGCACCGGTTGGGGACGTAGAGGATGTCGGGCCCGAAATCCTCGACCGGGTTGTAGCGCTTGGGGTAATCGGCGTACCGGCCGGCCGCGCGGCCTTCCTGGAAGGTGTAGTCCTGGAGCTCGCACTCGCCCGACTGGTCGCAGATGGGACAGTCGAGCGGGTGGTTGATGAGCAGGAGCTCGAGCACCCCCTCGCGCGCCTTCTTGGCGACGGGGCTGTTGACGTGGACCACCTGCCCTTCCACCACGGCGGTGACGCACGCGGGCATGAGCTTGGGCGCCTTCTCCACCTCGACCAGACACATGCGGCACACCGCCGGCGCGGGCAGCGACGGGTGGTAGCAGTAGTGCGGCACGAGGACGCCGCTCTGCTTGGCGGCCTCGATGATGGTGGTGCCCTTGGGCACGCTGACGGGCATGCCGTCGATGGTGACGGTGACCAGGTCGTCGGGCATCTGGCTTCCTTATTAGGCTCCGCGGCGGATCCGGCCGCCTGATTCACCACGGAGGCACGGAGGGCACGGAGGGTTCACAGCAGAGGGGGGCCGACTGAATCCGGACACCACCAACGACGTGGTGCTGGCTCCGCTCCCGGGAAGGTTCCTCGTCCCAGGTGCCTCCGTGCCCTCCGTGCCTCTGTGGTGAACCATGACCAAAGTCAAACGGCGGCGAGCGCCGGCTCGCGCGCGCCGGCAATATACGCCTCGAACTCGGACCGGAACTTCTGAATGCCGCTCACGACGGGCGCGGCGCAGGAGTCGCTCAGCACGCAGATGGTCTTGCCGGTCATGTTCTCCGCCAGATCGAGCAGGAGCTGGTAGTCCTCCTGCTTGCCCTGCCCGGCGAGGATGCGGGCCAGGACGCGGGTGGTCCAGGCCGTGCCCTCCCGGCACTGGGTGCACTGGGCGCAGGACTCGTGGGCGTAGAACCGGGCCAGCCGCCAGATCTGGTACACCATGTCGGTGGTGTCGTCCATGACGATCATGCCGGCGGAGCCGAGCATGGAGCCCTGCTCGACGATTCCCTCATAGTCGAACAGCGCCGCCTCGGCTTCCTCGCGGGTCATGATCGGCACCGAGCTGCCGCCGGGGATGATCGCCTTGAAGGTGTGGCCCGGCCGCGGGCCGCCCGCCATCTCGTAGAGGATCTCCCGGAGCGGCGTGCCCATGGTGACCTCGTAGTTGCCGGGCCGCTGGATGTGGCCGCAGATCGAGATCAGCTTGGTTCCCGTGCTCTTCGGGTTCCCGAGGCAGAGCGACTTGTACCAGGCGGCGCCGCGGTTGAGGATGTGAGGCACCGCCGCCAGCGTCTCGACGTTGTTGATCGTGGTGGGCATCCCGAACAGGCCGGCCACGGCCGGAAACGGGGGCTTGATGCGGGGATTGCCGCGCTTCCCCTCGACCGAGTTCATCATCGCGGTCTCTTCGCCGCAGATGTAGGCGCCCGCGCCGCGGTGGAGCACCATGTCCACCCGCTTGCCGCTCCCGAACGCGTTCGCGCCGAGCGCGCCGTGGGCGTACGCTTCCTCGACCGCCGCACTCATCACGGCCCAGGGTTCGGTGAACTCGCCGCGGATGTAGATGTAGCAGCGCTCCGCCCCGATGGCGTGCGCGGCGATGGCGCACCCCTCGATCAGCGCGTGGGGCGTCCACCGCATGATCTCGCGGTCCTTGAACGTCCCGGGCTCCGATTCGTCGGCGTTGCACAGGAGATAGTGCGGCTTCACGACCTCCTTGGGCATGAACGACCACTTGAGGCCGGTGGGAAAGCCGGCGCCGCCGCGTCCGCGGAGCCCCGAGGCTTTCACCTCCTCCACGATCGCCTCGCGCGTCATGCCCAGCGCCTTCCGCAGCGCCTCGTAGCCGCCCCGCTGGACCCAGCCGTCGTAGGTCCGGGCCTCGGGGTCGCCGAAGTACCGCGACAGCACCACCGTCTCCTTCGGGTGGCTTGGATAGGGATAGCCCATTACGGATACCTCTGCAGGATGCCGGGCACCTTGTCCGGAGTCACGTTCTCGATGAAGTCATCGTCCACCAGGATGGGCGTGGCGAAGCCGCACGCGCCGAGGCACTCGACCTCGATCACGGTGAAGCGGCCGTCGGGGCTGGTGGCGCCCAGGTCGCCGCAGCCGCTGGCCGAGAGCACGGCCTTCACCACGTCTTCGGCGCCGCAGATGTTGCAAGGCGTGGTGGTGCAGACCTGGATGAAGTGCCGGCCGACCGGGTGGGTGTGGTACATGGTGTAGAAGGTCACCACGCCCTTGACGTACGCCGGGGTGATCCCGAGCGCCTCCGCCACCTCGCCGATGGCCGGCTCCGAGATCCAGCCGCGCACCTCCTGCACCATCCAGAGCGCCGGGAGGAGGCACGCCTGCTTCGTGGGGTACAGGGCGAACAGCCGCTCCAGCCGTTCCCGCGCCTCTCCCACGAACACCGGCTCGTGCGGAACGGTGGTCGCGCTGCCATGGCCCCCGTGGGCGGAGTGTGCGTTCATCGGTCGACTTCCCCCATGACGATGTCGACGCTCGCGTTGATCGCGATGACGTCGGACAGGAGCGCGCCCTCGCACATCCGGGGCAGGCTCGCCAGGTTGATGAACGACGGCGGCCGGATGCGCCAGCGGACCGGCTTGGCGCTGCCGTCGGAGACGAAATAGTAGCCCAGCTCGCCCTTGGGGTTCTCGATCCCGACGTAGGCCTCCCCGGCGGGCGGCTTGATCCCTTCCATCACCTGCTTGAAGTGGTGGATCATGGATTCCATGTCGCTCATCGCGAGCGCCTTGGGCGGCAGGATGACCCGCGGGTCGTCCACGTTGATCGGCGCACCCTCGAGGCGGGCCAGCCGGTCGAGCGCCTGCTCCAGGATCCGGTTGGACTGCCCCATCTCCTCCAGCCGCACGCGGTAGCGGTCGTAGACGTCGCCATGCTCGCCGACGGGCACGTCGAAGTCGTAGGTCTCGTAGTCCAGGTACGGCCGGTCCTTCCGGACGTCGTAGTCCACGCCGCTGGCCCGGAGCATGGGACCCGAGAGCGAGTAGTTGATGGCCTCCTCGGCCGTCAGCGCGCCCACTCCCTGCGTCCGCCCGATCCAGATCGCGTTCCGGGTGAACATCGTGTCCACTTCGGCCAACGTCTTGGGGAACGTGCGGGTGAATTCGCGGAGCCCCGCCGCGAAGCCGTCGGGCACGTCGGCCATGAGGCCACCCACGCGGGTGACGCTGGTGGTGAGGCGCGCCCCGGTCCACATCTCCTGCAGGTTGTAGACGCGCTCCCGCTCCTGGAACGACCACAGGAACGGCGTGTAGGCGCCGAGGTCGATGCCGGTGGTGCCGAGCCAGACCAGGTGGGAGATGATCCGGCTCATCTCGCAGGCGATGACCCGCAGCACCCGGCAGCGCTCGGTCACCTCGATCCCCATGAGCTTCTCCGCCGCCATGGCCAGGCAGACGTTGTTGGCCATGGGCGAGAGATAGTCCGTGCGGTCGGTGAGCGGGATGATCTGGTTGTACTGGCGGTACTCGCCCTGCTTCTCGAACCCGCTGTGCAGATATCCGATGTGCGGGATGCAGCGCTTGACCGTCTCGCCCTCCAGCTCGAGCACCAGCCGGAGTACGCCGTGCGTCGCCGGGTGCTGCGGGCCGATGTTCACCAGCATCGGCTCCGCCCCGGGCTCGGGCACGGGCCCGTCGCCGTCCCCGGCGCCGAGCGGCACGCGGAGGGGGCGGCCCTCGGCGTCGAGGCCCGGGGTGGCGAGGGCCATCTCCACGGTCCGCAGGCTCATTTCAGGAACCCCCGCTCGCCTCGCGCCAGCCGCGCCCGCATGTCGGCGGGCAGCTCCTGATACGCCTCGGCGATGGACAACTCTTCCAGGGAATAGTGGGCCTCGGGATTGGCGGCCAGCGCCTGCCGGGTCTGCTCCGACCGGCTGAAGTGCCCGCGCAGGGGG
This sequence comes from Gemmatimonadales bacterium, assembly GCA_036262935.1. Taxonomy (GTDB): domain Bacteria; phylum Gemmatimonadota; class Gemmatimonadetes; order Gemmatimonadales; family GWC2-71-9; genus CAVVWJ01. The sequence continues at coordinate 7,706 of DATAHW010000121.1, read as the reverse complement.
AAGTTCTTCCGCAGCGGATAGCCCTCGGCATACGTCTCCCACATGAGGATGCGGCGGAGGTCGGGATGCCCGGCGAAGACGATGCCGAACATGTCATAGACCTCGCGCTCGAGCCAGTCGGCGCCTCGCCAGAGATCCCACACCGACCGGACCTCCAGCGGCCCGGCCTGGTCGAGCTCGACCTTGACGCGCAGATCCGCCCTCCGTTTCAGCGAGCGGAGCTGCCACACCACCTGGAGCGGACGCTCCGGATCCCGGTATTCGACCGCGGTGATGTCGGTCAGGTAATTGAACTCCTGGCCCGGTGCATCCTTGAGCCAGGCGAGCACCGCATGCGCCCGCTCGCGATCCACGTGGACGATGGTATCGCCGCACGAGACCACGTGGCGCGTGATGGCCGCCCCGAATTCGGCACGCAGCGGCGCAACGGACGGAGACAGCACCGGCACACTCGCCGTCATGCGAGCCTCCTCCGGCGAGCCTCGGCTCCAGTCCCGGTACCGAGGGCTTGGGCCGAGGGGCGCCCCTCGCCCGAAGCCCGGCTCCGGAGCGCACGAACCCCGACACGCACCCACCCCCCCGCCCCATGAGGCGCCGCGCGTGTGCTCGCGCGCATCAGGTCGACCGCGTCTGCGAAACGGAGTTGCCGAACGGCTCGGAGAGCTCGTCCACCCGCTCGGCCGGCAGGAAGAGCCCCGACGGCCCGACCGGATGCTCCTCCCGGAGCATGTCGTTGTCGATGCTCTCGCCCATGATCTTCTTCTGCAGCAGCCGGATCCCGTAGATGAGCCCCTCGGGCCGAGGCGGGCAGCCCGGAACGTACACATCGACCGGAATGATGGTGTCGATCCCCTGCACCATCGAGTAGTTGTCGAAGATCCCGCCGGTGGAGGCGCAGGCGCCCATCGAGATGGACCACTTGGGCTGCGGCATCTGGTCCCAGATGCGCCGGATCACCGGCGCCAGCTTGAACGGCAGCCGCCCGGCGCAGATCAGCACGTCCGCCTGCCGAGGCGAAAAGCTCTGGCGCTCCATCCCGAAACGGGCGATGTCGAACCGGCTGGCGGCCGTCGCCATGTACTCGATGGCGCAGCATGCGGTGCCGAACGGCATCGGCCAGAGCGAGTTGCTCCGCGCCCAGTTGGTGAGGAAGTCAAGCCGGGTGGTGACCCAGTTCGGCGAGACCGACGTCACCGTCGTCCCCGAGTCGGCCCCGCGATATTCGGTGGCGGGATTGCTCAATCCCATTGCAGTGCTCCGCGCTTCCAGATATACACGTACCCCACCGCGAGAACCGCGATGAAGACGAACATTTCGACGATGAGCAGCCCCGCCATGTCGCCCAACTGGTGGAACGCCACCGCCCACGGGATCATGAACACGGCCTCGATGTCGAAGATGATGAACAGCATCGCGACCAGGTAGAACTTGATCGGGAATCGCTCGCGCGCGTCGCCCAGCACCGGCATCCCGGATTCGTAGGGGGCGATCTTGGTGGGGGTCCGGCGGTAGGTCGAGAGGAGGTGCGACAGCCCCAGCATCAGGATCGCGTTCGCCACGACGAAGACGATCAGGATCAGGATCGGAATGTAGGGCTGAAGCATACGCCTCGGCTTTCGTGAATTTTTTCACTTATCGTGCAGAAGGTAACCGACTTAGGAGGTCAATTCAACCCGCGCCGGATCCGACTATATTCCCCGCCCGACAACCCGGGCACGCCCACCATTTCGAGGCTGCATGACCATCAAGTCCGACCGCTGGATCCGCCGCATGGCCACCGAGCGCGGGATGATCGAGCCGTTCGTGGATGCCCAGGTGCGGCAGACGGATGCGCAGGGCCGGCGGGTCATTTCCTACGGGGTGTCGAGCTACGGCTACGACATGCGGGTGGCCCCGGAGTTCAAGATCTTCACCAACGTGCTGAGCGCGGTCGTGGACCCCAAGAACTTCGACTCGCGCAGTTTCGTCGAGTTCGACGGCGAGGTCTGCATCGTCCCGCCCAACAGCTTCGCGCTGGCCCGCTCGGTGGAGTACTTCCGGATTCCCCGCGAGGTCCTCACCATCTGCGTCGGGAAGAGCACCTACGCACGCTGCGGCATCATCACCAACGTGACCCCGTTCGAGCCCGAGTGGGAGGGGCACGTCACGCTCGAGATCAGCAACACCACCCCGCTGCCCGCCCGGATCTACGCCAACGAGGGGATCTGCCAGGTCCTCTTCTTCGAGGCGGACGCGGACGACATCTGCGAGACCAGCTACGCCGACAAGGCCGGCAAGTACCAGCGGCAGACCGGCGTTACGCTGCCGAAGCTCTAACCGCCGGGACCTCCATGCGCCATCTCGTGCTGCTCCTCGTGCTGGCCGCGCCTCTGGCCGCCCAGCAGCCGGACACGAACGCTCCCACGCAGCACGCGCGGCCGCTGACCCTGCAGCCGGCGCTCAAGCCGCCGGTGGCCGACACCGGCATCTTCAGCCCGGTGCCGCTGCCGCAGCCGAACGCGGTCCGGAGTCCCGACGGCGCGCCCGGGCCCGGCTACTGGCAGCAGCGCGCGGATTACACGCTCAAGGCCACGCTCGATACCGCCGCCAAGCGGCTCACGGGCACGGAGCAGATCCGCTACACCAACAACTCGCCCGACACCCTGCGCTTCGTCTGGATGCAGCTCGACCAGAACCTGTTCCGGCCGGGGAGCGTCGGCTCGCTCCTGTTCCCGGCGGAGAGCCGCTTCGGCGGCGCCGGCTTTCCGGGCGGCTTCGATATCGCGAGCTTCACCCAGGCCGCGCCCCCGGCGCGGCCGGCCGCGCGGCCGGCGAACCGCCGCCGTCCACCGCCCCCGGCAGCCGCACCGGCCGCGCTCCGCTTCCGGGTGGACGACACCATGATGTACGTCGATCTCGCCATGCCGATCCCGCCGGGCGGCAGCACGACGTTCGACCTGGCCTATGCGTTCAACATCCCCGAGCACGGCGCCGACCGGATGGGCCGGGACGGGAGCCTCTACGAGATCGCCCAGTGGTATCCGCGAATGGCGGTCTACGACGATGTCCGCGGCTGGAACACCGATCCCTACCTCGGGCAGGGCGAGTTCTACCTCGAGTACGGCGACATCGACTACGAGGTGACGGTTCCGGCCGGCTACATCGTCGCCGGCAGCGGCACGCTGCAGAACCCGGAGGAGGTCCTGACCGCCACGCAGCGGAGCCGCCTCGCGGCCGCGGTGAAGTCGGACAGCACCATGGCCATCGTGACGCCGGAGGAGCTGGCCTCCGGCGCCGCCCGCCCCCGCACCGACGGCACGCTCACCTGGCGGTTTCGCGCCCAGCGGGTGCGCGACGTGGCCTGGGCCGCGTCGCCCGAGTACCAGTGGGACGCGTCGGGGTGGGATGGAGTCCTGGCGCAGGCCTACTACCGCCCCTCGGCGGACGCAACCTGGAAGGACGCGGCGAAGATGAGCCGCTACTCCATTCTCGAGTACAGCACCCGGTGGTACCGGTACGCCTACCCGCAGATCTCCGCCGTCGAGGGACCGGTGTCCGGCATGGAGTACCCCATGGTCGCCATGGAAGCGCGCGGCGACGACCTGCCGGATCTGTACAACGTGGTGACCCACGAGATCGGCCACATGTGGTATCCCATGATGGTCGGCTCCAACGAGCGCCGCTACGCGTGGATGGACGAAGGGTTCAATACCTTCATCAACACCTTCTCGGAAGAGGACTACTGGAAGCGCGACGACAGCAACGTCCGGCGGAACGAGACCCGCTTCGTCACCTCGCTGGACCAGACGCCGACGGCGCAGCCGATCATGACCCCCGCCAATCGGTACCGCAACGACGAGAATCTGGGCAGCCTGGCCTACGTGAAGCCGTCCATCGCGCTGCTGGCGCTCAGGAACAAGGTCCTCGGGCCGGAGGTGTTCGACACCGCGTTCCGGGAGTACACCCGCCGCTGGGTCTTCAAGCACCCGCAGCCGGCGGACTTCTTCCGCACCATGGAGGAGGTCTCCGGGCGCGACCTGTCCTGGTTCTGGCGCGGGTTCTTCTTCACCACCGCGGCACTCGACCAGAGCGTGGAGACGGTGGGCCCGGGCCCGGACGGGAGCACGCTGGTCACCCTTCGCAGTCTCGGCGCGGCGGTCATGCCGGTCGAGCTGGGGCTGGCCTTTGCCGACGGCACCCGTGATACGGTCAAGCTGCCGGTGGAGATCTGGTACGGCGGCAACCGCTACGTCTACCGGGTCGAGCCCGGCAAACAGGTCGTGAGCGCGCGGGTCAACCCCGACGGGCGGTTCCCCGATGTGGTGCCGGCGAACGATGCCTGGACGGCGGCGCCGCGGGCGACGCCGTGAGGGCGGTGCGCGGTGTGACGGTCGTGCGCGCCGAAGCCGGGCGCCGGCTGAGGGGCACCCCCGCTCCCGACAAGCCGACAGTCGTCCGCGGGAGTGCCCCTCAGCCGGGCCCTCGCTACCGGGCCGATTCGGTAGGCCGGCCGGTCTGATCTCTTCATCCCCTGGAGGACGCGCCCCGTGCGATCGAGTTCCGTTTGGCTGCTCATGTCGCTCCTCGCCCCACCACTCGCCGCGCAGAGCACCGCGTCCGGTGATACCAGCGCCGCAGCGCGGTTCCAGCGGCTGGATCTGCCCACGCCGACGTCGATCCGCACCGGCAGCGGCGAGCCGGGGCCGGCGTATTGGCAGCAGCGCGCCGATTATGTCATCCGCGCCACGCTCGACACGGTCACCCGCTCGGTGCGGGGCGAGGAGCGGATCACCTACACCAACAACTCGCCCGACACGCTCCGCTACGTGTGGCTGCAGCTCGACCAGAACCTGTTCAACAACCAGAGCCGCGGGTTCCGGGTGTTCGGGCAGGACCCGCGGTTCGGCACCAAGGGGGCCGAGGTGTCGGTGCGCCTGCTCAAAGTGGGCGAGCCGGCGATTGCCGCGGCGCGAGGACGGAAGGCGTCGCCGGCGGCGGCGCTGCCATACCTGGTGAATGGCACGGTCATGCGGATCAACCTGGCCCGGCCGCTCCCGCCCAGGGGCCGCCAACTGCTGGAGCTCGCCTGGTCCTTCCCGTTCGGCCCCAACAGCAGCCGGATGGGGATGGAGGACATCGACGGCTCGACCATCTACGAGGTGGCGCAGTGGTATCCGCGGATGGCGGTCTACGACGATGTGCGCGGCTGGAACACGGAGCAGTACCTCGGCCAGGGCGAGTTCTACCTCGAGTACGGCAGCTTCGACGTGAGCCTGACCGTGCCGGCCGACATGATCGTCGCGGCCACCGGTACCCTCAGAAATCCCGACGAAGTGCTCACGGCGGCGCAGCGCGCCCGGCTGGCGCGGGCCCGGACCAGCGACGAGACCGTGGTCATTCGTGGCAAGGACGAGATTGGCGACCCGGCCTCCCGGCCGCCGACGGAATATCCGACCCTCACCTGGCGCTTCACCGCCGACAGCGTCCGCGACTTCGCCTGGGCGGCCGCGCGGCATTTCATCTGGGACGCGGCCGGCGTGAACGGCGGGAAGACGCTGGCGATGAGCTACTATCCGCCCTCCGCCGACTCCATCTGGAAGGACGCCACGCAGTACGCCAAGACGGCCATCGAGTATTACTCGACGCAGTGGGCGCCCTACCCCTACCCCGTAGCCAGCAACGTGAACGGGATCGAGGGCGGGATGGAGTACCCGATGATCGTCTTCTGCCACAACCGGACCGACCCGCAGGCGCTCTACAGCGTGACCGATCACGAGTTCGGCCATACCTGGTTTCCGATGGTGGTGGGGAGCAACGAGCGCCGCTACGGCTGGATGGACGAGGGCTTCAACAGCTTCATGAACCATTACAGCTTCCCGCGCAAATTCCCCAACACGGCGTTGCCGTCGGCGCGCGGGATACCCGAGACGTACATCAAGAACGCGCTCTCGGGCGACGAGCAGTCGATCATGACGCCGGCCGACCGGATGCGAAGCACCGAGAACTGGCGCCAGGCTCTGTACAACAAGCCGGCGGTGGGCCTGGTGCTGCTCCGCGACCACATCACCTCGCCCGAGCGGTTCGACCCGGTCTTCCGCGAGTACTTCCGCCGCTGGGCGTACAAGCATCCCACCCCGGCCGACTTCTTCCGCACCATGGAGGACGGCCTGGGCGAGGACCTGAGCTGGTTCTGGCGAAGCTGGTTCTACACCACCGAGCGCCTCGACCAGGCGGTGGACTCGGTGGCACTGTCCGATTCGGCGGGGGTGGTCTCGCGGGTCTACCTGCGGAACGCCGGCCAGATGCCGATGCCGGTCGAGCTCTCGCTCCTGCTGGACGATGGCAGCACGCAGCGGCTCACGCTCCCGGTCGAAATCTGGGGCCAGGGCGACCGGTACACCGCGCTGATTCCGGGGCCGAAGAAGGTGAACGGCGTGACGATCGATCCGGACGGATGGTACCCGGACGTGGATCGGACGAACAATCGGTGGCCGGGACAGCGGTGAGAGGTGAGAGGTGCGCGAGTGGGGTCCGGTTTACCCGGCCAGCCTCGACCCATTCCCGGGCGAGATCCCTCGCGTTCGCTCGGGATGACAGATCTCCCTGGTCGTCAGCTCCACACGCTTACCGCTTACCGCTTACCGCTTACCGCTTACCGCTCACCGCTCACCGCAGTCATCTGCCACAACCCGCTCAGCATGTCACTCGCATAGAGCGACCCCCCCGCGAGCTGCACACCCCAGGTGTAGGTGTTCCCTGGCCCGCCCGGCTGCACCTGCGCGATCAGCCGGCTGGAGAGATCACCCGACAGCGTGCCGGATACATCCAGGGCCACGACGCCCGCATTGTAGTACGCGGCGTAGAGGATCTGCCGCGACTCGTCCATCCAGAAGTTGTGCGTGCCCGCGCCGTCCAGGTGGAAGACGGCCACCTCGCGCGGCTGCGTCAGGTCGGCGACGTCCACGACGTGGATGTCGCCGCTCGAGCGTGAGCCGATGACGCCCGCGCCCTCCTGGCCGATGAACAGGTAGCGGTGCTCGCCGGTAACGGGATTGTGGAACCACCAGCCGTTGTGCACGGCGGGACCGCCGGCGACGCCGTCGGCCGCGGTCACGAGGCTGCTCACCTCAACCGGCGCATCGGGCGTCCCGCCCCGCATGCCGTTCCCGACGTCGTAGATGATGACGCCGGTGTTCCAGGCAAAGACGAAGGCGAGCCCGTCGCGCACATAGGTGTCGTGAATGCCGTACGCCGGCGGGATCGGCACCGTGGCCCGGAGCGCGATCGCCGCCGGCTCGGTGATGTCGTAGACCAGCAGCGCGGGATCGGGCGGGTTTCGCGCGGCGAACACGTAGCGCCGTCCGCCGATGTCCGCCACCGTGGCGGTATGGATCCCCTGGGACACGAGGGCACTGTCGCGGAATGCCGGCCGGCGGGGGTCGGTGAGCCCGTACACGTAGAGCCCCGCGTTGGTGCCGAGCTCGGTGCTGAAGACGAGCAGCGCACCGTCCTCGCTCACCTGCACGTCGCTCACGGTGCTGATCGAGGGCAGCACCACCGAATCCGCCAGCGACGGCGCGCCCGTCTGGTCGAGCGACCAGATTTTCACGACGTTCCCCGGCGTGCCGTTCCGCCTGGCCGCCCCCCAGGTGCCGGTGTATGCCCAGGGACCGTGGACCCACAGATCGGAGCTGTACCGGTCGGGCACGTTGTCGCCACCGCTCTCG
>DATAHW010000120.1:0-12735 GCA_036262935.1 Gemmatimonadales bacterium | reverse complement strand
CGGCGGGTCCGTCATGCGGTCGCCGTTCGCCCAGGCCGATCTGGACGAGGGGCTCGAGCCGAGGGCGCTGTGGCGGCGCGAGGTCAGCGCCGGGCTCAACTACCGGATGTAACGAGAGCCGTGCGGGCGCTACGCGGCCACACCGGCCCCACAGCGCTCGCAATACCGGCTCGCTGGCCCGAGCGCCGCACCGCATCCCGCGCAGGCCCCGCCCTGCCGCAGGCGCTGGGCACATGTGGAGCAGAATACCGCGTCCGGCTCCGGACGCGGTCCGCAGGTGGGACAGGAAGGAGTCCCCGGCGGTGCCGAGGTCGCAGCGGAGCGAAGGGCACGAACCCTGGCAGCGATCATGACCTCGACATCGCCGACTCCTCCACCCGCGGCCGAATCGGCACGGGCCGCCTGCTCCGACGATTCGGCGCGAAGCGCCTCGAGGGCCACGCCGGTGTACTTGCCCTTCAGATAGGTGTAGTCCTCGTCCGACAACTTCCCCGTCTCACGGTCGAACTCGATCTCCTTGAGCGCCGCCAGGGCTACGCCCTTGGGCGTCTCCTCCGGGTCCAGCGGCTCGAACACCGGCGCGGACGGCCGCCCCGGGGCGATCAACGGCTGGAGCACCAGCCAGACCGCCGCCGCCCCCACCAGCACGGCCGCGATCACCTCCAGGGTCATCAGTCGTCCACCTCGTCGAGCGCCCGCTGCAATCGCGCCAGCTCCTCATCGCTCGCCTGCACCTCCGGCGCCGCGGCCGACGGCCCCGCCGCGGCGGCTACCGCGCGGCGGCGGCTGATCAGCCATGTCAGCGCAGCCCCGGCCGTGGTGATCGCGACACCGGGCAGCAGGTACCCCGCCAGATTGAAGCCTTTCGGCTTGGGCGCCATGAGCGCCTTCTCGCCGTACCTGGACACGAAGGCATCCAGCACCTGCTGCGCGGAGAGCCCCTGATTCCGGAGCGCCAGCACCTCGCGGTGCAGTCGCGGCGAATAGGTGCAGGAGAAGTCCGTGGTGCGACAGGTGAACACGTCGAGGGTGCAGCCGCAGTTGCAGGCCAGCTTGAGCTCGATCGCCTGAATCTCGGCGGCGTTCTCCGCGGGGTCGGTGGGTGTCAGCGGGCGGCCGAGTGCAGAGGGATCCCGCACGGTGCCGAGGTCCCCCCGGCCCGAGAGCGAGTCCTGCACCGGCGGCAGGATCACCAGCGCCAGCCCGGCGCGAAGGAAGTCCCGGCGGCCCGGAGCTGAAGGTCCCGGTTGGCCCGTCACCTCTCCGCCTCCTTCCCCGCGCCCACCAGCGACACGCCGTAGCCGCCCTGCACCGGCCGCGCCCGGGCGATCGTCGGTCCGCCGCCCGGCCACATCGTCACGATCCCACCGAACGCGAGCACGAACCCGCCGAACCACACCCACCAGACCAGCGGATTGATGTTGAACCGATACACTGCCTCCTCCGTGCCCCCCACGGCGCCGGCGAACACCAGGTACAGGTCCTCCCGGAGGCCGCTCCGGATTCCTACTTCGGTGGAAGGCTCGAAGGTGGGCCGCTTGAAGCTGTCCACGTGCTGGCGCTTCTCGCTGGTGAGCAGCCCGGCCGGCTTGCCGTCTACGCTCACCTGCACCGTCGCCGCGCTGACCACGCGATTGAGCGCCTCGTACTGCGAGATGCCCACCTGGGTAAAGGTGTAGGTGTGGCCGAACGGGCTCCGCAGCTCGACCGACTCGCCGGGCTTGAGCGTCGCCTCCCGCTCCACCTTGAATGCCATCCCGGCGAACGCCACGAAGTAGATCAGCACCCCGACGTGGACGATGTAGCCGCCGTAGCGGCGGCGGTTCCGCTCGATCAGCCGGAGGAACGCCACCGGCACGGACTCCCCGTGCATGCGGCGGCGCGCCCGGATGCCGCGATAGAACTCCTGCAGCACCGTGCCGGCCACGAACCCCGCCAGCGTGAACGTCATGACGGGATAGAGGTCCCGCACACCGGCCGCCAGCAGTACGACCAGCGTGGCCACGCCCGCCGTGAGCGGAGCGACGAACTGCCGCCGCAGGTTGGCGGTCGAGGCTTTCCGCCACGCGATGAGGGGCCCGATGCCCGTGAGCGCGAGCAGCAGGAGCCCGAGCGGCACGTTGACCCGATTGAAGAAGGGCGGCCCGACCGTGATCTTGCTGCCGCGCACGGCCTCGGAGAGGATCGGGAACAGCGTCCCCCACAGCACCGAGAAGGCGATGCCCACCAGCAGCAGGTTGTTGAACAGGAACGCGGCCTCGCGGCTCAGCATGGACTCGAGTTGGACGTCGGCCTCGAGCAGCGGCCAGCGGGTGTAGAGCAGCGTGAATGAGAGCACTGCCGCGACCACCAGGAAGGCCAGGAAGAAGTAGCCGACGTTCGACTGGGTGAAGCTGTGCACGCTGGCGATCACACCCGAGCGGGTGATGAACGTCCCGAAGATGCTCAGCAGGAACGTCCCCACGATGAGGCCCAGATTCCAGCGCTTGAGCATGCCCCGTTTTTCCTGGATCATGACCGAATGCAGGAACGCGGTCATCGTGAGCCACGGCAGGAAGCTCGCGTTCTCCACCGGATCCCACGCCCAGTACCCGCCCCAGCCAAGCTCCACGTAGGCCCACCACATGCCCAGCGTGATGCCGATCGAGAGAAACAGCCAGCTCACCAGCGTCCACTTCCGGATGGCATGGATCCACCCGGTATCGAGCCGGCGGGAGAGCAGCGCCGCGATCGCGAACGCGAACGGGATGGTGATGCTGATGTAGCCCAGGTAGAGCATGGGCGGGTGGATCACCATGCCCACATTCTGGAGCTGCGGATTGAGCCCCCGTCCGTCCGCCGGCGTATATCCGAGCCGCTCGAACGGGCTGGCGCCGAACAGCATCACGCTCACGAAGAACGCCGCCACGGCCGAGGTGACGCCGGCAACGTAGGGCATGAGATCGGCGTTGCGCCTGGGCGTGAGGAGCTGGGCCAGGCTGGCGAACAGCGAGAGCACTACCGCCCAGAAGAGCAGCGAGCCCTTCTGGCCGGCCCAGAACGCCGACACGATGTAATAGGGCGGCAGATTGCGGCTGGTATAGGCCGCAACATATTCGATGTTGAAGTCGTGGGTGATGAGCCCCTTCCACAGCGCAAGGGACGCGACAACGAGGCACCCGAAGATCACGTAGACGGACCGGGTCACCGTGGCGGCGAGCTCGGGTCGCCCCTGCCACCGCCCCGAGAACGCGATCACGATGCACCAGAGCGCGATCAGGAACGCGGCCCACAGCGCGAACTGTCCCAGCAATGTCATGACGAGGATCTCAGGCTTTGGGGACCGCTTCGTAGCGCGAGCCGCACTTGGCGAGCACATCGGTCGCGCGAATGACCCCGTCCCGCCCCAGCCGCCCCTCCACCACCACCTCGATGTCGTTGGCATCCGTGAAGGTGTCGGGCACGAGGCCGTGGTAGGTGACCGGGTAGGTCTTCACGCCGTCGGAGACCTTGAAGTCGATGGTGCGGCTGGCGTCGTCGCGACGGACGGAGCCAGGCACCACCCGCGCCCCCACCTTGAAGCCCACGTTCTCGACGAAGGTCGGATCCGAAGCCGTCTTCGCCGCGAGCTCGGCCGGGGTGAGGAAGTACACGCCCGTCTCCTTGACTCCCTCGGCGATCAGAAAGCCGACGCTGCCGACGATCAGCGCGGCGCCGAGAAGGAACTTGTGGCCTGCCTTCATGGTGTGCTCCATGGTCGTGGACCTTCCGCGTCGTAACTTCCTGCCCTGATCCCGGGGATTCAAGGGCCTAGCCCTCGCCCTGGCGCAGCGCGGCGCGCTCAGGCCGTGCTGCTCCGCGCCCAGGCGAGCGCCGCCTGCACCGCCCGATCCCAGCCCGCCCGGCGCTCCCGGCGCTCGCCGTCGTCGCCACTCGGCAGGAATCGCCGGAAGCGGCGCCCTGCCAGGAACTCGTCCGCACTCCGCCAGACGCCGAGCGCCAGGCCGGCCAGCCCGGCCGCGCCGAGCGCGGTGGTCTCGAACATGTCCGGTCGCTCGACCGGGATCCCCAGCACGTCGGCCTGGAACTGCATCAGCCAGTCGTTGGCGGACGCCCCACCGTCGACCCGGAGCACGGGGACCGCGATGTCTCCGGCACCGGTCATGGCCGCGAGCAACTCGGCGCTGCTGAACGCCATCGCCTCGAGCGCGGCGCGCACCAGATGCGCGCGCGAGGTCCCGCGCGTGAGTCCGGTGACGGTGCCGCGCGCCTCCGCCTCCCAGTGCGGCGTACCGAGGCCCACGAACGCCGGGATGAAGTGCACCCCGCCGGTATCGGGCACGCTGCGCGCGAGCGCCTCGGTCTCCGCCGCCGCCTGGATGAGCCCAAGTCCGTCCCGGAGCCACTGCACCGCGGCGCCCGCGATGAACACGCTGCCCTCGAGCGCATATGCCGGCTCGCCGCGCGGGCCGCAGGCGGCCGTGGCGAGCACGCCGGGCGCGGGCGTGGGAAGATGCTGGCCGGTGTAGACCAGCAGGAACGCGCCGGTGCCGTAGGTGTTCTTGGCCAGTCCGTCCCTCCAGCACCCCTGGCCGAACAGTGCCGCCTGCTGGTCTCCGGCTAGGCCCGCGATGGGCAGGCTCATGCCCAGGGAGGCCGGGTCGGTCTCCGCTACGATCCCTGAGGAGGGGACTATGTCGGGAAGCATCCCGCGTGGGACGCCGAAGACGCCCAGCAGCTCGGGGTCCCAATCGCGTCGGGCAAGGTCATAGAGGAGCGTCCGCGACGCGTTGGTGTGGTCGCTGACGTGCACGCGCCCGCCGGTGAGCTTCGCCACGAGCCAGCTCTCGACCGTGCCCGCCTCCAGCTCCCCCAGCTCGGCCCGACGCCGGAGCGCCGGCTCGCGCAGCAGCCACTCGAGCTTGGTGGCCGAGAAATACGGGTCGGCCACGAGGCCGGTGCGCTCGCGGAGGAGCGTTGCGACCCCTGTCTCGCGCAGCTCGCGGCAGCGATCGCTCGTGCGGCGGTCCTGCCAGACGATTGCGGGGCCGGCGGGCTCGAGCGTACGCCGGTCCCACACTACCACGGTCTCGCGCTGGTTGGTGATGCCGATCCCGGCGGGCCGCTCGGCGGCCCCCGCGAGGGCCTGGCGGAGCGCATCGAGCGACGTTCGGACTATCTCCTCCGGATCGTGCTCCACCCAGCCCGGACGTGGATAGTGCTGGGTGAGCTCGCGATAACCCCGGCCGACGACGGTGCCGTCCTGGCGCACGAGGAGCGCGGTCGAGCCGGTGGTGCCCTGGTCGAGGGCGAGGATGGAAGGCATGGTGCGGGAGGCTAGCCCAGAGGCCGAGGCATCATCGCGGCCGGCGGCTCACATCGACCTCCCGACATCCCCCGGCGCGAATACTCCACGGTCCGTGATGATCGCCGTCACCAGTTCGGCCGGCGTGACGTCGAATGCCGGGTTCCACGCTCCGACGCCCGCGGGCGCCGCGGCGTGGCCGCGCCAGCCGGTCACCTCTTCGGACCCGCGCTGCTCGATCGGAATCCGCGCCCCGTCCGGCGTCAGGGGATCGATCGTCGAGGTCGGCGCGGCCACATAGAACGGCACCCCGTGCGCCCGCGCGGCGAGCGCGACGCCATAGGTCCCGATCTTGTTCGCCACGTCGCCGTTGGCAGCGATCCGGTCGGCGCCGACGATGACGCAGGTGACGTCGCCCTGCCGGAGCCGGCTCGCGGCCATGCCGTCGGCGATGACCGTCACCGGCACCCCGGACTGCGTCAGCTCCCAGGCCGTGAGCCGGCTCCCCTGCAGCAGCGGCCGGGTCTCGTCGGCCACGACCGCCACCCGGCGGCCGGCCGCGTGCAGCGCGTAGATCGGCGCGAGCGCCGTCCCGATACCGCCGGTCGCGAGCGCGCCCGCATTGCAGTGGGTGAGCACCAGGGCGTCACCACCGATCAGCTCTGCGCCCGCCGCGCCGATCCGGGCGCACATGGCGCGGTCCTCCTCCCAAATCGCGTCGGCTTCGTGGCGCAGCGCCACGGCGAGATCCTCACCGGTCGCCGCGGCCGTGCCGGCGCGCCGCTCCATTCGCTCGAGCGCCCAGCGCAGGTTGACCGCGGTCGGCCGGGTGGCGCCGAGCGCCGCGGCCGCCGCGCAAACGGCGTCGAGCGAGCGGGAGCCGCCACGCAGGGCCAGCGTCACGCCCATGGCCGCCGCGATCCCGATGAGGGGCGCGCCGCGCACCCGCAATGTGCGGATGGCCTCCGCCACGGCGTCCACCGTGTCGAGCGTGACGTAGCGCTCCTCGCCTGGAAGCAGGGTCTGGTCGAGAATCCGGACGGCGCCGTCGCCGGTCCAGCCGATCGGGTCTGGGATGGGCATGGGGGGAAGATACCATCCGCGAACGCGCGGGCGGCAGTAAGTTGAAGGCCGCGAGCCGAACTCCCTCTCCACCGCCGCGCCGGAGGACTCATGCCATCACCTCGCGGGTCCCGCGTCCTGCTCGCCCTGCTCCTTCCCCTGGGCGGCATCGTGGGAACGGTGGGCTCGGCCGCGGGACAGGCTCCGGCGCGCCTCACCTTCGGCGGGCCGCCTCCGCCGGTTCGTACCGAAGCGGAGCTGCGCGGCTTCCTCGACGAGCTCGAGGCGCAGGAGCTGGTGCTGTGGGAGGCATCCGCCCTCGAGACCTACTACCAGTGGAAGGGCGAAACCCGCCACTTCGCCGGCCCGGACGGGCGATTCCTCACCGACCTGCTGAGCCGGCGCGACTACGCCGCGGTCATCGACCGCTGGCAGGGCAAGGTGAGCGACAGCACCCTGGCGCGGCGACTGTTCCTGCATCACCGTGACTTCCTGAGCGCGCGGGCCGATCCGCGCCTGCCCATCGCGCTGGTGAACCTGCAGACCTCGATCCAGGATACGGTCACCCAGTTCCGATTCGACGTCCGGGGCAGAAAGCTGACGCTGACCCAGGCGACCGAGCTGATCGACACGAGCACCGACCGGACGCTCCGGGAAGCGGCATTCCGGGCCCGGCCGCAGATCGCCGCGCACACCATGGCCCCGATCGTCCGCGCGATCTCGCTGCTGGACCGGATCGGACGGCAGGAGGGATTTCCCAACGGCGCGGCCGCGGGCCTCAACAATTCCACGCTCGAGCCGCGTCAGGTGCTCCGCGACCTCGACACATTCGAGCAGGCCACGCGCCCCGCGTATCTCGCCGTGCTCAGGCGCGTCGGGACGGACTTGCATCTCGACCGGGTCGAGCCCTGGGACATCGACTACTGGCTGCACCGGCAGGAGGCCGCGTCCGGCACGGACGCCTGGCCCAAGGAAAAGGGACTGGAACGGTTGCGCGGGCTGATGCGCGGGATCGGCTTCGCGGTGGACAGCCTGCCGATCGACGTCAAGATCTGGGATGTGCCCACGGGAGGGATCACCTTCCCGGTCCGTCCGCCGTACGAGGCCCGGCTGCTCAGCAACCCGTTCAACGGGTCGCAGTTCTACGAGGTGCTGTTCCACGAATACGGTCACGCCGTCAACTTCACGCTGATGGACCCGAGCCTGCCCGTCGTGTTCTTCCGGGGTGACGAGACGCCGCTTGGCGAGGGACTCGCCGAGACGCTGGGCTACTTCTCGGCCGACCACGAGTGGCTCGAGCGCGAGGCGGGGGTGCCGGCGGCAGAGGCGGCGCGGCTCGAGCGCGTGGCTCGAACCCAGCAGTTGCTCTGGCTGCGGCGGACGATCGCGCTCAACGCCTACGCCGAGATCACCCAGTACCTGGACCGCGGCGCGGACCTCGACTCGCTGTACGCGGCTACCTACCGACGCTTCGTGGGGGTCGAGCTGCCGCCCGGACACTGGTTCGCCACCCGCGACATGTATGCGACCGGGCCGCTCTACTTCCAGTCCTACCTGTATGCCAACATGATCGCCGCGCAGCTCCGTGAGGCGATGCGCGAGCAATTCGGCGTCGACGACCTCACCGGAGAGCCGCGGGTGGCGAAGTGGCTCACCGAGCATTTCTACCGGATGGGCGCCGCCGTGCCGTGGCCCGAGAAGGTCCGCCGGGCCACCGGCCGGCCGCTCTCGAGCGACGCCCTCACGCGCTACCTGGCCGGCGCGACAGCCGCCGGGTCACCGTGACCACCACTCCTCCCACCCCGCCCCCGCCCATGCCCCTCACGACCCTGCTCTACGAAATGGCCGACGGCATCGTGCGCCTCACCGTCAACCGGCCGGACAAGCTGAACGCGCTCAACGGCACGGTCATCGCCGAGCTGGGCGACGCCGTTACCCGGATCGAGAGCGACGCCGGCGTTCGCGGCGTGATCCTCACCGGCGCCGGTTCCAAGGCCTTCGTCGCGGGCGCCGACATCGCCGAGGTCGGCGGCCAGACGCCCATGGAGGGTCAGGCCCGCGCCCTCGCCGGCCAGCGCATGATGCGGCGCCTCGAGCGCTGCGGAAAGCCGGTAGTGGCGGCGGTGAACGGCTTCGCCCTCGGTGGCGGCTGCGAGCTCGCCATGGCGTGCCATCTCCGGGTGGCCAGCGAATCGGCGAGCTTCGGCCAGCCGGAAGTGAAGCTCGGGCTCGCGCCCGGCTACGGTGGCACGGTCCGGCTGCCGCGCCTGGTGGGCCGGGGACGGGCGCTCGAGTTGCTTCTCACCGGGGCCATGATCGACGCCCAGGAGGCGTGGCGGATCGGACTGGTGAACCGGGTCGTGCCGGCCGATCGCCTGCTCGACGAATCGGAGCAGCTCCTCCGCCGCATCCTGCACAACGGTCCCCTGGCCCTCCGCGCCTGCCTCGAGCTGGTGGACGCGGGCCTCGACATGAGCATGGACGAGGCGCTCGGCCAGGAGGCCGTCTGGTTCGGGCTCCTGAGTGCCAGCGCCGACATGCAGGAGGGTACCCGGGCTTTTCTGGAGAAGCGGAAGGCCGTCTTTACCGGGTCATGAGCCTGCAATTTCACCCTCGAACCGGCTATTTTTCCGTGGTTCCGATGCGGGCTATCTGGTTGGGAGCCATCGCCGTACTGGCCGGCTGCGGCGAGCGCGAGCGGCTGACTTTCCCGACCGAGAATCCGGGAAGCGGCTCCGGCCCGATTACCGAGATTTTTCAGCCGGACGCAGCCGACACGGTCGTGGCCGGCGGCGATCCGCTGTTGATCCAGGGCCGGTCGCGCGACCCGGACGGTGTGCACATGATCTTTTTCGAGATCGGCGGCGTCAACGAGGCGTTCTCGCCGCTCGACGGCGGCGGGGCGGACGAGGTGAGCTTCGGGCTGCAGCTCTCGACCGCCGATCACAGCGGGGACACCGCCTTCGTCCGGATCTACGCCGTCGACGTGCTGGGCGACACCGGCCATGCCGCCTTCCGGCAGATTCGCATTCGATAGTGCGGCTGTGCCGTCTGGCGGTCCGGGGTTTTCGGAATCTGGCGGACTTCGACCGTGAGCTCCCGGCGGCCGGAGTAGCCCTCCTCGGCGCCAACGCGCAGGGAAAGACCAGCCTGCTCGAGGCGGTCTACTATCCGGTGCTCTTCCGATCCTTTCGCGGGGCACCGGACCAGGAAGTGGCCCGGTTCGGCGGTCCCGGCTTCCAGGTGGAGGTGCAGCTGGAGGGCGGAGCCGTGCAGGACCTCGGCGCCACCTGGACGGCCGTCGGGCGCCGGAAGCGCGTCGTGGTGGATGGGCGGGAGCCCGAGCGGGTGGCCGAGGCGGTAGGCGGATGGCTGGCCGTCTCGTTCCTGCCGGACGATGTCGGGCTGGCTACGGGCGCCGCCGCGGAGCGGCGCGGGTACCTCGACCGGCTGCTCTCTCTGACCGACCGCCGCTACCTGAGCGCCCTGGCTCGCTACCGGGCCGCGCTGGCGCAGCGGAACAGTGCGCTCCGGCAGGGCCGGCCCGATCTGGCGCAGGCCTTCGACACGCCGCTCGCCGCGGCCGGCGCCGAAATCGTCGGCAAGCGGGCCGCCTGGGCCGCCCACGCGGCCGATCGGTTCGCGGCCGAGCTGGAGTGTCTCGGCGAAGGCGAGGGAACGCGTCTGCGGTACCGTGGTGGCGAGGGACTCGCCGAGCGGAGCGCGTGGGATGCGGCACTCAGGGCGGCACTTCCTCGCGATCGGACCCGCGGCACGACGACCATTGGGCCCCACCGCGACGACCTGGTGCTGGAAGTCGGGGGGAAGGCGCTCCGCGAGTTCGGCTCCAACGGCCAGCAGCGCGGCGCGGCGGTGGCGCTCAAGTTGATCGAGCTCGCAGGGCTGCGCGACGCGCGGGGAACCGAGCCCGCGCTGCTCCTCGACGACGTCTTCGCGGCCTTCGACCGCGAGCGGCAGCGGCGCCTTGCCCACCGCCTGCTGGATACGCCCGAGCGCCAGGTCTTCCTGACGGCGCCGAGGCTGGATGAGCTCCCGCCGGGGCTGGTCTTGCCGGTCTGGCGGGTCGAAGCCGGAAAGGTGATCCCGTGACCGAGCGGCGCCCTCCCGCCACGCTGGCCGACGCGCTCGCGAGCTACCTCAGGCAGTCGGGGTTCTCCAAGCGCCTGCAGCAGGCGGGGATCATCGAGCAGTGGGCGGAGCTGGTCGGCCCGCAGATCGCGGCCGTCACCGCCCCCGAGTCGGTCACCCCGGACGGGGTGCTCCGGGTCCGCGTTGCCACGGCGGCGTGGGCCAACGAACTGAGTCTCATGACGCCCAGGATCATCGGCCGCCTGAACGCGGGCCGAACCGGACGGGTGAAGGAAATCCGCTGGATGCCCGCTGCCGGCCCCAGCCCCAAATGACGGAGCCTATGGCCAAGACCGAAGCCGCTGCCCTCGACGGCACGCCGCAGTACAAAGCCGATTCCATCCAGGTCCTCAAGGGCCTGGAGGCCGTGCGCAAGCGTCCCGGGATGTACATCGGGTCGACCAGCGAGAACGGGCTGCATCACCTGGTATACGAGGTGGTGGACAACTCGATCGACGAGGCGCTGGCCGGCCACTGCGACACGATCAACGTCACCATTCACCCCGACAACTCGATCACGGTGCAGGACAATGGCCGCGGGATTCCCGTGGACATGCACCCGACCGAGCGAATGCCGGCCGTCGAGGTGGCGCTGACGGTGCTGCATGCGGGCGGCAAGTTCGACAAGAGCAGCTACAAGGTGTCCGGCGGCCTGCACGGGGTCGGCGTCTCCGTGGTCAATGCGCTCTCGGAGCGGCTCGAGGTGGTGGTGGACCGCTACGGGAGCCGCCACCGGATGGCGTTCGTCCGGGGGAAGACGGTCAAGAAGCTGGAGGTGCTGGGCAAGGCCCGCGGCACCGGGACCACCGTTCGCTTCAAGCCCGACCCCGAGATCTTCACCGTGCTCGAGTTCAACTACTCGACCCTGGCCGATCGTCTTCGGCAGCTCGCGTTCCTGAACAAGGGGATCACGATCACCCTCAAGGACGAGCGCGAGGACCGGAAGAAGCAGGAGACCTTCCTCGCCAAGGGCGGGCTGATCGAGTTCGTGCAGTGGCTCAACCGCAACAAGAAGCCGCTCCACGCCAAGCCCATCTCGCTCACCGCGACCAAGGACGAGGTGGAGGTGGACCTCGCCCTGCAGTACGAGGACGGCTACAACGAGAACACGTTCACCTTCGTGAACAACATCAACACCCACGAGGGCGGGACCCATCTTACCGGCTTCAAGAGCGCCCTCACCCGGACGATCAATGACGTTGCCAAGCGCCGGGACTTCCTCAAGAAGGAGGATTTCACGCTCTCGGGCGAAGACATCCGGGAGGGGCTGACCTGCGTGCTCCACGTGAAGGTGAAGGAGCCGCAGTTCGAGGGGCAGACCAAGACCAAGCTGGGCAACTCGGAGGTCGAGGGGATCGTCAAGGCCGTGGTCAACGAGCACCTCGGCAACTATCTGGAGGAGCACCCGCCGGTCGCCCGCAACATCATCGAGAAGGCGGTGAGCGCGGCTCGTGCCCGCGAGGCCGCGCGCAAGGCGCGCGACCTGGTGAGGAAGAAGTCCGGCCTGGAGAATGCGGTCCTTCCGGGCAAGCTCGCCGACTGCTCCCTCGACGATCCGGCCCACACCGAGATCTACCTCGTCGAGGGCGACTCGGCCGGCGGCAGCGCCAAGCAGGGTCGGAACCGCTCGTTCCAGGCCATCCTGCCGCTCAGGGGGAAGATCCTCAACGTGGAGAAGGCGCGGATCGACAAGATCCTCAGCAACGAGGAAATCCGCGCCATCATCACGGCCGTGGGCACCGGCGTCCGCGAGGACTTCAAGCTCGACGACGCGCGCTACCACAAGATCATCCTGATGACCGACGCCGACGTGGACGGCGCCCACATCCGGACGCTGCTCCTGACCTTCTTCTTCCGGCAGATGCAGGAGCTGATCGAGGCGGGCTACGTCTACATCGCGCAGCCGCCGCTCTACCGGGTGGCCAAGGCCAAGGAAGAGTTCTACGCCTACACCGAGGGCGAGCGGGACGAGTACGCCAAGCGGCTGACGAACGGCGATGGCCGCGGCAGCATCAACATCCAGCGCTACAAGGGTCTGGGCGAGATGAACCCGGACCAGCTCTGGCGCACGACCATGGATCCGGCCACCCGCACCATTCTCCGGGTCACCATGGAGGACGCCGTCGAAGCGTCCAAGCTGTTCGACGAGCTCATGGGCGACGAGGTCGAGCCGAGGCGGCAGTTCATCGAGCGGAACGCCAAGTACGTGAGCAATCTGGACGTGTAGGCGAGCGGGGCCG
>DATAHW010000119.1:0-76010 GCA_036262935.1 Gemmatimonadales bacterium | reverse complement strand
TGCCGACCGCCCGACCGCCTGCCCGCCTGACCGCCCGCCTCCCCCCTCCCCGCTGCCTCCCTTATCTTTCCCGCGTGAAGTTCCCTTACCGCCTCGGCGTCGCCTCCGTACTCCTCCTGCTGGCCTGCGGCCGGAAGCCGGAGCGGCTGGCGCTGGACAGCAATCTCCACGGGGCGGCGCGTGCGATCGTGCCCTCGTCGGTGCTCCGATTCCCGGAGGACGGCGGGGTCGCGCGGCTGTACCGCGTACCCTCGCTCGAGCCGTCCTCCTGGAAGGCCGAGGACAAGATGCCGGCGGTCGAGCGGATCGTCGGCGCCGACCCCGAGCAGGGCCTGGTCTTCGCGCTCGATCGCAAGCGCAATCTGGTGACGCTGGACCTGGAGACCCGCCGGGTGCGCACGTATCTCGAGGGCGTGCGGGCGGCCACGGTCGGGCCGGACGGAGCGCTCTACGCGGTCGACACGGGAAGCACCGTGACCCAGATGGTCCGTCGTGCCCCCGTGCGGTTCCGGGCCAAGCTGCAGGGCTCGCCCCGGGAGCTGCACGCGACGATGACCGGTGCCCTCCTTGCCCGGGTCGGCGAGAAGGCGCCGGTGCTCGAGGTGCTGGGCTCGGACCAGGCACCCACCACCATGACGCTCCCGTCGGAAGCGGTGGTCCCCAGCTTCTACGGCGATCTGGTGGCCGTGGCGACGGACACCGCGGTCATCCTCTACCAAACGCAGGGCAAGAACAAGCCGAAATCGATTCCGCTCTCCGGACACCCGCACGCCGTGCTGTTCTCGCCGTCGGGGCACCGGCTCTACGTGGCGCAGCAGGATCACGCGCTGCTGGTGCTGGATCGTTTCAGCGGCGACGAGCTCGACAAGATCGAGCTGCCCGGCGCCGCGAAGGGCCTGCGTGGCGGTTCTTTCGGGGAGTGGCTGCTGGTGCAGCCGGAGACCGGCGATTCAGCGTGGGTCATCGACGTGGGAAGGCAGCGGCTTCTCGGCACGGTGGCGGCACGCTGGGTGGTCGACCTGCCGGCGATCGCCGCGCCGAACACGCTCCTGGTGCGCCGCGGCGACGATGTCGTGGCGCTCGACTTGGCCGCGAAGGGGTTCCCCGAGACCGGGCGGGTGAAGGGCGGCGCGGCCGACGAGTGGCTGCCGGTCGCGTGGCGGCCATCCGACGAAACCGAGAACGGCGTCGCCGCCGACTCGACCGCACTGGCCAACGCCGACAGCGTGCAGGCGGGCCCGGGGGTCTACCTGCAGGTGAGCAGCTCGCAGAATCCCGCCTGGGCCAGCGAGCTCGCGGAGAAGCTGCGCGGCGCCGGCCTGCCCGCCTCGGTACTGGCGCCGGCCCGAAGTGACGAAGCGCATCGTGTCGTGCTGGGTCCCTACGCCACCCGGGAGCAGGCGGAGGAGACCGGCCGGAAGATCGGCATGCCGTCGTTCATCGTCTCGGCGCAAGGCGCGCCGGACCGCTGACTCCCTCGCGCCGCGACCGGCGGCGCGCCCATCCCACCATCGGCAGGACGCCCGCATGAAGCTCACCCGGCTGGAGCTGTCCGGCTTCAAGTCGTTCGCGGATACCGTCAACCTCACGTTCGAGCAGGGCGTGACCGCCATCGTCGGCCCCAACGGCTGCGGGAAGTCCAACGTCTCCGACGCAGTGCGCTGGGTCCTGGGCGAGCAGTCGGCGCGGCTGCTGCGCGGTGGCAAGATGGAAGACGTGATCTTCCAGGGGTCCACCGGGCGCCGGCCGGTCAACGTCACCGAGGTCTCCCTCTATCTGGATAACAGCGATGGCGATCTCCCCATCGCCTACCGCGAGGTCATGGTCACCCGGCGGCTCTCCCGATCGGGCCAGAGCGACTACCTGCTGAACGGCGCCCCGGTCCGGCTGCGCGACGTCCAGGACCTGCTCCGCGGCACCGGCCTCGGGAGCGATGCCGGCGTCGTGATCGAGGCCAAGATGATCGACCTCCTGCTCTCGGATCGGGCCGACGAGCGCCGCTCGTTGTTCGAGGAAGCCGCGGGGATCGGCCTGTACCGCGACCGGAAGCACAGCACCGAGCGGCGGCTCGAGGAAACCGCCACCGACCTGCAGCGGGTCGAAGACCTGGTCGCCGAGGTCCAGTCGCAGATCCGCAGTCTGGCCCGCCAGCGCGGCAAGGCCGAGCGGCACGCCAAGCTGGTCGAGGAGAAATTCGCGGTGCAGATCACCCTGGCGCGGCGCATGCTCGAGCGCCTGGCCGAAGACGCGGCCGGCATGGAGTCGCGCTTCGCCGAGCTGTCCGAGCTGCTGCCGGCCATCCGCCGCCGGCTGGCTGACGGCGAGCACCGGCGCGAAGCGGCGGCCGGGGCGCGGGGCGCCGCGGAGGCACGGCGCGCCGAGATCGGCCGGGAACTCGGTACCGTGCGGGTGGAGCTGGGCCGACTCGATGGCGATCTGGCTCTGGCCGCGGAGCGCCTGGCCAACGCCGCGGCGCGGCGCCTGCGCGCGCAGGAGGAGCGCGCCGTCATGGCGCATCGCGCGCAGCAGGCCCTGATCGAACGTGACGCGGCCACCGCCGATCGCGAAGCCGCGGCCATCGAGCACGAGCGGATCCGCGGTGAGCTCGCCGGCCGCGCCGATGCCGAGGAGGAGGTGCGCCGGCGTCTGGGCGAGGAGCGGGCGCAGGTGCGACGGCATGAGCAGGAGCTGCAGACCCAGGCGCAGACGCTCCGCTCCCTCGAAGGCGAGCGGGCCGCGCTCGAGGGCGAGCTCGCCTCGCTGCGCGAACGCGCGGCCGGCGCCGAGGCGCACCGGGCGGAGCTGCAGGCCGAGCTGGCGGGGGCCGAGCGCCGCAGGGACCATTCGGTCGAGCGGTCGGCCTTCCTGGGTCACGGGGCCAAGCGCGCCGCCGCGGAGGCGGAGCACGCACGGCACCTCGTCGCCGAGGCGCGCGAGCAGGAGGCGATGCACCGCTCCGGCCGCCGCCGCGCCGAGGAGGCGCTGGCGCAGATGACCGCGCGGCGCCACGCCCTCGAGGAGCTGGAACGTGACCGTGTCGGCCTCGCGCCCGGCGCCGCGGCGCTCCTCGCGGCCCGGGACCGGTTCGACGGCGGGGTGCTCGGTCCACTCAGCGATTTCGTCAGCACCAGCCGGGACGACGCCGAGCTGGCCGAGCGGCTCCTGGGCGACTGGATGCACGCGGTGCTCGTGCGGGACCACGAGGTGGCGCGCGCGGTCCAGGAGTGGCACGCCGAGCACCAGCCTGGCTCGCTGGTGCTGCTGCCACTCGATCCCGGCCCACTCGGCGGCTCGAGCGCCCAGCCGCTCGACGAGCGGCTCCGCGCCGACGGGCCGGCCGCGGGCTGGGTGCGGGCGGCGCTTGCCGGCTCCGAGGTGCTCGACAGCGCCGGCCGCGTCCTTCGGCGCGCCAGCGGTGCCATCTTCCTGTCCGGCGCGGCGGCTCCGTCCGGCCCGCTGCGCCGCCGCGCCGAGCTGGCGGCGCTGGCACACGAGGTCGGGCGCGGCACGGCGGCGCTGGTCGCGGCGGACGAGGCGCTGCAGGCCACCCTCGCGCGGCTGGCGGAGCGGGAGCAGTCCCTCGCCGCCGCGAGCACGGCGCTCGAGCAGGCTCGCGAGGCCGACCGGCAGGCCGCGGCGGCCCGCGAGGACGCGGTCCGGCTCGCCGGCAACCTGAGCCGCGAGATGGCCGAGTCCGAGGCCCAGCTCACCCGGGTCACCGAGCGGCTGACCGGGGCCGAACAGCGGCTGGCGGAGATCGACGCGGCCCTGGTCGAAGCCGATCTTGCCCGCGGCCGGCTGGACGAGGAGCTCGGGCGCGGGCGCGGGCGGCTGGCGGAGCTCGAGGCGGAGCAGGAAGCCGCGCGGGAGCAGCGGGTGCACTGGCAGGTGCAGGAGGCGCATGTGGCCGGCGGGCTTCGCTCCGCGGACGAGCGGCTCCTGCGGGCCGGCGCGGCGCGCGAGGAGGCCGAGAGCGGCGCGCTGGCGCTGGCGGGCGAGCTGGCGCAGCTCGAAGCCGATCTCACCGCGCTCGCCGCGCGGCAGAGCGAGTGGCGCGAGGCTCGCGCGGAACGTGAGCTGGCGGTGCAGGAGCTGGACGCCGCGAGCCGCGACGCCGAGGCGGAGCTCGCCCGCCTGGAAGCCGCGCTCGCCGGCGCGGAGCGGGAGGTGGGCGGGTCGCGCGCCGAGCTCGATGCCGCGAGCGAAGAAAGCCACGGCCTCCAGGTCGGGCTCACGGAGGCGGCTGGTGCGCGCCGCAGCGTGCTCGAGCGGGTGGAGGCCGAGTGGCGCCGGCCGCTCGAGCAGCTCGTCGAGCAGGCACCGATGCTGGAGCTCGACCTGGATACGCTCGAGGCGGAGGCCGCGCGTATCATCGGCGCCCTCGAGGCGATCGGTCCGGTGAACCCGCTGGCGGTCGAGGAGCACGCCGAAGAACTCAAGCGCCTCGAGTTCCTGACCACCCAGCGGGACGATCTGGTGGCGGCCCGCCAGTCGCTCATCCAGGCGATCCGGGAGATCGACGGTACCGCTCGGACCATGTTCCTCGAGACCTTCACCGCCGTGCAGGGCAACTTCACCCGGGTGTTCCAGACGCTGTTCGGCGGCGGCGAGTGCGAGCTCCGCCTGGCCAACCCGGACGATCCGCTCGAGAGCGAGATCGACATCCACGCCGCGCCGCGCGGCAAGCGGACCCAGCGCATCCACCTGCTCTCCTCGGGCGAGCGCACGCTGGTGGCGGTGAGCCTGCTCTTCAGCATCTATCTCACCAAGCCGAGTCCCTTCTGCCTGATGGACGAGGTGGACGCACCCCTGGACGACGCCAACGTCGGCCGCTTCACCCGGCTGCTGGACGAGTTCAAGGCCGACACGCAGTTCCTGGTCATCACGCACAACCCGCGGACGATGCAGTCGGCCGACGCGGTCTACGGGGTGACGATGCAGGAGCCGGGGGTGTCGACGATCGTGGGGGTTCGGCTGGGGGAGGCGGAGCATGTGGCATAAGCGTTGGAGCTCCGCATGCTGATCGTCATGCGCCACGGTGCCGCGGACGAAGAGGTGGAGCGCGTGGTCGCCACCATCGAGGAGATGGGTTACCAGGCGCGGCCGATGCCCGGCCGGCAGCGGACCACCGTCGGGCTCGTGGGCAACGATGGCCGAGTCGACGGCTCCCGGCTGGCCGCGCTGCCCGGGGTTCAGGAGATCATCCACGTCACGCAGCCGTACAAGCAGGTCTCGCGCGAGTGGCAGCCCGAGGCCACCACCGTGCGCCTGCCCGGCGGCCTGAGCGTCGGCGGCGACGAGGTGGTCGTCATGGCCGGCCCCTGCTCCGTCGAGAGCGAACCGCAGATCCTGGCCGCGGCGCGCGCGGTGCGGGAGGCCGGCGCCACCGTGCTGCGGGCCGGCGCGTTCAAGCCGCGAAGCTCGCCGTACGCCTTTCAGGGACTCGGCCGCGCGGGGCTCAAGCTGCTGGCCCGGGCGCGGGAGGAGACCGGCCTCCTCATCGTGACCGAGGCCATGGACGCCGAGGGCCTCGAAGAGGTGGTCGAGGTGGCCGACATCGTCCAGCTCGGCGCACGGAACATGCAGAACTACTCGCTCCTCAAGCACGCGGGCCGCTGCGGGAAGCCGATCCTCCTCAAGCGCGGCCTGTCCGCCACCATCCAGGAGCTGCTCCTTTCGGCCGAGTACATCCTGGCGGAAGGGAACCGGCAGGTGATCCTGTGCGAGCGCGGCATCCGAAGCTTCGACCCGTCCACCCGCAACCTGCTGGACCTGACCGCCATCCCCGTCGTGCACGGCCTGTCGCACCTGCCGATCGTGGCCGATCCGAGCCACGGCACCGGACACCGCGACATGGTGATTCCCATGGCTCGCGCCGCGGTGGCGGCGGGTGCGGACGGACTGCTGGTCGAGGTGCACCCCGCGCCCGACCGCGCACTCTCCGACGGCGCCCAGAGCCTCTATCCCGAACAGTTCGAGCGGCTGATGAAGGAGGTGCGGCTCATCGCGGACGCGATCGGGCGGCGCGTGGCCGAGGCCGCGGGGGCCCGCCCGTGACCACCCCCGCGCTCGCGCGAGTCGTCCTGCTGAGCGTGGCTGCGCTCACGGCGCCCATCGCCGTCGTCCGGGCCCAGGATGCGGAGGCGATCGTCGGCCGCTCCTCGAGCGTGTACCGCTCGCTGTCGAGCCTCAAGGCCGACTTCGTCCAACTGATCGACAACCCCATGATCGACAGCGCGGAGAGCCGGGGAACCCTGGTCCAGGCCGGCCCCGACAAGCTCGCCATGCGCTTCACCGACCCGCCCGGCGAGGCCATCGTGATCGACGGCCGCTACGTCTGGATCTACACCCCGAGCACGACGCCCGGCCAGGTAATCCGGATGGGAGTCCCGAGCGGCGGACCGGTGTACGGTTACAACATGCTCGGCTGGCTGCTCGACCGCCCGGCCGAGCGCTACACCACGTCGTACATGCGCGCGGACCGGCTCGATGGCCGCCGGGTGGACGTCGTGCAACTGGTGCCCGCCGTCCCCGACCTGCCCTTCGAGCGGGCGGTGCTCTGGCTCGACCGGGACGACGGGCTGCCCCGGCGGCTCGAGATCACGGAACACTCGGGCGCGACCCGCACGCTCACCCTCCGACGGGTTCGGGTAAACCAGCCGGTGCCGGACAAGACGTTCACGTTCCAGGTGCCGGCGGGGGTCCGGGTGGTGGAGCAGTAGAGAGGAGCGGAGGGCGGAAGGACGGAAAGTTGGAAAGACGGAAGGTCGGAAGGACGGACCGAAGGAGACGGCTTACCCCGCACTGCTCCGCGCTCACTCCGACCGCCGCTCCAGCGTCCCCTGCACCGCCGCTGCTGCGGCGGGCGGCAGGCCGGCCTCTCGTGCGAGTCGCAGGGCAGCCAGACCGAGCTGGCGATAGAGCTCCCGGTCCTCCGGGGCGAGGGCGGCGAGGTGCGCGCGGACCGTGGCCGCGTCGCCGCGGCGAATGGGGCCGGTGAGCGCCGCGATCGACCCTCCGGCGAGATTGGCGACGGTGCCTTGCATGAGCGGCAGATACATCGCCGCGGCGTCCGCCTTGGACAGGCCCGCCTTGCGCGCCAGCCGCTCGGCCATGTCGGCCAGGACGACGGCGTAGTTCGAAGCGATCACTGCCCCCGCATGGTAGGCCGGCTTGGCGCCGGGCGTGAGCCGTACGGGCCGCATGCCGAGCGTCTCAGCCACCCACTCGCCCGCGGCAAGGGCACGCCCGTCTCCCTCCAGGCCGGCGAACGACCCGGCAAGGAGCTCCGGCGCGGCGGAGGGCTCGGCTATCGCCTGTAGCGGGTGGAACGAACCGAGGCCGGCGCCGGTCGCGGCCAACGGCTCGAGCGCCCGGCGGTCGAGCAGGCCGGAGAGGTGCAGCACGACCTGTCGGGCGCTCACCGCGCCCTCCTTCGCCAGCTCGGCCGCCATGCTCAGGATCGCGTCGTCCGGCACCGCGAGCAGGACCAGCCCCGCGTGCCGGGTTTCCTCCGGCCGGCGAGACCGGGTGAGCAATCCGACCTCGGCGCCGGTGCGCTCCAGCGCGATGGCGAGGCCATGGCCCATGCGGCCTGCCCCGATGATGGAGATGGGGTGCCACTCGGAAAGCATCATCATCGAACGCCATTACGGCGGCGACTCACCCCGAACAGAGTGAAGGGGACATGACCTGGATCATGTCCCCTTCACGGTGCTCAGGGCGAACCCGCGCGTGGTCCCACGTTGCTAGTTCTGCGCCGTGCGCGCCGCCCGGTCGGACATGGCCAGTCCCAGCAGCTCGCGCGGGCTCTGCGCCTTGCGGAGCAGGGTCATCGCGGTCTGCATCTGCGGATCGTTGTGCACCTGGCGGCGGAACTCCGCCGACCGGCCGAACACATACCGGGCGACCTCGTAGCCGATCTGTCTCGAGACGAGACTGTTGGCGCCCTCGTAGACCTGGGGCGTCATCTCGATTCCCTTGGCCCGGAGCTGCTGATAGAGCTCCTGGCGCATTTCCGGTGTCACCGTAAAGGATTCGGACTTGACCGTCCCCTTGTTTTTGGCCTCGAGCGCGATGCTCGTGAGCGCGTCGCGGTACTCGGGCAGGTGGCTGCCCAGCGCCTTGGCGAAATCCTTCTCGCCGCCCGACAGCGTGTCGGGACGGATCACGAGATCCGGCACGATGCCGCCGCCGCCCCGCACCACGCGCCCACCGTCGGTGTGATAGATCGGCCGACTCTGGATGGCCGAGTCGCTGTGCTCCTCGACGGGCACGCCGGGCAAGGTGTCGCCCGCCTCGTTTGCGGCCTGCTGCGCCTGCTCCTCCTCGTTCTTCGCGACGCGCTGAATCGTGCGGCCGCTCGGCGTGTACCAGCGGGCGGTGGTCAGCTTGAGTGCCACGCCGTCACCCAGCGGGAAGAGGGTCTGCACCAGTCCCTTGCCGAACGTCGGCGTGCCGACAACCACGGCGCGATCATGGTCCTGCAACGCGCCGGCGATGATTTCCGCGGCGCTGGCCGTGCCGTCGTTTACCAGCACCACGATCGGCAGGTCGGGCCAGGTTTGCCGCGCGTCGTCGTAGAACTCCTTGGTGGAGCCCCGGGCGCGGCCGCGCGTGGCGACGATCTCCTGCTTCGGATCGAGGAAGAGGTCGGCCACCTTCACGCCCTGATCGAGGAGCCCGCCCGGATTGAGCCGGAGGTCGAGGATCATCGACTTCATGCCCTTCGACTTCATGCGGACAACCTCGCTGCGGAGCTCCTCCGCCGAGGTCTCGGCGACCGGATTGAGCGAGATGTAGCCCACGCCGCCGTCGAACATGGTCCCCTGCGGGACCGAGCGGACGTGGATCTGGGCCCGGGTGAGGGTGAACTTGATCGGATCGGTCACGCCCGACCGGAGGACGGTAATCGTGACGGTCGAGCCGGCCTCGCCGCGCAGCGCCTTCACGGCCTCATCGTTCTTCCAGCCCTTGGTGCTCTTGCCATCCACTTCGATGATCTGGTCGCCCGTGGCCACCCCGGCGCGCTCCGCCGGCGTTTCCGGCAGCGGCGCCACGACAGTGATCCAGCCGTCCCGAACCTCGATCTGGATCCCGAGCCCCGCGTAGTTACCGGAGGTCTGCTCGGTGAGTGCCTTGTAATCGTCGCCCGTGAGGAGCACGGAATAGGGATCCTTCAACTGCTCCAGCATCCCGCGGGTGGCGCGATCGTACAGATCCGTCTCGCCGATGGAATCGACGTAATAGGCGCTGACGTGCCCCAGGACGTCGTCGAACAGCCGGGCCTGCTGATACACATTGCCGCCGCTCGCGACGCCGCGCTGCAACAGCCAGCCGCCGCTCAGAAAGGAGATCACGGCGACGAGCGTGATCAGGCCCCAACGCTGCTTCATACTGCCTCCGGTGCTTCGGAATGCTGGACGAGCCGATTGCCCGCCCCCACAACGCCTACGTACCGCACCTTCACCCGCCCTTCCCGGCGAACCGCTCTGGGGCTGCCCGAACGATCTCCGCCCAGGCCGCCTGCAAGAGCCGATCCCGTGGGAGACACCCATCCAAATGTCGCACCCCGTCACCCTCGACCGCCAGGTAGTAATCGATGACCCGGCCGTGGAAGTCGGCGCTTTCGGCATCGAGGCGGTCGAGCCGTTTCCCTGCGGCCACCTGCCGCGCGCGCCCGACGTCGGGTGCGAGGTCGAGGATGAGCGTCAGATCCGGCCGCTGCCCGCCCGCGGCCGCACGGTTGGCGGGCAGGACCACCTCCGCCGGCAGTCCACGGCCCGCCATTTGGTAGGCCTCGGTGGACAGCGAAAACCGGTCCGAGAGCACCACACGCCCAGCGGACAGCGCCGGGGCTACGACGGAGCTCACGAGCTCCGCCCGTGCCGCCAGGTAGAGAAACAGTTCCGCGAGCGGCCCGACCGGGTGCTCGGGATCGAGCAGCGCCTGGCGCGCGATCTCTCCCGTCCGCGTGCCCCCGGGCTCGCGCACCAGCACCGGCTCCACGCCGCGCTCGCGCATCAGGTCGGCGAGCGGACCGGCGAGCGTGGACTTGCCCGAGCCTTCGGGGCCCTCCAGCACGACGAAGAGCCCGCGGCCGGTCATCCCAGGGTGATGATGCTGCTGGCCGAGCCCTTCTCCATCCCCTCACTGATCTGCTGATTCACCTTGGCCATCAGCTTCTCGAAATTGGCCCGGGCCACCACGTACGCCTGCCCGACCGGGCTGTTTTCCAGGTCGTGCACGGCCGCTTCGTACGACTCCGCGGTGGCCGGATCGGGCATCTGCCCGGTCGAGACCATCTGGTCCACCTGCCGCGCGAGGGTCTGAATCTGGTCCAGCTTGGCGACGGTGTCGCTGTCTTCACGGAGCGTCGCCTCCGCGCGCCGCAGGGTCTGGTACTCCGCCGACTGGCCGATCAACCGTCCGAGGTCCTGCGCCTTGTCCCAGATCACGGGGCATCGCTCCTTCGCGCGAGCAGGTAGCGCTCGCGCCCGAAAAGGTCAGCATGTAAGGCGACTTCGCTCCACCCAAGCGCGCCAGCCAGGGCGGCGCACTCCGCCGCCCGGGTGCAGTCGATCTCCAGTGCCAGCCATCCTCCGCGACGCAGGACCACTCGGCCCTGGTCCAGGAGGCGCGCGGTGATCTCGGGTCCGCTGGCCCCCCCAACGAGCGCCAGGGCGGGCTCCCAGCTTCGGACCGACGGGTCGAGGCTCGTGTATTCGCCCGCCGAAAGATAGGGGGGATTGGAGACGAGCGCGTCGAGGCTCGCTTGCCGAAGGGGCGCGCAGCAATCGCCCCGGAGCAGGGAGACACGCGCGTCCACCCCCCGCGCATTCTCGCCGGCGAGCTCGAGTGCCGAGGCAGAAAGGTCCACGGCCAGGACTTCGGCGTAGCCGCCCTCCGCCGCCAGGCTGAGTGCCAGGCACCCGGTGCCGGTCCCCACGTCCGCAATCCGGCCGGTAGGGACGCGGGCCAACACCAGGTCCACCAATCCCTCCGTCTCGGGACGCGGGATGAGCGCCCGGGGGTCACACCGCAGTATGAGGTGACGGAATCCGGTCCAGCCGGTCACATAGGCGAGCGGCTCACCAGCGGCGCGGCGCTCGACGGCCGAACAGTAGGCCGATCCGCGCTCCGCCGAGACCGGCTCCTCCGAGTGAAGTACAAGGTGGTCCGGCGGATCGCCCATGAGGTCGGCCCAGAGGCGTCGGGCCTCCCGGCGCGGCGCGCCGATCCCGGCGGCCTCGAGCACGCCGGCGGCTTCGGTCATGAGTGCGCGCCGGGAGAGACCCGCTTCAGACCGCATCCTGCTCCTGCCGGCTCGCCACGCGCAGGGCCTCGAGCAGCGCATCGAGATCTCCGTTCAGCACGTCGGCGAGATTGTGCACGGAGAGATTGATGCGGTGGTCGGTGATGCGGCTCTGCGGAAAGTTGTAGGTGCGGATCTTGGCAGAACGATCGCCGGTGCCGACCATGGCGCGGCGGTCGCGCGCACGCGCCGTCTCCTGCTCAGCGATCATGCGGTCGAGCAGCCGGGCACGCAGCACTTCCATGGCCTTGATCTTGTTCTGGAGCTGCGACTTCTGGTCCTGCTGGCTGACGACCAGGCCGGTGGGAAGATGGGTGATGCGGACGGCACTATCGGTGGTGTTCACGCTCTGACCGCCAGGGCCGGATGATCGGAATACATCGATCTTCAGGTCCTGCGGCTCGATCCGGATGTCCACTTCCTCCGCCTCCGGCAGCACCGCGACCGTGGCGGCGGAAGTATGGATCCGCCCCTGGGTTTCGGTGGCGGGGACGCGCTGGACCCGGTGCACACCCGACTCGCGGCGGAGCAGGCCATAGGCCTCCGCGCCGCGCACGGCGACGATAGCTTCCTTGAGACCACCGAGCGTGCCGTCGCTCAGCGACATCGGCTCCCACCGCAGGCCGTGGCGCTCGGCAAAGCGCTGATACATCCGGTAGAGGTCGGCGGCGAACAGCGCGGCCTCGTCGCCGCCGGTGCCGGCGCGGATCTCCATGATGGCATCGCGGTCGTCATGGGGGTCGCGGGGTAGCAGCAGCTCCTGAAGCTGCTCCGAGACCGCCGCGATCTCGGGAGGCAGGCGGGTGAGATCGGCCCGGGCCAGCGCCACCAGCTCGGGATCGGTCTCGGCGGCAAGCTCCCGGGCATCGGCGAGCTCGCGCTCCAGCCGGGCGAGGCGTTCGGCCAGGCGCACTACAGGAGCGAGGCGCGTATGCTCCCGGCCGAACGATTGCAGCTTGGCCGGATCCCGGGCGACCGCCGGGTCGGCGAGGGCCTGGCCGACCTCCTCCGCCCGTTGCAGCGCCTGGCGGAGTCGGGCCTCCATCAGCTAGGCCTTGGGGGCGGCGGCCGGCTCGGTCTGGTACTTCCGGCGGAAACGATCGACGCGGCCCGCCGTATCCACCAGCCGCTGCTTGCCGGTGAAGTAGGGATGGCACTGCGCGCAGACTTCGACGTGGATGGACGCGGCCGTGGAGCGGGTCTCGAACGAGTTCCCGCAGGCACAGGCGGCCATGACCTTCTTGTAGGTCGGGTGCAGATCGGGCTTCACGGCACAACTCCTGTCGGTTGGTGCGAAGCCAGTAAACATAGCGGGGATGGGAGCTTGGCGGAAGGAGGGAAGGACGGAAAGACGGGAGGACGGAAGGTGGGAAGCACGAAGGGACTGGGGTTTAAGAGGCGCCCATCCCGCGAGCCCGGCGGCCCGAACCTGCCGACCTTCCGTCTTTCCGTCTTTCCGTCCTTCCGCCCTGATTGACAGTCCCCCCGACCGCAAGTATGGTACCCTCAACCACTTCCGCGCCTGTGAGGCCCGAGTGCCCCTGTCACCGATCGAAGTCCTTCGCAAGGTCCCCCTCTTCTCCGGCCTGGGGGAGCCCGATCTTGCCGCGTTCGCCGAGCTGACGCGAGAGCGCAGCTACCCCAAGGGCAGTGTCATCGTCTTCGAGGACGACCCCGGCGATGCCCTCTACCTCGTCGCAGCCGGGCAGGTCAAGGTCGTCATCATCGCCGAAGACGGCCGCGAGGTCATTCTGAGCGTGCTGGGCGAGGGGAGCTTCTTCGGCGAGATGGCGGTCATCGACGACGAGCCACGCTCGGCCCACGTGATCGCGATGGAGGACTCCGGCCTCCTCGTGCTGCGGCGCGAGGACTTCTATGCCCGGCTGCGGAGCTCGCCCGAGGTGGCGATCTCCCTGCTCCGGGAGATCTCGCGGCGGCTCCGGCGGGCGGACGAGAAGATCGGCAGCCTCGTGCTGCTCGACGTGAACGGGCGGGTGGCGCATCTCCTCCTCCGGATGGCGGACGACGAAGGCGGCGACCGCATCACCCGGAAGCTCACCCATCACACCATCGCCCAGATGATCGGGTCGAGCCGGGAGACGGTCTCCCGCACGATGCGCAATCTGGTGGAGCGCGGGATCATCCAGGTGACCCGCAAGGAGATCACGCTGCGCGACCGGCGATCCCTCATGCTGGCCGCCCGCCGGGCGTGAACGCAGTCACGCCGGTGCTGTGACTGCGCACCCGGCTCGAAAGGCGCCCGGGGAGAGAGCTTCGGGTATGCTCCCTCCGACCGGGCCGACGGCGTGTCGTTTCGACTGACGTTCTGGGGCACCCGGGGCTCCATCCCCACTCCCGGGCCGCAGACCATGCGGTACGGCGGCAACACGGCGTGCATCAGCCTCGCCGGGCCCGACGGTCGCCTGGCCATCCTCGACGCGGGAAGCGGGCTCCGGCCCCTCGGCCACGAGCTGATGCGCCGGCAGGGGGGCCGGCTCTCGGCCGACATCATCCTCTCCCACACTCACTGGGACCACATCCAGGGACTGCCGTTCTTCAAGCCGCTGAGCGAAAGCGGGAACCGCTTCTGCGTCTACGGCGCGCCCCAGGACGGCGTGCCCCTGCAGGAGATCCTCCGGCGCCAGATGGACCCGGTGGTCTTCCCCATTCCGCTCGAGGCGCTCGCCGCCCGGATCGAGGTCCACGACATCGGGGAAGGCGAGGTGCCGCTCCACGATTTCCGCGTGCGCGCGTTCCGGCTCCGGCACCCTGGCATGACGTTCGGCTATCGGATCTCGCCGGCCACCGGCGGGCGGGAGATCGCCTACCTGACCGACAACGAGCTTGGCCCCGGCGGCAACTATCCCGTCTCGGACGACTGGCGCGAGCGGCTGGTGCGGTTTCTGGCCGGCACCGACACGCTGGTTCACGACGCGATGTATTCGGATCAGTTCATCCGGCTGCGGGCGGGCTGGGGGCACTCCACCCCGCGGGAGGCGGTGCGCCTGGCGGTCGACGCCGAGTGCGCCCGGCTGATTCTGTTCCATCACGAGCCGGAGCACGACGACGCCACGATCGACGGCCTGCTGGCCGATGCGAAGGCCTACGCCCGCGAGCTGTCGCCCCGGCTCGTGGTCGAGGCCGCGGCGGAAGGCACCGGCTTCTCCCTCTGAGTGGAGCGGCAAGGGCGGCGCCACGAGGCGTACGCGCGCGCGCTCAACGCCTGCCCGGAACACCCCGAGACAAAGGTCGGACCGCGGCGCGCGCGGGGAGCGCAGCCGCATCCGGGCCACTGACCCGCAGCCTGCCGAGTGCGGCCGCGATACCCACCTGCGCCGGCAGCGCGAGCGCGATGATCGGCCCGTTCACCTGATCGAATCCCGGTAGCAGCTTCAGCGCCAGGCCCAGGACGGACAGGCCCGCAACGAGCAGCGCCGCGCCGCGGTAGAACCGCGCGGCAGGCGTCCCTGCCAGGGCCGCACGCATCGCGGGGAGCAGCAGCAGCGCGAGCGGATTCAACTGCAACAGGTTCTCGTTGTGCGCGGCCATGGCGTGGTCGGTGAGCCCCCAGAGACCCGCGAGCAGCAGCCCGGCGAGCCCTGCCAGGATGGCCCACCCCCCGACGATCGTCATGAAGCCGAACCGCGCCGCGGCCGAGCGCCGCGCGCCGCGTGCCAGGAGCAGCGCGCTGCCGCCGACAGCTGCGCCCAGAACCAGGTACCAGGGCACCCAGGACGGCGGCCGAGCCGGCGGCACGGGCGCGGAGGACTCGAAGATCGTCCGCTCGGACCGCACCAGCGGCACGCGCGTGCCGGCCGGCCCCGGGAGCGTCACCCGGCGCACGTGGTCCCGCATCGCCATGGGAAGGAACATCTCCTCCCAGGCGGAGATCGGACGATCTGCGCCTTCGCCGAGGGCGAGCAGGAGCCCGGTGAAAACGAGCGGCTCGTTGGCCGTGAGGCGCTGGGTATGGAACCGGTAGGTTGTGCCCGAGGGCACGCCGGCGGTCTGCTCACGCAACGCGCCGTTCAGCACCCGGTCGAGCGCGTCCCTGACGCGGGTGGAGCAGTTGTCGCGGTAGTAGTCGTAGTGATAGAAGCGGTGCTCGGGCTCCGCGTTCCACTGGAGGAGCTCCTGAAGCTGGATCCTGGCGCGGGGCGGGAGCTCGAGCTCCTGCACCCAGACCGAGCGATTGTCGCGCTCGTACTGGTCCACGTACTGCTGCGCCGGGAAGCCCGCCATCCAGTACCACATCTGCCCACGCACGAAGCGCAGGACGAAGTTCTCCTGGTGAAAGTCGAACAGACCGTAGTTGTAGGCTTCGTCGGTGCCGTGGACCGGATCGTGGATCCAGAGCGCATTGTGTCCAAACCGCTCCCAGACCTGGCGGCCCGGGCCGAACGTCATGAGATAGACGGTGAGCTCGGATGGCGGGGCCGCCTGCGCCGGCAAATCCGGAACCGGACCACACAGCGTCAGCAGCAGCACCAGCACCGCCCGGCGCGCAATTGCCGCCGGCCGCCGACGTGCGGAGCGCGGCCCCCTCATACGACCACGTCCCGCCCCTCCTCCGCCGATTTGTAGATCGCATCGAGAATCCGGTGGAGCACCAGATGATCCTGCAGCGGCGCCAGCTTGGCCTCGCCCGCGATCGCGGCCTCGAAGTGCGCCCACTCGGCGCGGTAGGACGCGGTGAACGCGTTCTCGCGGCTCCCCGACGAGGTGGGCGACACATCCATCGGCATCCCGTTCATCTCCTTCCAGACGGTGAGCGGATTGATGGCCGCCGTTCCCTTGCTGCCGCGGAGCCCCACGCCGAACCGCTCGCCCTCGCCGAGGTGGTGCCACGTCACGTCCACGAAAAGCGACATGCCGCTCTCGCACACCACGAAGGCGCTGCCGCTCTGTTCCACCGCGCGCTCACGCCCCACGCTGTCGAGGCACGCGCTGACGCGGACGGGCGCCGGCGTGCCGCCGAGCCACAGGCCGAGGTCGAGGACCGAGAGCCCGAGGTCGAGCATCGCGCCGCCGCCCGCCAGATCGCGGCGCTGGCGCCAGCCGAGCTGGTTTCGGCTGGGACGGAAGATGTGCCAGCTCCCCCGCACGCTCTCGATCCGCCCCAGCTCTCCGCTCTGGACGAAGCTCCGCACGATCTGCACGTCGGGGCGGTAGCGATGGTTCATCCCCACCATGACGATGCGGTCGCGCTTCTCCGCCGCCTTGAGAATCCGCTGGACGCTCGCGGTAGTGACGGTCAGGGGCTTCTCGACCAGGACGTGGAGATTGGCCGACAGCGCCGCGAGGACGTGCGCCTCGTGCAGATGATTCGGCGAGGAGATGACCACCGCGTCCAGCTCCTCGTTCCGCAGCAGGTCCTCGATGTCATCCAGCGCATCCTTGACTCCGAACCGGTCGGCGAGCGCCCGGGCCTTGGGCAGGTCGGTGTCGCAGATGGCCTGCACCTCGACCGTCTTGAGCTTCTTCAGCACCGGCAGGTGGGCAACCTGGGCGATGGCCCCGCCGCCGATGATCCCGACCCGCAGGCGCTCGCTCGTGGTCCGGCTGGCGGTCATGCGGCTGCCTCCTTCATCAGTAGAGTCGCTCGAGCACCGCGCCAGGATAGTACGCGGCCAGGATGTGCTCGTGGTCCTGCCCCGCCCGCGAGCGGCCAACGGCCCCCCACTGGCAGAAGCCGACGCCGTGGCCGGCACCGGCCCCGTCGACGGCGAGCCGGGTGACGCGGCGTCCGGCGCCCGTGACCGTCAGCGTGAAGGCGGCGCTCCGAAGGATCTCGCCCGACGCGGAGGTCAGGACGCGGCGCACGCTCGGGCCCTCGACCTCCACGTCTTCCCCGCCGAGCCCGATGCTGAGCCGGCCCACCCGGCCGGACGCGGTGCGAGCGGCCACGCGGACATCGCGCACCTCGCGAATTTCGCCACCCGGCACGTCGGCGGTGGCGGGCAGCGTACGCCGCAGCGTCGCGCGGAGCGCCTCGCCGGTCCATTCCTCGTGCCAGCGATAGCGGGGCGAGATGCTGCAGTAGACGGAACCATCGGGCGCGACGTCGGCGACGGACCGGAGGTAGGGTCGGTCGGCGGCGCGGAAGACTTCGGTGCCCTCCGCGGTTCGGCCACCACACGTCGAATAGAAGAACGCGTCGATCGGCGCACCGCCATAGGTCAGGACCTGTCCCCGCGTGACCTGCACGGCCTCGCCGCCCTCCGGCGTCTCCGCTCCCGCGCCGCCGTACACCTGATCCGCGACCGAGGCGTAGAAGTCGAACCCCTGCGCGTTCCAGCGGCGGAGATTCCGGAGGGCGTAGGTCCGGGAGACGATCGCCTGGGCGCGCAATGCTTCCTGCTCGACGGCGCTCCTGCGCCCCATCTCCGCCGAGACGACGCCGGCCAGGTAGGACTCGAGGGGTACCCGGTCCACGACCGTGAGCCCGGTGCCCACGCGCAGCGCGGTGACGGCGCCGCGGTAGGGGCGCCCGTTCACCTGCACCAGCGCGCCGGAATCGGGCGACGCGAGCTCGAGCACCTCGGATGGCGCGATGGCGGCCCCGCCGGGCGACGTGGCCACGAGTCCGGTGGTGCCGCTGAGCGTCACCCGCCAGACCTCGCCGGCCGGGATCTCCGCGAGGCGCGCGCCCGAGGGGTCGCTCACGCTGAGGCCCGCCGCCCCGGCGATGGTCGCGGACGAAACACCCACCACGAGGCCCACCCGGACCACCGGCTCGCCGGTCCCGGACGGCGCCGGCCGGATGGTCTGTGCGGCGGGTGGCGCCGGCGCGGGCGCCCGCGGTGCCGCGGGGGCCGGGGCAGGCGGTGCTGCCGGCGCCGGGCTCGGCGGCGGCGCCGATGGAGTGCAGCTCGCCACGACGACGGCCACGGCCGCGGCGGCCGCCACGACCACTCCGCCCCAACGCGCCACCACGCGCCGGCCGCGGCGCTCAGCCGCGATAGTTGCCAAACTTGAGCTCGATCCCGAAATCCTGGGCCCTCAGGAACGCGATGATCGATTGCAGCTCGTCGCGTGACGGGGCGGCCACGCGGATCTCGTCGCCCTGGATCGTCGCCTGCGCCTTCTTGAAGCCGCCGTCCTTGATCGCCTTGATGATCTTCCTGGCGGCGTCCTGCGGAATGCCCTGCGTCAGCTTGACCGTCCGCCGGACCGACTGCCCCGTGGCCGGCACCACCTCGCCGACGTCGAGGTTCTTCACCGGGACACCGCGCTTGATCATCCGGGTCTGCAGCACGTCCAGCAGCGCGTCCATCCGGAACTCATCGTCGGCCGCGAGCCGGATCTCCGCGCTCGGCCGGTCGAACTCAATCACGCAGTGGGTGCCCTTGAAGTCGTAGCGCTGGCCGATCTCCTTCAGCGCCTGATTGACCGCGTTGTCGACCTCCTGGAGGTCGGCGCCGGTGGACACGTCGAACGAGGGATTGCTGGCCATGAGCGCGCGAAGGTGGGGGAAGACCGAGGGGTGCGGCCGAATGCGGGAAGGATTACCCCGGCTCCCGTGCTTGACAAGCCTTTGCCCGGCCGCTAGTCTTTCCGACCGGCGGTTGATTTAAGGCCACTTGCTCCCGCCTGCGCACCGGACTTCCGGTGGGGCAAACCAAAGAGCTAAAGCGCCGGACGATCGCCCTCCGCGCGCACCAGGCCGGAGGGCGTTGTGCTTTGCCCTCGCCGACGCTCGATCCCGGGAAGATCGCCATGCGCTGCCGCCCTGCCATATACTGCGCCAGGTACCGTCCGATGTGTTGTCGAATGATTCCCTGTCCCCCTCTCTCGGGGCGGCCGGCGTCGGCGCACGCGGGCGGAAGCGGCTCGTAGTCTTCCCACCCGGCACCGAGGCCCGGTCCGCTCCCGAGGCGGTCCGGGCCTTTTTCGTTTCCCCTACGCGAGGAGCACGACACCATGACCTACCATCCCGACACGCTGGCCGTCCACGCCGGCCAGGTGCCCGACCCGGCCACGAATTCGCGGGCCGTGCCGATCTACGCCACCACGAGCTTCGTGTTCAACGATACGCAGCATGCCGCCGACCTCTTCGGCCTGCGGGTGTTCGGCAACATCTACACCCGGATCATGAACCCCACGAGCGATGTGTTCGAGAAGCGCATGGCCGAGCTCGAGGGCGGCGTCGGGGCGCTGGCGGTGGCGAGCGGGCAGTCGGCGACGGTGCTCACCATTCTCAACCTGGCGCGCACGGGCGACAACTTCGTGACCTCGCAGAACCTCTACGGCGGGACCTACAACCTGTTCGCCTACACCCTGCCGAAGCTCGGCATCACGGCGCGCTTCGTGGATATCCACGACCTCGACCAGGTGCGCGCCGCGATCGACGCGGGCACCCGCCTCCTGTTCGTGGAGACGATCGGCAACCCGCGGCTCGACGTCCCCGACTTCGAGGCGCTGGCCGCGGTCGCGCACGAGGCGGGGGTCCCGCTGGTGGTGGACAACACCTTCGGCGCCGCGACGCTCGCGCGTCCGATCCAGCACGGCGCCGACATCGTCGTCCACTCGGCCACCAAGTGGATCGGCGGCCACGGCACGGCGATCGGCGGCGTGGTGGTGGACGCCGGACGGTTCGACTGGACCAGCGAGCAGGCCCGGGCGCGCTTCCCCGAGTTCACCAGCCCCGATCCGAGCTATCATGGCCTGATCTACACCGAGGCGTTCGGCCCCGCGGCGTTCATCATCAAGGCGCGGGTGCAACTGCTCCGCGACCTCGGGCCGGCGCTGTCGCCGTTCAACTCGTTCCTGTTTCTGCAGGGCCTCGAGACCCTGCCCGTCCGCATGCAGCGAATCTCGGAAAATTCCCTCGCCGTGGCGCAGTGGCTGGAGCGGGATCCGCGCGTCGAGTGGGTGTCGTATCCCGGCCTCAAGTCCCACCCGGAGCACCGGAACGCGGCCAGGTACCTCACCGGCGGCTTCGGCGGCGTGCTCACGTTCGGTGTGAAGGGCGGCCACGCGGCGGCCAAGACATTCATCAATCAGGTGAAGCTGTTCTCCATGCTGGCCAACGTGGGGGATACGAAGTCGCTCATCATCCATCCCGCCTCCACCACCCACGAGCAGCTCAGCCCCGAGCAGCAGCGCGCGAGCGGCGTGACGCCGGAGCTGGTCCGGCTGTCGCTCGGGCTCGAGGACGTGCGCGATCTGATCGCCGACCTGGACCAGGCGCTCGGGCACGCGGCGGACGTGGCGGCACCCCGACCCGCGGCGGCGGCGGTGGCCGGGGCCGCGAGGTGAACCCACCGCTGGTCGTCAAGTTCGGCGGCGATGCGCTGGCGACACCCGAACGCATCGCCGCCGCCGCGCGGCGGGTGGCGCTCCGGCGCCGCTCGCAGCCGGTGGTCGCCGTGGCCAGCGCGCGGCGCGGCATCACCGATCACCTGCTCGGACTCGTGGAGCAGGTGCGCGACGCGGTTCCCTCCCCCGGCGCCCCGCTGCCGGACGCGCTGGCCGCGTCCGACCGTGCCGTCGCAAGCGGGGAGCTGGTGGCGGCGGCGCTGCTCGCGGTGGCCCTGGGGCAACTCGGGCTCCGCGCCGTCGTTCTGGACGCGCGGGAGGCCGGGCTGCATACCACCGGCGACGCGGGCGGCGCTTCGCTGACCACGCTCCGGCCGGCCCGGCTCGAGCGACTGCTGGCCCGGGGACTCACGCCGGTCGTGACCGGCTTCCAGGGCTGGCACCGGGGCCGGCTCACGACGCTCGGCCGCGGTGGCTCGGACATCACGGCCGTCGCCCTGGCCGGCGCGCTGGGGGCCGACGGCTGCGAGCTGGTGAAGGACCCGGGCGCCCTGCATACGGCCGACCCGCGACTCGTGGCGGACGCCCGCCCGATCGAACGAGCCACCCACCGCTTCGTCACCGAGATCGCGCTCGCCGGGGCCCGCGTCATCCACCATCTCGCCGCCAGCCGGGCGGAACATGACGGCGTGCGGCTGCGGTTCACGTCGCTGCACGGCGATGGCGAGCCCGCGACGGATGTCGGGCGTGCCATGATGGAGGACGCGTGCATGTACGCGGTCGTGCTCGGCGCGGGTCATCGCGGGCTCCTCC
The DNA here is from genome assembly GCA_036262935.1 of Gemmatimonadales bacterium. Lineage (GTDB taxonomy): Bacteria > Gemmatimonadota > Gemmatimonadetes > Gemmatimonadales > GWC2-71-9 > CAVVWJ01. The sequence goes on along the minus strand of DATAHW010000119.1, from coordinate 54,622 downwards.
CCGCAGCCGGCGACCCCCCGGACGTGGCGACCGTGTCGCTGGTGACGGCCGCCGGCGTCCATGAGACGCATCGCGCGGCCGCGGCCGCCGCCCTCCTGGCCGCGGGCACCGGCGCGCTCGTGCTCCGCACGGCGCATCGGCCGCACGCCGTCGGTTTTCTGGTTCCCGCGGCCGAAGGGAGCCGGCTGCTCCGGACGCTGCACGCGGTCGCCACCGGGGCGCTTGCGCCGGCCGGGCTGGAGGAGCGGGTCCATGCCTGCCACGGATGAACCGCCGCACGCCATCGGGGGCCGTCCCTCTACCCGCGAGCTGGAGCTGCCCCCCTTCGTCACCGCCAACGGGCGAGTGCTTCGGGGACTTCGCCTGCGCTACCGTGTCGTCGGCAATCCGGAGGCGGCGCGCGAAAACGGCTGGATTCTCGTGTTCCACGCCCTCACGGGCAGCGCCGACGTGGAGCAGTGGTGGGGGCCGTTGCTGGGGCCCGGCAAGGCACTCGACACCTCCCGCCATGCCGTCGTCTCGGCCAACCTGCTGGGGAGCTGCTACGGTTCCACGGGCCCCCGGGAATGGGCCGATGCGCACCAGGAACCCTTCCCCGATCTCACCCCCGCGGACCTCGCGGCGGCGCACGTGCCGCTCCTCGACGAACTCGGCGTCGAGCGACTCGCCCTCGCCACCGGCGGATCGCTTGGCGGCATGGTGGCGCTCGAATGGGGGCGCCGCTCGAGCGTCCCGGTGGACCGGCTGGTGGTGTTCGCCGCGCCCGCGGCCACCTCGCCCCAGGCCATCGCCTGGAACACCGTGCAGCGCATGGCCATCGAGGCGGATCCCGGGTGGCAGAGCGGACGCTACCCACCCGGCGAGGGGCCGGCGGCCGGTCTCGCCGCCGCACGGGCGCTCGCGATGATCACCTACCGGAGCGGAATCGAGTTCGACACCCGATTCGGCCGCGTCTCCTCACGCACGCCGGGTCAGTTCGACGTCGATCACTACCTCCGCCGACAGGGCGACAAACTGGTGGCGCGGTTCGACGCCGCGAGTTACGTCGCGCTCATGCGCGCCATGGATCTGCATGACATGGGCGATCTCGCCGGGGCCGCGCGCGAGACGGCGGAGCGGGTGGGAACGGTGGTGGGCGTGGGGGTGGACACGGACCTTCTCTACCCGGCGGGCGAAGTACGAAGCTGGATCCAGGCCTACCGCACGGCCGGCGCGGCGGCCGAATACCGCGAGATCGCGTCGGTCGCGGGGCACGACGCGTTCCTCATCGAGTGGGAGCAGGTGGAGGGAATACTGCGGGGCGCCGCTCCCCGCTCCCCGCTCACCTAGGCGAGGAAGCTCTCCAGGGCGCGCGCCCGGCTCACGTGCCGGAGCCGGCTCAGGGCCTTCTCCTTGATCTGGCGCACCCGCTCGCGGGTGATGCCGAGCAGGCTGCCGATTTCCTCGAGGGTCATCGGCTCGGGGCCGTCGAGTCCGAAATACAGCCGCAGGATCTTGGCCTCGCGCTCCTTGAGGGTCGAGAGCACTTCCTCGATCGACTCGGTGAGTGCGTGCTCGAAGGTCTCGGAGTCAGGGCCGGGATTCTGGGTATCGGGCAGGTAGTCGAGGAGCTTGTTGTCTTCACCGGGAGTGAGCGGCGCATCGAGCGAGAGATGATTCTGGGAGATGGAGAGCGTCTTCTGGACCTCCTCCATCGAGATGTCCATTCCCTCCGCGATCTCGGACGGGGTGGGCTCGCGCCCCAGCTCCTGGAGGAGCGCGGAAGAGCGCTTGCCGATCCGGTGGAGCGTCCCGGCGCGGTTGAGCGGCACCCGGACGATGCGGCTCTGCTCGGCCAGCGCCTGCAGGATGGCCTGGCGGATCCACCAGACGGCGTACGAGATGAACTTGATGCCCTTGGTCTCGTCGAACTTGTGCGCCGCGCGAATGAGCCCGAGGTTGCCCTCATTGATCAGATCGGCGAGCGAGACGCCCTGGTTCTGATATTTCTTGGCCACCGACACCACGAAGCGGAGATTGCTGCGCACGAGCTTGTCCAGCGCCTCCGCCTCGCCCGTGCGGATCCGCTGGGCGAGGCGCACCTCCTCCTCCTGCGGGATCAGCGGATACTTGCTGATCTCGCGGAGATACTGATCCAGCGATCCCTCGTCGGACGAGGGACCACGCCGGCCGGCACCAACCTGCATTGGACGCATGCGAATCGACCTCGGACTGGATGGGGCGGGACTCGTGCAGCGGCGCGGCATGCCAGGCCCAACCCCTCACCACACCGATCAATACTACGACTCAGGACGAAAATCCTGACGAACCTTACTCTCCGGTCAGACGCCGCGCAACCGCTTCCGCGCCCGCGGCGCGCGCGCCGGTCATCCATCACACGTGCAGTGGGGTGCACTACACGTCGTACGTGTCGATCTGGGCCCGCTGCAGCCGCCCCGAGTAGTCCACGTAGCCCACCTTCGTCTCCGAATAGAACTCGTAGACTCCCCAGCCGCCCTCGCGATGCCCGTTGCCCGTGGCCTTCACCCCGCCGAACGGCAGATGCGCCTCCGCGCCGATCGTCGGCGCGTTGATGTAGGTGATTCCGTTGTCGAGCGCCTGCAGCGCGCGGAACGCGAGGTTCACGTCGCGGGTGTAGACGCTGCTCGAGAGTCCGTAGCGCACGCCGTTGTTGACGCGCACGGCTTCGTCGAACGAGCCCACCCGGATCACGCTCAGCACCGGCCCGAAGATCTCCTCCTGCTCCAGGCAGGATCCCGCGCGCACCCCGGCGAACACCGTGGGCCGGTAGAACCAGCCGGCGGCGAGCCGGCCGCCCGGTGCCTTGCCTCCCGTCAGGAGCTCGGCGCCCTCCTCGCGACCGATCTCGACGTACCGCTCGACGTTGGCCCGCGACGCCTCGTGGATGAGCGGGCCCACGTCCGTCCGGTCGGCCCGCCCGTCGCCCAGCCGCAGCCCCTCGGCCGCCTCCACCAGCCGGCGCAGGAAGCGGTCGTGCACCTTCCGGTGGAGGATGAGCCGACTGGTGGCCGTGCAGCGCTGTCCGGTGGTCCCGAACGCGCCCCACAGCACCCCTTCGAGAGCGAGGTCGAGATCGGCATCGTCCATGACGATCATGGCGTTCTTGCCGCCCATCTCCAGCGAGAGGCGCTTGTGCATGCGCCCGCAGGTCTCGCCGATGACGGCACCGGTCGCGGTCGACCCGGTGAAGGAGATGACCGGCACCTCCGGGTGCTCCACGAGCGCCTTGCCCACCGTCTCGCCGCGTCCATGCACCAGTTGGACCACATCCGGCGGCAGCCCCGCCTCGAGCAGGATCTCGACCAGCAGGTGCACGGTGTGCGGCACGTCTTCCGACGGCTTGATGATCACCGAGTTTCCGCACAGCAGCGCCGGAAACATTTTCCAGGTCGGGATCGCCATCGGGAAGTTGAACGGCGTGATGAGGCCGACGACGCCGATCGGCCGGCGCCAGCTCATGGCCCACTTGGCGCCGAGCTCGGACGGAACGGTGCGGCCGAAGAGCCGGCGTCCCTCGCCCGCGGCGTAGTAGGCGGTGTCGATTCCCTCCTGCACGTCGCCCCGGGTCTCGGCGAGCACCTTGCCCATCTCACGGGACATGGCATCGGCGATGGCCTCCTTGCGCTCGACCATCAGGTCACCGACCCGGCGGAGCACGTCGCCGCGCTGGGGCGCCGGCGTGTTCGACCACGCGGCGAAGCCCCGCCGGGCCGAGCGGACGGCCCTGGTGACATCGCGCGCGTCCGAATCGGGGAAGCGGCCGATGAGGTCACCGGTGTCCGCCGGGTTGCGGTTCTCGAGGAAGGTGCCGCCGGCCGGCGCCACCCACTCGCCGCCGATGAAGTTGCGAAAGCTCTTGGCCATACGATCCCAGGTTGAGAAGAAAGGGTGACGCGCGTGCGCGGGTCCGCCGTCGGGCTAGTGCGCTGCCGGCGCCGGCGCGGTGGGGGCGGCCACCGCGGGCGCCGCCTCGCACATCCAGTTCCGGCTCACTTTGGCGTACCCCACCCGCGGCAGCACCTCGCGCAGCGCGACGAAGCCGACCCACAGGATCACGAGCAGCGACAGTACGTGGGCGAACCCCCGGCGGTGGGCCCAGCTCGCGAGCGCCCCGAGAAGCGCGATGATGGCGGTGACGGCCGCGGCGCCGAGGAAGAAGCTGAGCTGCAATCCGCAAGCCCGCTGATACGGCCAGACCGCGAGCGCTGCGCCGAGCGCCACGGCCAGCGCGACCCAGAACCAGGTGAGCGCCACCGATCGTTTGCGAACCGGGTGCGCGCTCGGGACGATCGGCACTCTGGTTACCGGCGCCGGCCCCGCCGGGAGCGCGCCCCCGGGGCCGGCACTCCCCTGCTTGGCGATGGCCCGGTCGACATCGGCCAGCTCGCGGTCCCAGTTCCTCGGCTGCTCGGTCATGTCGGCTCCCGCGTGAGACGGTAGCGCTCCATCTTCTTGTACAGGTTCGAACGGGGCATCTTGAGCGCGCGCGCGGTTTCCGCGACGTTCCAGTCGTGCTCGCGCAGCCGCTGGGCCAGGAACTGCTTCTCCGCTTCCTGTCTGAACGTCTCGAAGGTGGGCGCGCCGTCGGTCGCGGGCGGGACCGCCGCACCGCCATCGCCGCCGGGCAGCAGCCGGTCCACATCGGCCGCCGTCACCACCTTGCCGGGTGCCAGAATGAGGGCCCGCTCCACGGCGTTCCGCAGCTCGCGCACGTTGCCCGGCCAGGAGCGCGCCTGCAGCCGCGCCACCGCGTCGGCGGCGAACTGCTTCCCCGGCACCCCGGCGCTCGCGGCCAGCGTGCTCGCGAAGTGCGTCACGAGCGCCGGCACGTCGTCCAGCCGGTCCCGCAGTGCGGGCACCTCGATCGGCACCACGTTCAACCGGTACAGCAGGTCCTCGCGAAAGCGTCCCTCGGCGATCTCGCTCTCCAGGTTCTTGTTGGTGGCCGCCAGCACCCGAACATCCACCTGGACCGGCTTCGAGCCGCCGATCCGCGTCACCACGCCCTCCTGGAGGACCCGGAGGAGCTTGGCCTGGGCGGAGAGCGACATGTCACCCACTTCGTCGAGGAACAGGGTGCCGCCGTCCGCCTGCTCGAACTTCCCAGCGCGGTCGGCGAATGCGCCGGTGAACGATCCCTTCATGTGGCCGAAGAGCTCGCTCTCGATCAGTTCGGACGGGATGGCGGCGCAGTTGACCTCGACGAACGCACGGTCGCGCCGCGGCGATGCCTCGTGCAGCCCGCGCGCCACCAGCTCCTTGCCGGTCCCGTTCTCGCCGGTAATGAGCACGCGCGCCGCCGTGGGCCCGACCTTGGCGACGAGCACGCGCACGGCCTCGAGCGCCGGGCTCGAGCCGACCATCTGGTAGCGGCTCTCCGCGGCCTCGCGCAGGCGGGCGTTCTCCCCCACCAGCTCGGCGTGGGCCAGCGCGTTCCGCACCGTGAGCAGCAGCCGATCGGTGTCCAGCGGCTTCTCGAGGAAGTCGAACGCCCCGCGCTGGGTGGCTTCGACCGCCGTGGCGATGGTCCCGTGTCCCGAGATCATGACGATCTGCGCCCGCGGGTCGAGGCCGCGGAGCCGCGACAGGGTCTCGAGGCCGTCCAGCCCCGCCATCTTCACATCGAGGAAGACGAGCTGGGGCCGAAACTCGGTGTAGACGGTGATGGCCTCGCCACCGGAGGCCGCCACGCGAACCACGAGGTCCTCGTACTCGAGCACCTGCTTGAGCGCCTGGCGGATGCCGGCTTCGTCATCGACGATGAGGACCCGATGGCTCATGGTCGGGCAGCTCCGAGAAGCGTGGCGCGGCCGGGATGGATCGCGATCGCGTGGATTCCAGGCGGCAGCTCGAGCGGTACGGTCTCCCGCCCGGGCTCGCCGAGCGCCCGCGACACCAGGTGCGACACCGCGGGCGCCGGCACCGGAAAGTCCCGGATCCGGAACGACCGCACCGCCCACTCGCCGCGGCCCGGCGCGGTGACGCGCAAGGGGCCGCCGACCTCGACCGGCTCGGTGGGTCGGAGCGCCAGCGCGAGCGGGCCGAGCGCATCCTTCGGCAGCTTCGCCGTACGGAGTCGGGCGTGCACCAGCACCTCGTTGTCGAGCAGCTCGACCCGCAGTGAGTCCAGCTCCTGCCGCACCGCGGGCGCAAGCGCGTTGCCCAGGAGTGACGCCACTTCCGATGGTGTGAGCACCACCGAATCCGCGCGCGATCCCCTGAGCGAGTCGATCTTGGCGCGTGCCGACGCCAGGGCCCGCGTGCCCGGCCGCCCCGCCGGTTGCGCGGGCGCTCCGGCAGCAGCGGGGGCCGGCGACTCGACGCGGTCGAGCAGCCGGTGCGCCTCGCTCACGACGCGGTCGCGATAGAGCCAGGCGCCGACGAGGAGGGCGAGGAGCACGAGGCACCCCAGCGCGCGGAACGGGGCGGCCAGGCAGCCGATCACGCGGTGAGCTCCAGCGTGAGACGGGAATCGTATCGCGGCCCGCCGGTGGTCAGCACGCTCTCATACAGTACCAGCCGGGTGCCCACGAACGGCACCCGCGCGTACTGCTCCTCGAAGTCATCGAGCGCACGGGGCGGCAGCCGATGTCCCTCGCGCACCCGGCCGAGCGTCACGTGGGGCTGGAACGGCGTCCCCTCGGGAGGAAATCCGATGGCCTCGCCGCCGCGCTCGAGCCGGTCCTGCAGCAGCTCGAGCGCCGAGGGGCCGGCGATGCCGAGCCAGAGCACCCGGGGACGCGCGGCGCTCGGAAAGGCGCCGAGCTGGTCGAGTCCGAGCGCGAGCGCGCCGGTGCCCTGGGCGGCGAAGCGGACAGCCTCCTCGATTACCTCGAGCCGTTCCGGCGCGACCTCCCCGAAGAACTTGAGCGTGAGATGGAGTCCCTCCTCGCGCACCCAACGCACCGGCCAGTCGCGCTCGCGCAGGCGGGCGAGCAGCGCGACGATCTCCCGCCGCGCCTCGTCGACGATCGGGATGCCGGCGAACAGCCGCATCAGTCCGCGGATGGCGCGGTCAGCGCGAGCAGCCCACCCCGCCGGTAGCCCGCGGGATCGAGCTCGACCGCCGCGAACCCCAGCCCGGCGAAGTGCGCCTCGAGCGCGTCCCACTCCGACCGCACGGCGGGGAACTGGCCGGGCGCAACCTCGATGCGCGCCCGGTCACCCAGATGGCGCACCCGAAGATCGCCGGAGATGCCGAGGCCGCGAAGATACGACTCCGCGTCTTCCACCTGGCGCAGGCGCTCCGGCGTGATCTCGAGCCCGTACCGCACCCGGCTCGAGAGGCAGGGGGCGGCAGGCGCGTCCCACGTGGGAAGGCCGAGCGCGCGCGAGGCCTCGCGCACCGCCGCCTTGCTCCAGCCGAGCTCCGCGAAGGGCGAGCGCACCAGCCGCTCGCCCGCAGCACGGTGCCCGGGCCGGTGCTCACCGAGGTCGTCGGCGTTGGTGCCGTCGATGACCGTGTCGAATCCGCGGGTCTGCGCCACGTGGCCCAGCCGGGTCCACAGCTCAGACTTGCAGAAGTAGCAACGCTCGGTGGAATTCTCGAGATAGCGCGGGTCGGCGAGCTCGCGGGTGTCCACCTCGAGCAGCGGCACGTCGAAGCGGCGCGCGAGGTCCACCGCGGCCCGCCACTGCACCTCGGGGTAGGATGCACTCCGGCCGATCACGGCCAGAAAGCGCTCGGGGCCGAGCGCCTGCCGACCCGCGACGGCGAGCAGCGCGGAGTCCACCCCGCCGGAATAGCCGAGGAGCACCCGTCCGTAGCCAAGCAGGTGCGCGCGCAGAAGATCGAGTGGTGCCATGGCCAGTAACGTAATGTGATACCGTACCAAGTGAGAGGCCGCCTCGGCTATGTTGCGGGATGCCGGAGACCGCGTCTCTCGAGGTCGCGTTCGACTTGCGCCTTCCGCTGGCCGAGCTCGAGTTCCGGGCCTCGCGGTCGGGCGGGCCGGGCGGCCAGCACGTGAACACCTCCTCGACCCGGGTCGAGCTGTGGTGGGACGTGGCGAACTCGCCCACGCTGAGCGACGAGCAGCGCCGCCGGCTGGTCGATCGGCTGGCGACTCGGCTCGATGGCAAGGGCCGCCTCCGGGTCGTGGCCGGCGGCTCGCGCAGCCAGTTGCGGAACCGCGAGGAGGCCACGGAGCGGCTGCGGCAGATGGTGGCCGCGGCGCTCGTGGTTCCCAAGGCACGCAAGCGCACACGGCCGTCGCGTGCGGCGAAGGCCGGGCGGCTGGAGGAGAAGCGGCGGCGCGCCGCCGTCAAGCGCGACCGCAAGCCGCCGCGTCAGGAGGAGTAGGCGCCAGGAGCGCGTGAAGGAGATTTCATCCCGTCTTCGGCAGCGCTTCCGAATCCGCCTCTATACTGCGGCAATGAATGCCGTCCGCTGCCGCGCTTCCACTCAATGACCAGCATCGCGCTCCCCGCCGTTCTCCAGGGCGGCATGGGTATCGGCATCTCCGGCTGGCGACTCGCTCGCGCCGTCTCGCTCCGCGGGCAGCTCGGCGTGGTGTCCGGCACCGCGATCGACTCGCTCTTCGTGCGCCGGCTAGAGGATGGCGACACGGGCAGCCATCTGCGGCGCGCCATGGCACACTTTCCCTTTCCTGAAGCCGCCGCGGGCGCGCTCCGCCGCTATTTCCGCGTGGCCGGGGGCGCCGCCGGCATGCCGTACCGCATGCTGCCGATGTATCGCAAGGGCGCCAGCCACGGCCGCGAGCAGCTCACCATGCTCGCCAGCTTCGTCGAGGTGTGGCTCGCGAAAGAGGGTCACGGCGGCCTGGTGGGGCTCAACCTGCTGACCAAGCTCCAGCTTCCCAACCTCGCCGCGCTGTACGGTGCAATGCTCGCCGGGGTGGACTACGTGCTCATGGGCGCGGGCATCCCGCGCGAGATACCCGCCGCGCTCGACGCGTTCGCGGCGCAGGAGCCGGCCACGATCCGCCTGGAGATCGAAGGCGCGCAGAACGGCATGGACGCGAGGCTCCGGCTCGATCCGCGCGACCACTGGCGAGAAACTCCGCCGCGGCTCCGTCGTCCCCGCTTCCTGCCGATCATCGCCAGCAACTCGCTCGCTGCCATGTTGGCCCGCAAGGCCGGCAGCGGCATCGACGGGTTCGTGATCGAAGGCTGGAAGGCGGGAGGCCACAACGCCCCGCCGCGCGGAGCCTTGCGGCTCAACGATCGGGGCGAGCCGGTGTACGGCGAGCGCGACGAGGTGGACCTGGCCAAAGTGCGCGAGCTCGGCTTGCCCTTCTGGCTGGCAGGCGGCACCGGATCGCCGGAGGCCCTGCGCACGGCTCAGGCGGCCGGGGCGGCCGGGATCCAGGTGGGGACGCTGTTTGCCTATGCCGCCGAGTCGGGCCTTGCCTCCGACTACAAGACCTCCGTATTGACGGCCGCGGCGGAGGGCGCGGTGGACGTGTTCACCGACCCGCTCGCCTCGCCGACCGGGTATCCGTTCAAGACGGTGCGCTGGCCGGGTGATCCGGCCGTCGACAGCGAGCAGCGTGAGCGCGTCTGCGACCTGGGATACCTGCGCGTACCGTACGCCCGTGCCGACGGGCGCGTTGGCTATCGCTGCCCCGCGGAGCCGGTGGCCGCCTACGTGGAGAAGGGCGGGCGAGCGGAGGACACCATTGGTCGACGCTGCCTGTGTAACGCACTCATGGCCAACGCGGGCCATGCGCAGGTCCGCGCGGACGGGCGGCGGGAGCCGCCGCTGCTCACGAGCGGCGACGACCTGGCGGAAATCGGCGGCTTCCTGGCCGGTCGCGCGACCTACACCGCCGACGACGTGCTCGACTTCCTGCTGGGACCGCTGCCCGCCTGAGACCAGGGCGGGATCGGGTGCCCATGGCGGCAGCCCTTGTTATCTTTCCGACAGGGCCGACGCAGCTACGCCGCCGCCCTCCGCCGATCCAGACTGCGATATTGAATCGCCTCACTGACGTGGGACGGGGAGAGCTCATCGGCACCCGCCAGGTCGGCAATGGTGCGCGCGATCTTGATCACGCGGTGATAGGCCCGGGCAGAGAGCCCCAGCCGCCCGACCGCGTCGCGCAGGAGACGCTCGACGGGCTCCGACAGTGGGCAGTAGCGGCGCAGGTCCCGGGCGCTCATGTGGGCGTTGGCGTGCAGCCCGGGTCGATCCCGGAAGCGCTCGCGCTGACGAACGCGCGCGAGCTCGACCCGCCGGCGCACCGTGGCGCTCGCCTCCTCCGCGCCGGGGCCCACGAGATCCCGGTAGGGAACCGTGGGGACCTCTAGGTGGATATCGATCCGGTCCAGCAGCGGGCCGGACACCCGCGAGCGGTATCGCTCGACGTCCAGCTCCGCACAGCGACAGGAGTGGACCGGGTCGCCGAAGTAGCCGCAGGGACAGGGGTTCATGGCGGCCGCGAGCATGAAACGTGCAGGGAACGTGAGGCTCACGGCGGCCCGGCTGAGGGTCACCACGCCGTCCTCCAGTGGTTGGCGCAGCACCTCGAGCACGTTACGGCGGAATTCGGGCAGCTCGTCCAGGAACAGCACACCTCCGTGGGCCAGACTGACCTCTCCGGGGCGCGGAACCGACCCGCCTCCGATGAGTCCCGCATCGCTGACGGTATGGTGAGGTGCGCGGAACGGCCGCAGGACGCAAAGGGCTCGGCCACCCTCCAGCACCCCGGCCACGCTGTGGATCTTGGTGGTCTCGAGGGCCTCGTCGAGGGTCATGGATGGCAGGATGGTCGGAAGCCGACGGGCGAGCATGGTCTTCCCCGCCCCGGGCGGTCCGATGAGCAGAAGATTATGCGCCCCGGCCGCGGCCACCTCGAGCGCGCGCTTGGCGGCGGGTTGGCCCCGAACGTCGGAGAAGTCGCAGTCGTCCCGGTGGCGCTCCGCCATGAGGGCCGGAAGATCGACTCGGCCCGGCGGCAGCTCGAGATCGCCGGCCAGGTAGGCGCAGACCTCGACCAGGGTCCGGGCGCCCCGCACCTCGAGCCCTTCCACCACCGCCGCTTCGGACAGGTTGTCCTGCGGGAGCAGCAGCCCACGGCAACCGGCGGCACGCGCGGCGAGCGCCATGGGAAGGGCCCCGCGGACCGGGCGGAGATCTCCCTCGAGGCCCACCTCGCCCGCCACCATGAGGCCGCCGAGGCCGCCATCGGGAAGCTGGCCGCTCGCGGCCAGGATCCCGACGGCGATGGGGAGATCGAGTCCGGAGCCGTCCTTGCGGATGTCGGCGGGGGCCAGGTTCACGGTGATCCGCTTGAGCGGAAGTTGGAACCCGGCATTGGCCAGCGCCGCCCCGACGCGCTCGCGGCCTTCCCGAACCGCGCCGTGCGGCAGGCCCACCGTGGCGAACGAGGGCAGGCCGTTGGTGATGTCCACTTCGACGTCCACCGGATAGGCGTCGATACCGAGGACGGCGGCGGAGCAGACGCGGGCAAGCATGTGGGGCACCTGGTGAGGTTCCCCAGAGGTTACGGCACCACCCCGACGGCGCGCGGACCCCGCGCCCGCCGTCCGGTCCCCCGACACGCGTTCACCACAGGAGCTGCTGGATGCGCCGGTTCATCGCGGGAATGATGCTGCTCTCCTCCACCATGGGGTGTGCCGTGCCGCGGGCGGCCGGCGCCCCGTTGGCGCCGGTCGAGCGTGCCTGGGAGGTGCCGACGCTCGAGCTCTACAGCGACTGGTGGCGCAAGACCGAGGCATGCTCCGGCCGCAAGGCCGACATGAGCGAGGTCACCTTCTACGCGGTGGACGCGCCCAACGGCGCCATCGGACTGAACGGCACGGTGGCCCATGGCTGGTGGGTGCGCCAGGGCAACCGGATCTACCTCCCGGCCAACGCCCTCGGTGAGGAGTGGCTGGTGAGGCACGAGATGCTCCACGCGCTGCTGCAGCGCGGGTCCCATCCCACGAAGCAGTTCGTCGACGCGTGCCACCTGGCCTCCGTCGACGTCTGGCGGGATTCGACGATGCGGCTGGACCCCACCAATCCTCAGGGCCGCTGAGCGGCCTGCGGGAGCCGGCGACGATGATGCGATCCTTCCCCCGGGCCCGGTGGGCCGCGCTCGCCTCGATTCTGGTAGTCACGTTCCTGAGTGGTGGCTGGCTGCTCCGCCCCCGGCCCGCCGCTGAAGGCGGCATCTACGAGCAGGCCCGGCTGTTCGAGGGCGTGGTCGGCGCCATCCATCAGCACTACATCGATTCGCTCGGCGAAGGCGACCTCTACCAGCGCGCGGCGGGCGCCCTGGTCGGGTCGCTGCACGATCCCTACGCCGAGCTGCTGATCAGGGACGCCTACCGCGAGTACCAGCGCCAGATGGCGGGGACGGAAGTCGACCTCGAGCGCGGCCCGTCGGAGTCGGGCTGGGAGGGCCGCGCGGGCGGGAGCGTCATCGCGCCGGGCGACGAGGTGCTCAGCATCGACGGCCGGAACACGGCCGGCTGGTCACCCGACCGGGTGGACGAGGTGCTCCGGCAGGGGACGACGCCGATCGTGACGCTCGTCGTCCGCCCACGGGGGGCGGCACAGCCCGTCGTCCGCCGGCTGACCCGCACCGAAGTCCACATCCCGGCCGCGTCGCGCGGGGTCATGCTGGCCGACAAGGTGGGCTACATCGTCCTTCGCCGGATGAGCCAGGGTGCGGCCGACGAGCTCCGAGCCGCGGTGGATACGCTCGTGAGCGAGGGCATGACCTCGCTGGTGCTCGATCTCCGGTCCGATCCCGGGGGTCTGATCCGCGAGGGCGTGTCCGCGGCGGGGCTCTTCCTCCAGCCCGGCGACACCGTGGCGACCTCGATCGGCAGGTCGTCGCATGCGCGGAAGACCTACCTGGCCCACACTCCGGGGGGCTGGGACGATCTGCGCCTGGCGGTGCTCGTGAACCGCGGCACGGCCAGCTCGGCCGAGCTGATCGCCGGGGCGTTGCAGGACCACGACCGCGCGGTCATCGTCGGCTCGCCGACCTACGGCAAGGGCGTGCTCCAGACGACGTATCCGATCGGCGACGAGGTGGCCATCAAGCTGACGACCGCCCGGTGGTACACGCCGAGCGGACGCTCGGTCCAGCGGCCGCGGCCCGACAGCGCCGGCGGACCCGGCAACCGGATTCCGGCCACCCGGCCGCGGGTGTTCTACAGCTCGCGCGGCCGGGTCGTCCCCGACGCCAGCGGCATCCTCCCCGACCTGCTCGTGCGCGCCACCGGCCGCTCGGACGGCGAACGTCTCCTGGCCGCGCGGCTCGGACCCGACATGAACCGCTTCCGCGACGTGCTCGCCGGGTACGCCGCCGAGCTCCGCGCGGAGCAGGTGGAGGCGCCCAAGGCCCCGGTGCTGACGCCGGAACGGCGCGACACCCTGTTCGCGCGGATGCAAGAGGCCGGCGTCCACATCGACCGGACCTCCTATGATGCGGCCGGCGACTTCGTCTCAGCCCAACTCGGTGACGAGCTGACGCGGGCCTTCTTCGGCAGCGACTCCCTGCTCCGCCGGAAGGCCCGGACCGACCGCCAGCTTCAGGCTGCGCTCCAGGTTCTCCGGGGCGTTCGCACCCAGGATGACGCACTCACCGCCGCCATGAAGGTCCAGCTCTCGGGCCGCATCCGGTAACGGCCCGCTAGGCCGGCAGGGCCACCACGACGGTGGTGCCGCGGCCGACTTCACTCTCGACCTCGACACGTCCGCCCCATCCCTCCACCAGCCGTCGCACGATCGCCAGCCCCAGCCCCGACCCGCTCGTGGTGGTCGAGAAGCGCGGCTCGAAGATGCGCGGGAGGAGGTCCGCCGGAATCCCCGAGCCGTCGTCGGCCACGGTGATGCGGTTCGGTGCGACCGTCACCTCCACCACGCGGGCCCCGGCGTTCCGCGCATTCTCCAGCAGGTTCACCACCACCTCCTTCACTTCGTCCGGCCGCGCGGCGCCGTACGCCTCCGGGCGGCTGATGAGCCGCACATCACAGCTCTCCTCGGCCAGCCGGTAGAGCTGCACCACCTCGCCCACGGCCGGGGCGAGGTCGATCCGGTCGAGCGGCTGAAGGTCGCCGGCCGGGGCGGCGAACCGGCTGAAGGCGCGCGCGATGGTGTCCAACCGCTCGATCTCCCCCAACACCCGCCCGGCGGTCTCCTCGAGCACCGCGTCGAAATCCGCGCGCTGATCCCGGTAGACCCGCTGCAGATGCTGCATCCCGAGCCGCATCGGGGTGAGCGGGTTCTTGATCTCATGGGCTACCTGACGGGCCATCTCGCCCCACGCGAGCACCCGCTCGGCACGTGACACGTCGGTCACGTCATTGAGCGCGATGACAACGCCTCGGACGTCGGGACCGAGCGATGCGAGCTGGAAGGAGATCCGGCGCCCGCCGGTCTCGAGCTCGGCCCCGGCCTCCGCCGAGGGCTCCTCCAGGAACCGCCGCACCGCCGCGGCGAACGGTTCCCACTCGGGAGCGAGCCGATCGAAGAACGGGGCGCCCTCCTCGAGCTCGGCGCCGAGCAGATCTACGGCCTGACGATTGGCGATCAGCACCCGGCCCGCCGGGTCGATGCCGACCACGCCGGTGGCCACGGGGCCCAGCACCGCGGCGGTGCGGCGTCGCGCCTCTTCCAGGGCGTGCTGGCTGGAGCGGATATCCGCCGCCATCCGTTCGAAGGCGCCGAACACGGGCTCGAATTCGAGCGGCGGACTCCCTGCGTGCGCGGGCATCGGCTGCCCGCGGCCAAGGGCGAGCGCCGAGCGGCGGAGCTCGGCGACGGGACGCGAGAGCGCGCGCGAGGCCCGCTGGGCGCCCACCACCGCCGCCGCGACACCGATCAGCGTCGTGAGGAGGAGCACGAGCGCGAGATCGAGCTGCCGCACGGCGAGCGACGAGTCGTCGGCGAGCTGCGGCGTGGCGAGCACGCCGATGTCGGTCGGGCTCCCGGGCTGGAGGACCCGGTAGCCCACCCGCTCCGCGAGCGCCGGGATCGAGCCGTCGCGCGTGATCTCCAGGTCTCCACCGAGGGCGAGGGCGGTGTACGCATCCGGATCCATGAGCTGCGGCATGACGCCGAGATCTTCCAGCACCTGGGTGCTGGTCCCCGCCAGGCGGCCGCCCAGGTAGAGAGCGAGGTCGGCGTCGATCCGCCGGCTCAGCTCGCGCAGCCGCTCATCCGGCGCGGGACTGCCGCCCCGGACCAGTTCCCCGGCGGTGAGGACCGCGTCGCGCAACGTCTGGGTGATGAGCAGGTCGCGGCTGCGCTGGACCTCCAGGGCCAGGCGGGCAAAGCTCCAGGCCGTGAAACCGATGGCCGGCACCAGGAAGAAGGCGCCCAGGGTGACGGCGAGCCGGATCCGGAACGAGCGAATGAGGCTGCGCCACCGCGGCGGTCGGAGCGGGGCCCCGGCGATCAGCTCGGCCACGAACCACAGCAGCGCGAGCACGGCCGCGTCCAGCAGCACGACGAGCACGGCGCGAACGAAGAGCGGGAGCGGTCCCCGCAGGTCGATGGTCACGTGCACCGTGCGCCGGCCGCCCGGCAGCTCGAGCGGGTACTCGTTTCGCACCGACCACCCCTCGCGCCGCCAGCGCGGCACCGGCGCCGCGGCCGACGGATCCGCGGGCGGACTGAGCGTGAGCCGGTAGAGCGGCGATTGCGGGCTCCCGGGATCGAGCAACCGCCCCACCCGTCCCGGCAGCACGAGCTCGGAGCGCGGTCCGATGGCCGCCGTCATGACTTCCTCGGCCGAGACGCGCACCACGAGCACGTAGTGGATGCCCGGGACCCGGAGCGTCTGCACGAGCTGCAGACTGTCCGCCGGGCCGAGCCGCTGCACCATGCTCGAGAGCAGCGAGGGCGGCAGGTCGAGCGAATCGAGCGCGAGCTCGTCGAGCAGCGCGCCGCGGGGGGACCACAGCGCGAGCGACGTCGGATACTGCTGCGAGCCCAGCGCCGACCCGCGCCAGAGCGCGTACATCTCGGACGCCGTGGCGGGTGGCGGACTCCGGCGGACGGCTTCGCCGAATCGTTCGAGCAGCGGGACCGCGAGCGGATCCGGCTCGTTTCCGAGGCGGGCAACGTCGCGCTGTGCCACCTGGATCCGCCCGGCCAGCTCCGCGCCCCAGGTCACCAGCGCCGACGCGCTCCCCGCCACCAGCGCGATGCCGGTGATCGTCGCCCAGCGCGGGGCCGGCAGCGTGACCAGCAGGAGCGCCGGCGTCCAGAGAAACGTGTACCAGCCGGGCCAGCCCCCACGCGGGCTCCAGACGGCCACGCCGATGACGGACGCGGCGAGCGCGATGACGACGCCGACCGCGATGTGGCCCCAGCGCCGGCGATCGCGGGCCGTGCCCCGGAAGAGCGCGGCCGTCGGCACGATGAGCGCGGCGGCGGCGACCATCAGCGCGAGCTGCCAGCTCAGCCACAGCCCGATCGAGACGCCATCGGCCGGTGGGGTGATGCCGCGCCCCAGGCTGCTGATCAGGTATGGCGACGTGAGCAGCAGGGCGCCGCCCAGCGCGATCCCCGGCCACCGCCGGGGCAACTGCCGGCGCCAGAGCCACACGCCGCCGATCGTGAGCAGCGTGGCCGCGAGCGCCAGCACGCCGGCCGAACCGGACAGCGGCCCGAGCAGCGGCCGGAAGAACGTCGCGGGGGAGAAGAGCGGCTGCAGGCCGAGCGCCTGACCGACCGGCGCCCGCACGGCGAGCCACACCAGCGCGGCGAGGAGGGCCACGCGCTCCGCCGGCCGCCGCGCCGCTCCGAGCGCGAGCCCGAGCACCACGAGCAGCAGCCACGTGACCGCCAGACTGCCGCGCCGGTACGCCAGCTCCTTGGCGGCCCCCTGCTCCGGCGGGACCGGCCGCACGCTGAAGAGAAGCCGCGGGCCCGCTGTGGTGGGCTCCTCGTAGTCGAAGACGTCGGCGCTGTCCGGCGCAGTGCCTGGCGGATAGACGGTGAGGCCCACCTCGGTGCGCCGCCGGAAGAGTTCGGCCAGGCTCCGGCCGCCGTCCGGGACGGCCGGGTGCGCCCAGATGAGCACGCCGGCCACCGCCAGCCGGCCGTCCCCGGTGTGGCGCCTGGCCTCGAGCTCGACGTAATATCCAGTCGCCCGCGAGCCGATCGAATCACTGAGCGCGCTGGGCGGAAGCCGGTGCCGGCCCGCCCACGCCCAGGGGAGCCCGTGCGCGTCGAGGATGACGACGCTCATCTCGGGGCCGTCGCGGGGGATCAGCCGGTCGAGCTCCGCGAAGGCGGCCTCGCGGTCGGCATCGCCGGTGGACGCGGCGGCCTGTGCCAGCCGTTCGGCGCGGTGGAAGGCGGCGTGGAGATCACCCGAGAGCCGGTGTGAGGCCGCCTCGATCCGCCGCGCGCGCTGGTCGGGCCAGTGGTGCTCGATGGCCGAGAGGCGCCACTCCGAAACGACCATCGCGACGAGCAGCCCGGCGAGCGCCCCCGCCAGTGCGCCGCGCCAGCGCCCGGAGAGCGGGCTGAGGAGCGGCAGCACGGCGGCCAGCGCCAGCGCCGCGGCCACGACCCAGGCCCAGGCGGGGCGGCGCAGCCATTCGGCCGAGGCGGCGACCAGGGCCATCACCACCATCATCCACGACCACGCGCGATGACTCAAGCCGGACGTCCCTGGCGGATAAAGGAGATGACTCCGGGCGCGGTGCGCGAGCGGCTGAAGGAGCGCCCCGGGATGGTGGTGCCCGTCGGCACGACCGAGCAGCACGGCCCGCACCTGCCGCTCGGCTGCGACACGATCATCGTGGAGCACCTCGCCGACGATCTTTCGGCGGAGTTCGGGATCCTGCGGGCGCCTACCGTGGAGTACGGCGTCCACGCGCCGACGCACGCGTTCCCGGGCGGCGCCACGCTCCGGCGCCGCACGCTGCACCGGGTCATGAACGAACTTATCGAGTCCTGGGAGGAGGGGGCAGGCGTCCGCGAGTTCATCATCCTGACCGCTCAGGCAAGCGAGGCCCATCTCGAGGCGCTGAGCACGGTCCGGACCGACGAGGCCACGCTGCAGGTGATGGACGTCTTCAGCCTGGACTTCGGGGCCCTGCTCGAGCGGCCCGGCGCGCCGATCCAGGGGGGCGAGCTCGATACGTCGCTCCTCCTCTTCCTGGCCCCCGACACCGTCCGCATGGATCTCGCGCGCGACTTCGCCATCACGCCGGAAATGCTGGCCCGCTACCGTCCGGGGCACAGCCGCCGGCTGCCCGAGGGCTCACCCGGCTCGATCGGATTCCCCAGTCTGGCGTCCGCCCAAAAGGGGGAGCTGCTGTATAGATTCATTCTCGACCGGATCAGTAGCTGCCTCACCGGACCCTGAGGTGAGTGGAGACGGCATGCGAAGCGCACTGCTTCTCACGATGATGCTCCCCCTCCTCGGGACGGGCACGCAGGAGCCACTGGAGACCAAGCTGGTGGTCACCCAGGGCGGCAAGGAGATCGGGCGCGAAGAGTTCACGCTCCGCCCCACCCGCGCCCGCGGGCTGCCCGGCTCGACCATCATCGCGGCCGCCCGCTATCCCTCCACCGGCCCGACCACCCGACTCGCCGCGACGCTCGAGCGTACGCCCGACTCCGCCCTCGCCAAGTTCCAACTCGATGTTGAGAGCGAGGGCGCGGTCACCGTCATTCTCGCCGCCGGCTCCGGCGCCCGATTGATCGTGCGCACCGTCGCCAAGGGGTCCGAGTCGGGGCGGGAGCTCCCGGGCGGGCCGGACGTGGTCCTGCTCGACGATCAGGTGTTCTCGCTGTACATGCCGGTAGCGGAGCTCGCCACGCCTACGGGCCGGACGCTGACGGCGATCTTCCCCCGCTCCGGCCGGCGGGCGACCATCACCGCACGGCGGGAGTCCGGCACCGCGGGCGGGGCCTCGCGCGTTTCGCTGGCCGGCGACATCGCGGGGACCCTGGCCACCGATGCACAGGGTCGGCTGGAGCGGCTCGAGCTGCCCGCGCGGAACACGATCGTCACCCGCGCAGGCGCCGAGTAATTCCCTTCCCCGAAGCCGTTCTCCGACAGCCCTGACCTCGAACTGTCGTCGCAACCTGAAACCCTGGCGACGATCGGCCGTATTGTGGCCCGGTCGCGTCCCACACCACAAAGGGCTCCTGCCATGATCCGACCGTACGGCTTCCTCGCGCTGCTCGCGTTCTGCCCCCGGTTGGTGGCGGCGCAGGACACGACGGCGGCCCTGCAGCCGGTCCCCGCCGTGACCCTGTCGCTCGAGGAGGCGTTGCGGCAGGCGCGCGCCAACAGCCCCACGTACCGGCAGACGCTGAACGACGCCGGCCCCGCGCGGTGGGGCGTCCGGAACGCCTACGGCAGCCTGCTCCCCTCCTTCAACGTCAGCTCCGACCTTGGCTACACCGGCTCGGGCCAATCCAACTTCGGGGGCGGCTTCGTCCGGCCGACCTCGTCGTTCGTGACCTCGGGCTACAGCCTCAGCCTGCAGTGGCAATTGGACGGAAGGACGCTCACCGCCCCCGCGACGCAGAAGGCACTGCAGCGCGCGACGGACGAGGACATCAGCGGCGCGGGCGTGTCGCTCCGGGTGGAGGTCGAGACCCAGTACCTCACCACCCTGCAGGCGACGGCGCAGGTAGCGGTGGCGCGGCAGCAGGTAGTGCGAAACGCGGAGTTCCTGCGGCTGGCGAACGCGCGCTACAAGGTCGGCCAGGCCACGCTGCTCGACGTGCGGCAGGCGGAGGTGGCCAAGGGGCAGAGCGACGTGGCGCTGCTCCGCGCGGTCCAGGCGGAGAACGAGGCCAAGCTGGACCTCCTACGCCGGATGGGCGTCGAGCCCGCGGTGCCGGTGGACCAGATCGCGCTGAGCGACTCGTTCCCCGTGACGCCCCCGGCCTTCCAGCTCGATTCGCTGCTCGCCCTGGCCGACGTGCAGAACCCGGCGCTGCGTTCACTCCGCGCCCGCCGGACGGCGGCGTCCTACGACGTGCGGTCGGCCAAGAGCGAGTTCCTCCCTACCCTGTCGGTCCAGGCGGGCTGGAGCGGGTTCACCCAGCAGTTCACCAATGAAGGATTCCTGCTCGACCAGCAACTGGGGAGCGCCCGGCAGCAGGCCGCCGCCTGCCAGTACGACAACCAGGTCCGCAGCGCCCTCGCCCTGGGCGGCGTGGTCGACAACTGCTTCGCCTCCGCCGGGCTCACCGACGGCGGCACGGCGCTGCTCGACCCGGTGAGCCGCCAGATCCGCGACGCGAACAACGTCTTCCCCTTCGATTACACGGGTCAGCCATTCCAGGCGAGCCTGCGGATCTCGCTCCCGATCTTCACCGGCTTCGGTCGCTCGCTCCGGCTGTCGCAGGCACGAGCGCAGGAGGCGGACGCCGACGAGAGCGCCCGCGCCCGGCGGCTCCAGGTACGCAGCGATGTGCACGCCCGCTACCTCGGCCTCCAGACCGCCTATCAGGCGATCGCGGTTCAGGCCGCCAACCGCGAAGCGGCCCGCGACCAGCTTCGGCTGGCGCAGGAACGTTACCGGCTCGGCGCCGGAACGTCGCTCGAGCTGTCCGATGCCCAGAACGCGGTGCAGCGTGCCGAGGGTGATTACGTCAACGCGGTGTACGACTATCACAAGGCGATCGCGGCGCTCGAGGCGGCGGTCGGTCGTCCCCTTCGCTAACGAGGAACGCACATGTCGCGCGGGATGAAGATCGGGCTGGGCATCGTCGTGGTCGCGCTGGTCCTGGGTGGCACCGTGGCCTACCGCATCAACCGGAAGAAGCACGCCGGCACCGAAGTGCGGATGGAGCAGGTGACGCGGCGCGACCTCGTGAGCGCCGTGACGGCGAGCGGGAAAATCGAGGCGAAGACCTCGGTGGACATCAGCGCCGACATCACCGGCCGGATCATCCGGATTGCCGTCCGCGAGGGCGATCGGGTGACCAAGGGCCAGTTCCTGCTGCAGATCGACCCGGCGCAGTACCAGGCGGCGGTGTCGCGGGCCCAGGGCGTGGTGGCCTCGACCGAGGCGACGCTGGCCCAGACCCGCGCGAGCCTGGACCAGGCCGAGCGAGCCTGGAAGCGCGCCCGCGAGCTCAGCCAGCTCGGGCCCAACCTGATCACGCCGGAGTCGGCCGAGCAGGCGCAGACCGCGTACGAGGTGGCCCAGGCCACGTACCAGGCCACCCGGGCGCAGCTCGAGCAGTCGCGGGCCAGCCTGCAGGAAGCGCGCGACAACCTGGCCAAGACGCGCCTGGTCTCTCCCATCACCGGACGGGTCGTGCGGCTCGCGGTGGAGGAGGGCGAGGTGGCGGTGCCGGGAACGTTCTCGCGGGAGACGGGCCTGCTGATGACGATCGCCGACCTGTCGGTCATCCTGGGGAAGGTGCAGGTGGACGAGACCGACGTCGTGCGGCTCTCCCCGAACGACTCGGTGCAGGTGACGATCGACGCCTACCCGGACACCTCGTTCGTGGGGCGCGTGACCAAGATCAGCCACAGCGCCAAGCTGACGGCGACTCAGACCGCCTCGGGGTCGAACGACCGGGCGGTGGACTTCGACGTCGAGGTGACGCTCGAAAACCCGCCGCGCGACGTGCGGCCCGACCTGAGCTGCACCGCGCGGATCGTGACCGACACGAGAAGCCAGGTGCTCAGCATTCCGATCATCGCCCTCACGGTGCGGGACGACGAACGGCTGCCCAACGAGTCGGACCCCAACGTGGACACGACCCGGCTCCGGCGGCCCGAGCACGAGACCGAAGGCGTGTTCGTGGTTCGGGGCGGCGAGGCCACATTCCGGCCGGTCAAGGTGGGGATCGCGGGCGACGAGTACTTCGAGGTGCGCGACGGGCTCCGCGGAGGCGAGACGATCGTGGCCGGCACCTACCAGGCCATCCGGGACCTGCGGGACGGCGCCCGGGTAACTCCAGCCGACAGCACCAAGCGGAAGGCGGCGGAAACATGAGCGAGGTGATCCGCATCCGGGAGCTGAGCCGGGAGTATCGGATGGGCGAGGAGCGCATCCTCGCGCTCCAGGCCGTCACGCTGGACGTGCGGCGCAACGAGTACGTCGCGATTATGGGCCCGTCCGGCTCCGGCAAATCCACCATGATGAACCTGCTCGGCTGCCTCGACACACCCACGGGCGGCGAGTACTGGCTCAACGGGCAGGAGGTCTCCCGCCTCACCGACGACGAGTTGGCCCGGGTGCGGAACCGGGAGATCGGCTTTGTGTTCCAGACATTCAACCTGCTGCCCCGCGCCACGGCGCTCCACAACGTGGAGCTGCCGCTCGTCTACGCCGGCGCCCGGGCGCGGGAGCGGCGGGAGCGGGCCGTGGCAGCGCTCGAGCGGGTGGGGCTCGCCAACCGGCTGGAGCATCGTCCCAACGAGCTGTCGGGCGGCCAGCGCCAGCGCGTCGCGATCGCGCGGGCGCTGGTGAACAATCCCTCGATCCTGCTCGCCGACGAGCCGACGGGCAACCTGGACAGCGCCACGAGCGAGGAGATCATGCGGGTCTTCGGCGACCTCCACGCGGGCGGCCAGACCGTGATCATGGTGACGCACGAGCCCGACATCGCGGCGCACGCCGAGCGAGTGGTGGTGCTGCGCGACGGGCGGGTCGAGAGCGACCAGCTCACCCGGGGCGCCGCGGCGTAGATGCGCCTGCTCGAGGCGGTCCGGCTGGCGCTCCGGACCATCCGTGCCCAGAAGCTCAAGAGCTTCTTCTCCCTCATCGGCGTGCTGATCGGGGTGACCTTTCTCATCGCGGTCGTCTCCATCGTCCAGGGCATGAACCGCTACATGGTGGACCGCTTCGCCAACACCCTCGTGGGGGCCAACACCTTCGAACTGCGCCAGCGGCCCGGCATCACCAGCGGCAACGTGAGCGAGGAGACCTGGCTGGCCTGGAGGCGCCGGCCGCGCATCAGCTACGCGGACGCCGACGAGGTGCGCGGCCGGGTCCGCACGCCGGCGAGCTTTGCCAAGTTCTGCGAAGACCGGGTCGCCGTCCACTATGAGGGGAAGACCGCGAAGGACATCCACCTGGTCGGGACCGAGGCGAGCTACTTCGATATCCGGAACTACCGGATCGCGGCGGGCCGGGCGTTCACGCCGGTCGAGGTGGCCACCGCCGCGCCGGTCCTGGTCGCGGGGTACGAGCTCGCCCAACGGCTCCTGCCGAACGTGGACCCGGTGGGGAAGACCGTGCGGATCGGCGGCCTCCCCTACCGCATCATCGGGGTGGTCGAGAAGCAGGGGGCGCTGTTCGGCCTCTCGCTCGACAAATTCGCCGTGATGCCGTTCAGCGCGCCGGGCCGGCGGCTCATCTGCCCGATCAATATCCTCGACGCGCTCATCGTGAAAACGGCCGACCCGACCTCGATGCGGCAGGCCATGGCCGAGACCGAGGCGATCATGCGCAGCCACCGCGGGCTCAAGCCCTGGCAGGGGAATAATTTCGATTTCCAGACCGCGGAGGGTGCGCTGGGGATGTGGCGGAAGATCTCCGCGATCCTGTTCGTCGCCCTTCCCGGGCTGGTCGCGATCTCGCTGGTGGTCGGCGGGATCGTCATCATGAACATCATGCTGATGGCCGTGAGCGAGCGGACCCGTGAGATCGGCGTGCGCAAGGCGCTCGGCGCCCGCCGGCGTGACATCCTGGCCCAGTTCGTGGTCGAGTCGGCGACGCTCTCCGCCGCGGGCGGGCTGCTCGGGATCGGGCTCGGGCTGGCGCTGGCGTTCGTGGTCAAGGCGGCGACCCCGCTCCCCGCGGCGGTCGCGCCGTGGTCGGTGGTCGTGGGTTTGGTGCTCGGCGTCGGTGTGGGGGTCGTGGCGGGGGTGTACCCGGCGAGCCGGGCCGCGCGACTCGACCCGATCGTGGCGCTGAGGGCCGAGTGAGTCCCGCGCGCCCGGCGGGGCTGCTGAGCCGGATGGCCGAGGGGGTAGGCATCGCGCTCGACGCGCTCCGGGCCAACAAGGTACGCGCCGCCCTCACGATCCTCGGCGTCGCGATCGGGGTCACGGTGGTGATCGCGATCGGCTCGGCCATCACCGGCATCAACCGCAGCATCACCGCGATCCTCGAAGCGGCCGGACCCAAGACGTTCTACGTCCAGCGCTACTTCAGCGACGGGCTCGAGATCGACGACGGCTCCGACGAGCTCTCGCCCTGGCGCCGGATGCCGTGGATCACGCCCCAGGAGGCGGAGATGATCCGCGGGCTCCCGAGCGTGCGCGACATCAACATCGGCGAGTACACCGAGGGCCCGGTGGCGTTCGAGGCCACCACCCTCGGCAGCGTGCGCATGGCCGGCTTCAGTCCCGCGTGGCCCCGGGTAAACGGCGGAGACATCCTCGAGGGGCGGAACTTCACCCCGGTCGAATACGCGGCCAGCGCCCGGGTCGCGATCATCAACGACAAGCTGGCCGAGTCGCTGTTCCCCGGCCGCGACCCGATCGGGAAGCAGATCCGGATCTTCGGCGTGCCGTTCGAGGTCATCGGGCTGCACGCCGAGGCCGCGTCGCTGTTCAGCGATGCCGACGACCCCCGCCTCGCCATGCCGCACACCACCTTCACCAAGGTGACCGATTTCGAGCGGGGCTGGATGGAGGTCGCCGTGGTGCCGACCGACTCGGCCACGACCCTCGAGGCGCAGGACGAGGTCACCGCCGCGCTCCGCAGCAAGCGCGGGCTCCGGCCCGCGGACGAGAGCAACTTCGCGATCGTGACCCAGGACCGGGTGCTGGACGCCTTCAACAAGATCACCGCCGCCTTCTTCGTGGTGATGATCGCGCTCTCGAGCGTGGCGCTGCTGGTGGGCGGCGTGGGCGTGGTGGCGATCATGATGATCTCGGTCACCGAGCGCACCCGCGAGATCGGGGTCCGAAAGGCACTCGGCGCCACCCGGGGCGAGATCATGTTCCAGTTCCTGGTGGAGGCCGCCACGCTCACCCTCGTCGGCTGCGTGATCGGCATGGCCCTCGGCGCCCTGGTCGCCTGGACCGTCCGCACCTTCTCCCCGATCCCCGCCGCGGTGCCGCTTGGCTCCGTGATCGCCGCGCTGGTCGCCTCCATCCTGACCGGCGTGTTGTTCGGGCTCTACCCCGCGAGCCGGGCGTCGAGGATGGATCCGGTGGAGGCGCTTCGATACGAGTGAACGGCGGGGAGCGGTGAGCGGTAAGCGGTGAGAGGTAAGTGCTCGCGGTACGCGGGCGATCCGGGTCACCGCTTACCGCTCACCGATAACTGCTTCTATCTTCCCGCTATGCCGCTCGCCGAGGCTCTCCGTCTCGCGCTCCAGGCCATCTGGGGCGCCAAGTTGCGGTCGTTCTTTACCCTCCTCGGCATCATCGTCTCGGTCGGGTTCCTGGTCGTCGTGGTGGCGGTCATCCAGGGGATGAACGCGTACGTCACCGAGAACCTGACCGGCGCGGTGATCGGGACCAACGCCTTTCAGGTGCGGCGCTCGCCGATCTCGGTGGGGCTGATGGACGACGCCGAGGTGCGGGCCATCGCCAAGCGGCCGCTCATCACCCCGGCCGACGCCGCCGCCGTCCAGCGGGCGCTTCCGGACGCCGAGGCCGTGGCCCTCCAATCGGGCTGGCCCACCCCGATCAGCGACGTCTCCTACCGCGACCGCACGGTCGGCAACGTCACCATCTTCGGCGTCACCCCGCCCTACCAGATCGTCCAGGACTATCAGATGCTGGCCGGCGTCCCACTCACCGAGCCGGACGTGCGCGAGCGGCGCCTGGTCGCGGTCATCGGCTTCGAGATCGCGGAGAAGCTGTTCGAGCGGCCGCCGTCCGCGGTGGGACGAAAGATCCGGATCGGTGGCCGCGAGGTGCTCGTCACCGGAGTGATCGACAAGAAGGGCCGGGTCCTGGGCCAGTCGTTCGACGCCTTCGTGCTGCTCCCGTTCACCACGTTCGAATCGTTCTATGGGCGGCGCAAGACCACCGTCGTATCGGTCAAGATGAGCTCGTCCGAGGCAATCGACCCGGCCATGGCTCGAGCCGAGGAGGCGATGCGGATCGCCCACCGGCTCCGGCCCGGCGAGGAGAACGACTTCACGGTGGACAAGGCCGATGCGCTGGTCGCCTTCTGGCGCCAGCTCACCCGGGTGCTGTTCACCGCCATTCCGGCCGTGGTCTGCATCGGCATCGTGGTGGGCGGCATCGTGATCATGAACATCATGCTGATGAGCGTCACCGAGCGCACCCACGAAATCGGGCTCCGCAAATCGCTCGGCGCCACCCGGGCCGACATCCGCCGCCAGTTCCTGATCGAGGCGGTGGTGCTCTCGTCGTTCGGCGGCATCCAGGGCGTCCTGGCGGGCTGGGCGCTCGCGGCGGCCGTCTCGACCTTTACGCCGCTGCCGGCGCGGATCACTCTCTGGTCGGTGGTGGTGGCGCTCGCCCTCGGCGGGGCCGCCGGGGTCATCTTCGGCGTCTTTCCCGCCGCGCGCGCCGCCCGGCTCGATCCGATCACCGCGCTCAGGGCCGAGTAGGCCGTATGCGATGGGTCACGGGCATCCGGAATGCGGGCGAGGGGGTCGCCATCGCGTTCGGGGCGCTGCGCGCGAACAAGCTGCGCTCGGGCCTCACGATTCTCGGCGTGGTCATCGGCGTGACCACGGTGATGGCGATCGCCTCCATGGTGCAGGGAATCCGGACGCAGATCTTCAACGCGATCGAGACGGCAGGCCCCTCAGTCTTCTACGTCATCCGCTACTTCTCGCAGACGCCGGTCAACCCCGACCGCCTGCCCTACGAGGTGCGCATCCGTCCCGTCCTCTCCCAGAGCGACGCCGCGGCGCTCGCGCGGGTGCCGCAGATCGCCTACGCCGGGATGTGGGTCCAGCTCTTCCAGCGCATGGAGTACCAGGGCGCGCGGACCCAGACGGTGACCGTCTTCGGGGCGGACGACCACTTCATGGACATCCAGGGCGGCACGCTGCTCCGGGGCCGGTTCTTCACCCGCGGGGAACTCGCGGGCGACCAGGTGGTGGTCGTGGAGTCCGACGTGGCCGATCGGCTGTTCGGCCGGCTCGACCCGCTCGGCCGCTATCTGCGCATCGGGCCCGCCGCGATGCGCGTCATCGGCGTCTACCAGAAGCCCGCCAACATCTTCGAGCCACCCGGCCAGGAGATCGGCGGAGTCATTCCGTTCGAGGCCGCGCGGCGGAACTACCAGTACGACGAGACCAACAGCCTCTTCATCGCCGTCCGGCCCCGGGCCGGCGAAGACCCGGCCACCGTGCGCGACCTGGCCACGGTCGCGCTCCGGCGAGCGCGGAATCTCCGGCCCGGTGCGCCCAACACCTTCGACCTGATTACCCAGGACCAGATCCTCGATGTGGTCGGCAAGTTCACCACCTATTTCTTCCTGGCGATGGTCTCGCTGTCGAGCGTCGCGCTGCTGGTCGGCGGGATCGGGGTGATGGCGATCATGATGGTGTCGGTGACCGACCGGACCCGGGAGATCGGGCTCCGCAAGGCACTGGGCGCCAGCCGGCGAGAGATCCTGTGGCAGTTCCTCGTCGAGGCCGCCACGCTCACGTTCGTCGGCGGGCTGCTCGGGATCCTGCTCGGACTGGGCGCCGGCGAAGTCCTCAAGGCGGCGCTCAAGCTCGAGTCCGGGGTGCCGCTCTGGAGCGCGGGGCTGGCGTGCGCGGTAAGCATCGGCATCGGGCTCGTGTTCGGGCTCTATCCCGCCAACCGGGCGGCGCGGATGGACCCGGTGGAGGCCCTGCGGCACGAGTAGCTGGCCGCTCGGGCCTTGCCGGGCCGACGAGCATCACCCCCGCGCGCCGGCCTTCGTTCCTGCCCGCGTGCCCGCCTTCGCGAACACCCGCAGCATCTCCCGGTTGAACGCCGGAAGGTCATCCGGCTGGCGGCTGGTCACGAGCTGGCCGTCCACCACGACCTCCTGGTCCACCCAGTCCGCGCCCGCGTTCTTGAGGTCGTCCTGGATGGTATGATAGCTCGTCAGCCGGCGCCCCTCGGCGAGCCCCGCGCTCACCAGCTCCCACGGCGCGTGGCAGATCACGGCGAACGGCCGCCCCGACTCCCACATGGCGCGCAGGAACTGCTTGAGCTTCGGTTCGACGCGGAGGGCGTCGGCGTTGAGCGCGCCGCCGGGCAGCATGACGGCGTCGTACTCCCCCGGCCGCACCTCGTCGAGCGTACGGTCCACGGGCACCGTGATGCTCTTGTCGTGGTGCCGGAACGCCTGGATCTCGTCCGGCTTCGGCGCGATCACGTCCACCCGCGCGCCGGCGCTCTCGAGCGCCCGCTTCGGCTCGGTCAGCTCGGTCTCTTCGAAACCGTCGGTCGCGAGCATGGCGACGCGGAAATTGTTCAGCTCATCCATGATTCCCTCCTGCTGATTCACCGGTGATTCGGGATCGTGCCGCCCGCTCGCCGCCGGGGGCTCGGGGGCGCCCGTGCACGATCGACTCCTCGCACGACGTGACACGCAATCCTCTCCCGGACGATCGACCCTTTGCCCCTCCCATGCAAGCGCGGGCGCGGAGATATTCTTCCTGCCGTCGCCCCAGCAGCCCCACCGCCCCGACCGGGAGAGCCCGCATGCCCGTGGACGTTCTGGCCATCGCCGCGCACCGCGACGACGTCGAGCTCACCTGCGCCGGCACCCTGGTCCGGGCCGGCGACGCCGGACACCGCACCGGGATCCTGGACCTCACGGCCGGCGAGAGCGGCACCCGCGGCAGCGCCGACCTGCGGGCCCGCGAAGCCGAGCAGGCCGCGCGCATTCTGGGCATCACGGAACGGCGCAACGCCGGTCTGCCGGACGCGCACCTGGCGAATACCGACGAGACCCGCCGCGTGGTCGTGGAGCAGATCCGTCACTTCGCCCCGCGGGTGGTGATCCTGCCGTTCCCCGTCGGCCGGCACCCCGATCACCGCATCGCGAGCGAGCTGGGCCGCGACGCGTGTTTCCTGGCGGGGCTCTCCCGCTACGACGCACCGGGCGAGCCGCACCGGCCGTCGAAGGTGCTGTACGCGCTCTCGTACCGCGAGGACCCGGTGAAGCCCACGTTCGTGGTGGACATCACCGCGCAATTCGAGCGGAAGCTCGCCGCGATCCACTGCTACGCGAGCCAGTTCGACGGCGCCAAGGCCGCGGGCGAGATCTTCCCGACCGGCCAGGACTTCTACGCGCTGGTCGAGACCCAGAACGCGCACTACGGCTCCCTCATCCGCGCCCGCTACGGCGAGCCGTTCTTCACCCACGAGACCATGGCGGTGGACGACGTCATGGCCCTCGGCGTGCAGAGCATGTGACGCCCGCCCGGATCCCGCGCTATCTTTCGCCCCATGCCCGCCCGTCCCGTATACCTCGACCACGCCGCCACGACTCCGGTCCGGCCGGAGGTGCTGGAGGCGATGCTGCCGTACCTCACCGAGCAGGCGTTCGGCAACCCGTCCAGCGCCCACCGGTTCGGCCGGGCCGCGCGCGCGGGACTGGAGCAGGCGCGGCGCGAGGTGGCCCAGGCGGTGGATGCCGAGCCCAACCAGGTCATCTTCACCTCGGGCGGCACCGAGGCGGACAACCTCGGGATCCTCGGCGCGGCGCTCGCCGCGCGCGACCGCGGCGCGGCGATGTGCGCCGTCGTCTCCGCAATCGAGCACAAGGCGATCCTGGCCGCCGCGCATGCCGTCTGCCATCTGGGCGGCCGCGAGGTGCTGCTGCCGGTGGACGCGGACGGACGAGTCGCGCTCGACGCGCTCGATGCCGCGCTGCGTGAGCGGCCCGCCGTCGTATCCGTCATGTGGGTGAACAACGAGGTGGGCGTCGTGCAGGCGGTGCGCGAGATCGCCGGGCGCTGCTGCCAGGCGGGCGTGGCGTTCCACACCGACGCGGTCCAGGCGTTCGGCAAGGTGCCGGTGGACCTGGCAGGGCTGGGCTGTACGCTCGCCAGCCTCTCCGGCCACAAGATCGGCGCGCCCAAGGGAATCGGCGCCCTCGTCGTGCGGGACCGGAAGGCGATCGAGGCGATCATCCACGGCGGCGGCCAGCAGTACGGCATCCGGCCGGGCACCGAGAACGTGCCGGGCGCGGTGGCGATGGGCCGCGCGGCCGCGCTGGCCGCCGCCGAGCAGGCGGACGAGGCCGCCCGGCTCGGCGCGCTGCGCGACGAGCTCGCGGCGCGGATTCGGGCGGTGGTGCCGGACCTGGTCGTCAATGCCGAGGGGGCCGCGCGTGCGCCGCACGTGCTGAGCATCGCCGTGCCGGGGGCGGACAGCGAGGCGCTGCTCATGCATCTCGACCTCGCGGGCGTCGCGGCCTCGAGCGGGTCGGCCTGCTCCACCGGTGCGGTCGAGCCGTCGCACGTGCTCGTGGCCATGGGCGTGCCGCGGGAGCTGGCGCTTGGCACCGTCCGCCTGAGCCTGGGGCACGCCACCACCGCGGACGACGTGACCCGCGCGGCGGAGGTCATGCCCGGTGTGGTGGCCAAGGTGCGGAAGCTGGCAGGAGTGCTCGGTCGTGCGTGAGCGGGTGCTGGTTGCCATGTCGGGCGGCGTAGACAGCTCGGTAGCCGCGGCGCGCCTGGTGGAGCAAGGCTTCGAGGTCGTCGGCGCCACCATGAAGCTGTTCTGCTACGGCGACGACGTGCCGGACCGGCCGTGCTGCTCGCTCGACTCCATCAACGACGCGCGCGACGTCGCCCACACGCTCGGCATCCCGCACTACGTCCTCAATCTGGAAGACCGGTTCAACCTGCACGTCATCCAGAATTTCGTGAACGAGTACAGCCGCGGCCGGACGCCGATCCCGTGCGTGCGATGCAACTCGTTCACCAAGTTCCGCGACCTGCTGGCGCACGCCGACGCGCTCGATTGCCGCCACCTCGCCACCGGGCACTACGCCGTGGCGCGGGACGGCGCGCTCTACCGGGGCGAGGATCCGCGCAAGGATCAGAGCTACTTCCTCTGGGGCATCGACCGCGCGGTGGTGGAGCGGATGCTCACGCCGGTCGGGAGCCTCACCAAGGCGGAGACCAGGACCTACGCACGCCGGCTCGGGCTCGTGACCGCCGACAAGCCGGAGTCGGTCGAGATCTGCTTCGTGCCGGACGACGACTACGTCGGCGTGCTCGAGCGGCACCTGCCGGCCGGCGCGCCGGCGCTCGCCAGGGGTCCCCTCGTGACCACGACGGGCGAGGTCCTGGGCGAGCACCAGGGCTACGCGCGCTACACCATCGGCCAGAGGAAGGGGCTGCCGGGCGGGTTCGACGGCCCGCGCTACGTCGTGGCGATCCGGCCCGAGCGGCGGGAGGTGGTGATCGGGACCGCGGACGATCTGGCCGGCCACCGGGTGCGGCTCGAAGAGCTCAACTGGCTCGCCGACCCGCTCGCCCCGGGCGACACGTGCGAGGTGCAGTTACGCTACCGCGCCCGGGCCGTGACCGCCGCCGTCATCGACGCCGAGGGAGACGCGCTCGAGCTCGCGCTCGCGCTCCCGGTCAGGGCCATCACTCCCGGCCAGTCGGGCGTGCTCTACGGCGCCGGGGGCCGCGTGCTCGGGGGCGGTGTGATCGCCGACGCGGCCTGAGGGCCATGCGGTCCCTCCTGCTGCACTGGGTGCTGGATGCCGTCGCGCTCTGGGTGGCGGCCTATCTCCTGCCGGGCCTCGATTTCAACGGCAGCATCGTGCGGCTGCTGCTGGTGGCGGCGGTGTTCGGCCTGGTGAACAGTATCCTGCGGCCGCTGCTCACGGTGCTCACCTGCCCGCTCATCGTCGTGACCCTCGGCCTCTTCACTCTGGTGATCAACGCGGTGATGCTGCTGGTGACGGGCTGGGTGTCGGCCCGCTGGGACCTCGGCTTCACCGTCTCGGGCTTCTGGGCTGCGTTCTGGGGCGGGCTGGTGGTTGGGCTGGTGAGTCTCGCGCTGTCGGTGATCGTCCCCAGGCCCGAGCGCTGATGGCCGCGCGTCGTGAGGCTCCGCCCATGACCCAGGTCCTCCCCCCGGAGGCGCCTTCCTCGCCCGACCTCCGGGACCCGTCGCTCTACCTCAACCGCGAGCTCTCCTGGCTCGAATTCAACCGCCGCGTGCTGCACGAGGCGGTGGACCCGCGCACCCCGCTGCTCGAGCGTCTCAAGTTTCTCGCCATCTTCAGCAGCAACCTCGACGAGTTCTTCCAGGTGCGCGTGGCCGGGCTCAAGCAGCAGGTGGCCGCGGGCATCGTGGAGCGGACCGCCGATGGCATGACGCCGGAGGATCAGCTCACCGCCATCGCGGCGGTGGTGCGCGACCTGGTGCGGCGTCATCGCGACTGCCTGATGGACGCCGTGCTCCCCGCGCTCGCCGAGGAGGGCGTGGTGCTCCACCAGCGGCTCGACGCGCTGGACCCGGCCGACCGCGAGCACGTCGACGCCTACTTTCAGGCGCACGTCTTCCCGGTCCTCACACCGCTCGCGGTCGATCCCGGGCACCCGTTTCCCTACATCTCCAATCTGAGCCTCTCCCTCGCGGTCGTGCTGCGAGGACCGGATGGCGAGGAACGGTTCGCCCGGGTGAAGGTGCCCAAGATCCTGCCGCGCTGGATCGCGCTCCCGACGCCGAACCATTTCGTGCCGCTCGAGCAGGTGATCGGCGTGCACCTGGAGGCGCTGTTCCCCGGCGTGGAGATTCTCGGGTGGCATCTCTTCCGGATCACCCGGAACACCGAGCTGCAGATCGAGAATGGCGACGAGGCCGAGGACCTCCTGAGCCTGATCCAGGAGGAGGTCCGGAACCGGCGGTTCGCCGAGGTGGTGCGGATCGAGGTGCACGCGGCGATGCCCGCCTCGCTCCGGGAGCTGCTGCTGATGGAATTCAGCGAGCAGCAGGAGCCGCCCGCCCTGGCACTCACCGCCGGGGACCTCTACGAGATCGCCGGCGTCATGGACACGGCCGACCTGCTCACCCTCGCCGCCCTCGACCTGCCCGCGCTCAGGGACCCGGTGTTCCATCCGCTCACCCCGGCACGGCTCACGTCGGGGCGCAACATCTTCGACGTGCTCCGCGAGGGCGACCTGCTGCTGCACCATCCCTACGAGAGCTTCCAGACTTCGGTCGAGCGCTTCATCCAGAGCGCCGCGGAGGACCCCGACGTTCTCGCGATCAAGCTCACGCTCTACCGCACCGGCGGCGACTCGAGCATCGCGCGCCTGCTGGCGCAGGCCGCCGAGCGGGGGAAGCAGGTGGCCGTGTTGATCGAGCTGCAGGCACGGTTCGACGAGGAGAACAACATCATCTGGGCGCAGCGGCTGGAAGACGTCGGCGTGCACGTGAGCTACGGGGTCCCGGGCCTCAAGACGCACGCCAAGATCATGCTGGTGGTGCGGCGGGAGGGCGACACGATGCGCCGGTACCTGCATATCGGCACCGGCAACTACAATCCGAAGACCGCGCGGGTCTACACCGACTTCGGGCTGCTGAGCGCCGACCCGGCGCTCGGGGCCGACCTCACCGACCTGTTCAACGTACTCACCGGCTTCGCGGTGCCGACCGGCTACCGGAAACTCATCGTGGCGCCGCGCGGGATGCGGGACCGGTTCCTCGGCATGATCCGGCGCGAGATCGGTCACCGCGAGGCGGGCCGGCCCGCGCGGATCATCGTCAAGATGAACGCGCTGGTGGACCCCGAGCTCATCGCGGCGCTGTACCAGGCATCCCGTGCCGGCGTGACGATCGACCTCATCATCCGCGGCATCTGCTGCCTGCGCCCGGGGCTCGCCGGGGTGAGCGAGCGCATCCGCGTGATCAGCATCGTGGGCCGGTTCCTGGAGCACTCGCGCGCGTTCTACTTTCTGAACGGCGGCGACGAAGAGGTCTATATCGGCTCGGCGGACTGGATGCCGCGCAATCTCGACCGCCGGATCGAGGCGGTCACGCCGATCGACGATCCCGCGGACCGGACGGCACTGCGCGATCTGCTGCTGCTGATGCTGGAGGACAACCGGCAGGCGTGGGAGCTCGGGCCGGACGGGACCTACGAGCAGCGCCGGTCCGCCGGTGCCGAGCCGGAGCGCGCGACACACCGGATGCTGATAGAGGCCGGACGCCCGTCAGCGTGAGCGGCAGGCCTTGTCCAACGGCGTACGCTACACCTTCTAGTACGCCAGCCCGGCCGAGTCGGCCAGCTTCTTCATCAGCTCCTGCTGTTCCGGCGTGAGCTCGTCAGGCAGGGTGACCTGCACCTGCACGAGCTGATCGCCCCGCACGCCGTTCTTTTCGATGCCCTGCCCCTTGATGCGAAACTTCCGGCCCGGCTGGGTGCCGGCCGGGATGCGGAGCATGACCTTCTTGCCGTCGAGCGTGCGAACGCGGAGCCGGGTGCCGAGCGTGGCCTGCGCCAGGTTGAGCGGCACCTCGCATACGATGTCGAGCCCCTCGCGGCGGAAGAAGCGGTCGGGCTGGACCTGGAAGGTGACCAGGAGATCGCCGGCGGGACTCCCGGGCTGGCCCGGCTCGCCCTGGCCCCGGATACGCACCCGGGTGCCCGTCTCGGTCGCGGGCGGCACCGTGATCACCACGCGCCGCTCGGTCCGGACCTCGCCCGCGCCGCGGCAGGTGGGGCACGGCTGCGAGGGGATCCGGCCCCGGCCGCGGCACTGCGGGCACGGCCGGTTCACCGCGAAGCCTCCCTGCCCGAATGAGATGGTGCCGCGACCGTTGCACTCGGGACAGGTGGACCAGGTGGCGCCGGGTGCGCCGCCGGAGCCGGAGCAGGTGGGGCATGGCTCCGTGACCGAGAGCGCGACCGGCACCTTGCCGCCGAGCATCGCGATCCGGAACGGCACTTCGACCACGGTCTCGATGATCTCGGCGCGCGGCGCCTCCTGCCGGCCGCGGCCGAAGATGGACGAGAAGATGTCGCCCAGACCACCGAAGTCGCCGAACTCGGCTCCGCCCAGATCGATATCCGGACCCTGCGCGCCGGGCCCGCGTGCCCCCGCGCCGCGGCGAGGGCCGGCCGCCGCCGCGCCGTCGAATGCACCCAGCCGCCGCATCTGATCGTACTGCTTTCGCTTTTCGGCGTCGGAGAGCACGCTGTGCGCCTCCGAGATCTCCTTGAAGCGCTCGGCGGCGGAGGCGTTGTTCGGATTTGCGTCCGGGTGATACTGTTTGGCGAGTCGCCGGTACGCCTTCTTGATCTCGTCCTGACTCGCCGAGTCGGACACGCCAAGGACCCGGTAGAAGTCCTTTGCGGCCACGGTCAGGCCTGTCCCTGCTCGGCGTACACCTGAACCCGGGCCGGCCGCACGAGCGTGCCCTTGAAGAGATAGCCGACCTGGAAGGTGGCGCTCACCGTGTGGTCGAGCTCGGGGCTGGGAGGCGGAAGCGTCGAGACCGCCTCATGCACGTTCGGGTCGAATGGCATGCCGACCGGATCGATGGGCTCGAGCCCGGCGGTCTGGAGCTCTTTCCGGAGCTTGCGGTCGATGAGCTCGACCGCCTGGTGCAGCGCGGGGGCGGGCGTCGCGGCGCCCTCGGCGCTCAGGCGGTCGAGGTCGTCGAGCACCTCGAGCAGGCGGACGACGAGCCCGGCCTGCGATCGGTCGGCCAGCTCGGTACGCTCCCGGCCGACACGTTTCCGGTAGTTGTCGTAGTCCGCGGCCAGTCGAAGGTGTCGGTCGTTGGCCTCCTCGAGCTGGGATTCGAGCCGCCGCACGGCCTGCGCGGAGGGCTCGATCGGGAGGCCGCCCGTGCCACCGCGGAAAACCGGCTGGGTGTCCTCTTCGCGGGAGGAGGGCTCCTGGGACATATCGGTAGATGCCAGGTCGGCGCCGTCGGCGCTCCGCCCCCGGGAGGCGGCGGGATCGGTCATGCCCGCGGGCGTGTGGAGGGTCTCGGGGTCGTCGGCATATTCGCCGCTGAATCTTCGCTTGTCGGTCACTTGCAACCTCGTCAATTGAGAAGGCCGAGGAAAGATAATAGCGGCACTCTGGGCGGGCCGTGTGCGTCGATGGGGCACTCACCAGCGGCACTCCGCTGTAATGCCAGCCGCCGCCCGTTTAATCCGGAATGTCAGAGGATCGCCGGCGGCATGCGAGTGCCGCCCAACCGAAATCCGGGCATCTCAGTCCTGGTCAGATTGCCGAATATCTGGATGCCGCGGTGGCGCCTGAGGGCCGGCGCCGGGTCGAAGCCCACCTGGTGGTGTGCGACGCCTGTCTCGATGAGGTCATCGCGGCCCTGAAGCAGTTGCGGCCGCCTGGCGGATCGCGGTCCGGCTAGGGCTCAGCGCCCCAGCCATCGGCGCCAGCGGTCGAAAGCACGGGTCGTGCGCGGGCCCATCGGATCCAGCGCCGCGCCGAACTCACGCGCCGAGCGGAAACGCTCATCCGGGTGGTGAGCCAGTGCCCGGGCCAATGCGCCGGCGAGCCCGCCCGGAACCGCCGCCAGCCGGTCCCGGAGTGGAGCGCCCGGCGTCGCCGCCCGTTTCGCCATGATCGCCTGCGGCGTCGGCCCGCTGAAGAGCGCTTCCCCCATCAACATCTCGAACAGCACCGCGCCGAGCGAATAGATGTCGCTCCGGCCGTCGAGCGCCTGCTCTCCCATGGCCTGCTCCGGGCTCATGTACGCCGCCGAACCGAGCAGCATGCCGGTCTCGGTGAGCTTCGGCCCCGCCGCCGCGTCGAGCGCACGCGCGACGCCCAGGTTGGTGAGCAGCGCATGGCCGCCGGCGAGCAGCACGTTCTCCGGCGAGACGTCCCGGTGGAGGACGCCGTGCGCATGCGCGTGCTCCAGTGCGTCCGCCAGCTCGCGGGTCAGTCGAGCAGCTTCCTCCGCGGCCAGTGCCGCGTCCCGATTCAGCCGGGCCCGCAGGGTCTCCGCGTCGTCGGGGCGGGGCGTGACATACCACGGCCGCCCGCCGACGTCGCCGGAGTCCAGCAGCGGGAGGCTGTGCGGATGCTGCAGGCGGGCGGTGAGCTTGATCTCGCGCAGGAAGCGCTCGGTATCGAGCTGGGAGGCGAGGGCGGGATGAAGGACCTTGAGTGTGACCGGCCGGTCGTGGCGCAGGTCGCGGGCCGGGAAGAGCCGGACGGTGCCGTCGCGCCCCGGCTCGACCGGGGGTTCCAGCGCGTAGCGTCCAGCCAGCTCACGCTCGAGCCGCTCGCGAAACCGCCGGGCGTCCTCGGCCAGCGACTGGCGAGCGGACGCGGCGGACGGAGGCCGCGGCTCCGGGGCCGGTGCGACGCCGCCCGCATCGCCGCGCCGGATCCGCGCCATCAACGCCGAGAATGCGGCGTCCGGCGCCACCCCAAGTTCCTCTCGGACCAGCGTCTCATGCGCCTGCGCATGCATCAGCGCGCCAGCGGGGTTGCCGGCTGCCGCCAGCGCGCGCATGAGCCCGGTGGCGATCCGGGAGTCGAGCGGGTCGAGCGCCGCCAGCCTTCGCCACCACTCCACCGCGGCCCCCGCCTCGCCGCGCTGGTCCGACCCCCGCGCGAGGGCCTCCAGCACGCCGGCGGTCCGGCTCGTGTACTCCACTCGCTGCCGCTCGACCCACCGCTCGAACTCCGGGACGCCACCCACGTGGAACCCATCGAGGAAGGGTCCACGGTAGCAGGCCAGAGCCCGCTCGAGCTCGCCGGCGGCGCGAGCGTCGTCGAACTCCCGGATGTCGCTGGTGAGCAGCGCGGGATTGACCCGGAGCGTTACCCCTCCCACGACCAGGTCCGGGAGGGCGAGCTCGCGCCGGAGCGTGTGGAGCGCCTGGCGCAGCGCGCTGCGCGCGTGCTCTTCATCGCTCTCCGGCCAGAGATAGGCCGTGAGGGCATCGCGGCTCACGCCACCCGCCGGGGCCGCGGCCAGCAGGACCAGCAGCGCCAGCGCACGCCGGGGCACTGGCGAATCGCTCACCGGCTCGGCCGTCCCGCCCGGATGGGCCCGGATTGCCACGCCCCCGAATGTCGTTAGTCGCAGCATCGGTCGCGAAAGCTCCCCCAAACGCGAAAATAACGGCGGGCTGACAGCGCGCTCACGGGGCCGCGGTAAGCTGGGCGCGAGTGTTCCCCCAACTCAGGATGTCCACGATGGCCGCCCCGCCCGCAACGCCAGCATGTGTGTCGCTTACGATGGAGTCCCGGGCGGCGCTGCCGGAGGAGGTCGCCCGGCTGCTCGCCGCCGCACCAGGCGTGGAGACCGAGGCGGCCTGGAGCGCCTTTCTGTCGGTCTACAGCGCGCTCCTGCTTCGGGTGGCTTCCGCCTTCGGCCCGGGATACGACGAGACGCTCGACCGCTACGCCCACATGCTGGACCAGCTCCGGCGCGACGACTGCCGCCGCCTCCGGCGGTTCAGCGCCGACGGGCGCAGCCGCTTCTCCACCTGGCTCGTCGTCGTGGCACGGCGGCTCTGCCTGGACCACTATCGGCTGCGATACGGTCGGACGCGCGGCAATGAGCCCCCTCGCCCGGCCGCGGCGGCGGCCCGGACGAGCCGACGCTGTCTGAGCGACCTGGCCGACAGCGCGGAAGACCTGACGCGCCTGGCCGACCCCACCCTGCCCGACCCCGGCGACCGGCTCGACGCCGAATGCCGCGGCCTGGCGCTCGCCCGCGCGACCAGGGCACTTCCCCCCGGCGACCAGCTCCTGCTCCGGCTCCGGTTCGAGGACGACCTGAGCGCGAAGGAGATCGCCGCCCTGCTTGGCATGCCCACGCCGTTCCACGTCTACCGGCGACTCGCGGGCGTGTGCGCCAGGCTCCGCCTTCACCTGGAATCCATCGCCATGGCGCGCCCGGCCTGAGCGGGGGCGGACCGGCATATCCGAGCCGTGTGGCACGTATGGGCTCTCCAAGCTTCCGCCCGCCGGCAACCGGCGCAAGATGGACCGCGGTCGGGGTGCCCCGGCGTCCACGGCGCCGCCGCGTGTACCCTGGGAGGCAGATCCGATGATCCGATCCCGATCCCCCGCGAGTGGAGTGCGCCCGGCCGCGCTGGCGCTGCTCATCGTCCTCTTCGCGCCGCCCATGCCGGCACAGACCACGGGCACGGCAACAGCAGCCGGTCCCGCGCCGGCTCCGCGCGCCGGCCGCGTGGTCCTTGGCCCTCGGTTCGGCACGCTCGGCCTGGGCGGCGAGGCGGCGGTCAGCCTCTCGCGCCACCTGGCGGTCCGCACCGGCTTCAACTACTTCAGCCTGAGCCGCGACGAGGACATCGAAGGTATCACCTACGACCTGACACCACGGCTGCAGACGGTGCCGCTCTTGCTCGACCTGCACCCCTCAGGCGGCGCGTTCCGCCTCTCGACCGGCGTGATCATCAACGGCAACGAGGCGGCCGGAGACGGCATCGTCGGCCAGAGCGTTTTCATCGGCGACAACGAGTACACCAGTGCCGACGTGCAGTCGCTGACCGGGAAGGTCGCATTCCGCAGCGTCGCGCCCTATGCGGGGTTCGGATTCAACGGCGCGCTGATGGGACACGGTCGAGTGGGGTTCGGGTTCGACTTCGGCGTGATGTTCCACGGCCATCCCCGCGCCTCGCTCCAGGCCGCGACGACGCTGGCCGGGGCTGCCCGCGACAAGTTCGAGCGGGACCGGCTGTTGGAGCAGCAGGAGATCCAGGACAAGATCGACGACCTGCCGGGCGTCATCGACCTGTACCCGGTCCTCGAGTTCGGCCTGAGCTTCCGGCTCCGGTGACGGCGAGCTGGATCGAAGGGAGCCACCGATGAGCTAGCCCGTGCGCAGCGCCCCCAGCAGGCGGTACAGCGCGAGCTGCGCCGCGCGGGCGCGGATCTCCTGCCGATCACCCGACAGTATCGCGTGGCGCGCCTCGGCCCGGCCGCCAGCCGCGGCGCCGATCCACACCGTGCCCACCGGCTTCTCCGCGCTGCCGCCCCCCGGCCCGGCGATGCCGGTCACCGATACCGCCGCGCCCGCGCCAAGCCGCTCGACCGCACCCAGCGCCATGGCGAGCGCGACCGACTCGCTCACCGCGCCGTGCGCCTGGAGCAGCGACGGCTCGACGCCGAGCAGCCGCGTCTTGAGCGCGTCGGCGTAGCACACGACGCCGCCGAAATACACCTCCGAGCTGCCGGGAATCGCGGTCAGCCGACCCCCGACGAGCCCGCCGGTGCACGATTCAGCGGTGGCGAGCGTCACGCCACGCGAGCGGGCCGCGTCGAGCACGATGGCCGCCAGGTCGGCGTCATCTCCACCGTAGACATGTTCGCCCGCGCGCCCGCGAAGCACTGCCGCCGCGGCATCCAGGCGGCGCTCGGCCTCTGCGGGCGCCAGCCGCCAGGCGCTGAGCCGCAAGTCAACGCCGTCGGGCCCAGGCAGGTAGGCGAGCGTGAGCGGCGCGATTTCCCGTTCGATCTCTCCCATCCGCTCGGCGAGCGCGGACTCGGCGATGGCCGTCGTGCGCACCAGGCGAGAGCGCACCACCAGCCCGCCGGCCCGGCCCGCCAGGCGGGGCACCACTTCATGCTCCAGCAGCTTACGCATCTCGCCCGGCACGCCCGGCAGCATGATCACCAGGCCGGGCGCGCCCTCGAGCCACAACCCGGGCGCCGTGCCCCACCGGTTCCGGAGCACCGTCGCGCCGCGTGGCACCTCCGCCTGGCTCCGGTTGCTGGGCGGCGGCGTTCGCCCGAGCCGGGTAAACCGCTCGACCAGGTCCGCCCACACGGTGGCATCGAACTCGAATGGCGCGCCGAACAGCTCCGCCACGGCGTGCTTGGTGACGTCGTCGCGGGTCGGGCCGAGTCCCCCGGTGGTGAGCACGGCGCCGGTGCGACGGAGCGCCTCGCTGACCGCGCTCCGGATGTCGTCCGCATCGTCGCCGACGCTGGCGCGGCGCACCACCCGCAGGCCTGCCGCCGCCAGGGCCCGGGCGCTTTCCGCGCCGTTGGTATCGGTGGTGAAGCCGAGCAGCAGCTCGGTGCCGACCGTGAGGAGTTCGAGATTCATCGGGAGCTGTCACTCACCACAGAGGCACAGAGGGCACGGAGGTACACGGGGAACCACAAACAGTTGCCGTTCTCTCCGTGCACCTCCGTGCCTCCGTGTCTCCGTGCCTCTGTGGTGAATCGGATGCTCGGCCGCTCACTGATGCCGGTGCGAGAAGAGCGCCCGGTTGCGGTAGAGGTAGAGCACGAACGAGTAGACCGTGAGCAGCGTCGCGACCGCCAGCGTCACCGCGACGAAGCCGCCGTGGAATTCGTTCCAGTAATCGGCGAAGCGGCTGTGCTCCCAGCCCATCGGCTTCCGTGCGTCGCGGAAGGCGAACCACAGGATCACGGCGCCGATGAAAATGTTCTGGATCGTCGTCTTGAGCTTGCCGGCGTTGCCGGCGGGGATCACCACCCCGCGCCGGCTGGCCCACCAGCGGAACAGCGTCATGGCCACTTCCCGCCCGATCAGCAGGAGGCACACCCAGAGCGGGATGCTGCCCCACACCGGAATGTCGTAGAGATCGTGGCGCTGGCGGGAGATCCAGTAGATCGGGATCAGGGTGGCGAACAGCAGCAGCTTGTCGGCGATGGGATCGAGCAGCTTGCCGAGATCGGTGACCTCGTTCCGGCTCCGCGCCAGGTGCCCGTCGTACACGTCGCTCAGCGCCGCGGCCAGAAAGACGAAGAACGCGATCAGCTTGGGCCAGTATCCCTCGATGAACGGGAGCAGCGCGATGACCGGCGTGAAGCAGATCCGAATGAGCGTGATGACGTTCGGAAGCGTCCACATGCCCGCACTACCCCAGCGTCTTGACGACGTTCTTGCTGATCGCCTTGAGGGTATCGAAGACGCCGTCCCCGGTCAGCGCGACCGCCTCGAAGTAGGGCGCGCGCTCGATCCACTGCCCGTCCTCCTGGCCCACGAGATACTCGGACTCGCGGTTCGGGTCGGGGGTGAGCCGCTGCCGTGCGGGGTCGTCCACCGGCCACCCGGGATTGAGCGCCGCCTGGAGCTCGGCGACCGGCGCCGCATTGGGCAGGTCGCGCTTGTTGTACTGGATGGCGAACGGGATGCGGGTGAGGTCGTAGCCGTGCTGGGCCATGTTCTCGTACAGGTTCTGCATCGCCTCGATGTTGGCGTCCATCCGTTCGATCTGGCTGTCGGCCACGAACACCACGCCGTCGACGCCCTTGAGAATCAGCTTGCGCGAGGCGTTGTAGTACACCTGACCCGGCACGGTGTACAGGTGGAACTTGACCTTGAAGCCGCGGATGTTGCCGAGATCGACG
The DNA here is from genome assembly GCA_036262935.1 of Gemmatimonadales bacterium. GTDB lineage: Bacteria > Gemmatimonadota > Gemmatimonadetes > Gemmatimonadales > GWC2-71-9 > CAVVWJ01. The sequence goes on along the minus strand of DATAHW010000119.1, from coordinate 12,432 downwards.
GGCAGGAAGTCGAAGAACAGCGTGCGCTCGGTCTCGGTGGCGAGCGAGATCATCTTGCCGCGCGACGCCGGCGCCACCTTGTTGTAGACGAACTCGAGGTTGGTGGTCTTGCCACCGAGCCCGGGCCCGTAGTAGACGACTTTGCAGTTGATCTCGCGCGAGGCGTAGTTGATCATCGACATGCTTGCGGTCTCCCTCAGGCCCCGAACAGTTTGTCGATCTCGTCTTCCGCCTCGCCGAGGAACTCGGACGCCACTCCCGGCGCGCTGGTGCCTTCCCGACTGAACATCTCCGTGAACACCTGGGTGAGCTGCCCGACGGCAGTCTTGACCCGGAGCTTCACCAGGCCGAGTGTCGTGCGGTTGTCGAACAGGACGACGAGAATCACCCGCCGCGCCACGTCCGCCAGGTACATCGACTCCCGCTCGCCCTGATGGAACAGCGCCCCGAACTCGGGCTCGCCCAGCATGCGCGCGAGCTGATCGTTGGCGCTGAAATCCGCCGCCGTGAGCGAGGCGAAGGCGGTCGGGTCGAACCGCGGGCTCTCGCCCACCGTGGCGACCATCTGGCCGGTGCGGTCCACGATCAGCGCGGTCCGGGCGTTGCTCTCGGCCAGGAAGCCGCTCAGAATGGTCTGAATGGCCCGGGCGTCCTCTTCCCGGAACGACCAGCTCGACGCTCCGGTCATCGGGGCGGCCTCATGCCAGGGTGGCTTCCAGCGTGCGCAGGATCGCCTGGGCGCGGCGCCGGAGTACCGGCTGCCGCTCCCACACCAGGTAGTCGCGCAGCAGGCGGATCGTGCCGACGCCGCTCTGTCCCGCAAGGAAGCCCAGCGCCGCGAGCCGCCGGAGTGGCCGGGGACTGAACAGGTCGCGCTGGTGCACGGTGAGCCGGCGCTGCGCCAGCAGCCACCCGCCCACCGCTCCCGCGGCCAGCGCCCCCGTGAACAGCCAGCCGCGCGAGCGCATCAGGACACCTCCTGCCGGGCCACCAGTGCGTGGGCCAGGGTGACCCCGTCGACGTACTCGAGATCGCCTCCCATCGGCAGCCCGCGGGCCAGCCGGGTGACGCGCACGCCCCGCCCGGCCAGCAGCTGCTGGACGTACGTGGCGGTCACTTCGCCTTCCATCGACGGGTTGGTCGCGAGGATCACCTCGCGCACGCTTCCGTCCCGCACCCGGGCCACCAGGTGCTCCAGCCGGAGCGACTCCGGCCCGATCCCGTCCAGCGGCGACAGCCGGCCCCCCAGCACGTGGTACCGCCCGCGAAAATCAGTGGACCGGTCCACCGCCAGCACGGTCGAGGCCTCCTCCACTACGCAGAGCAGCCCCGGGTCGCGCCGCGGATCGCGGCAGATGCCACAGGGCTGCTCTTCGGTGAGGTTGCCGCACTCCTCGCACGGGTGCACGCGCTCGCTCACCGCACCCACGGCGGACGCGAGCCGCGCCGCCTGTTCGGGCGGCTGCTGCAACAGATGAAAGGTGAGGCGTTGGGCCGTCTTGCGACCGATCCCCGGAAGCCGGGCAAGCTCCGTGATCAGCTCTTCGATGGCGCTCACCGTCAGCCGGCAACGAACGGCAGCGAGGGCACCTTCCGCATCTCGGCCTGCAGCAGGTCGGCGGCCCGGCGCTGCGCCTCCGAGACGGCGGCGAGCACGAGGTCGCCGAGGAACTCGGCGTCGTGGCCTTCGAACACGCCGGGGTCGACCACAACCGACCGCACGGTGCCCCGGCCATCGGCGGTGATCCGGACCATCCCGCCGCCGGCAGAGGTCTCGATGGTACGGCCGGCGAGCTCGGTCTGCAGTTGCTGCAGCCGGCCCTGCATCTGCTGGCCCAGTTGAAAGAGCTGCTGGAGATCTGCCATGCTATCCGGTCATGTGATGGGGAGTGACGGACGAGCTAATCCACGATCTCCAAATCTAACGCATCGGCCGCCGTGTCGAGGGACGGATCCCTGGCCCGGAAATCCTTCAGCCGGTCGGCCTTGATGCTGGTGTCGGAGAGCTTGCGGCGGGGCGCCGAGGCGGCTGCACCCACCGGCGCAGCCTCGGTGACCCGCAGGCGGATGGCCTCACCGACCGATTGGCGGAGGGCCTCCTCCACCACTTGAGCCTGGGCCTGCAACACCTCCACAAACAACGCGTTGGGCTCGGCGAGGACCACGGTGAGCCAGGGGAGCTCCAGCGCTGCCGGGGTGGTGTGCGAGAGCGCTTCGCCCAGGAACCGGCTCCGCTCACGCACCTCGCGGACGAGGTCAGGCCAGCCGGCCCGGATGGCATCGAGCTGGGCCGGCATCGCGGGCGGCGGCGGATCGCTGGCCGCCGGTACGGGCGCGGATCGGACGGCCGGTGCCGCCGGCGGTGCAGCCGCCGGCGCCGCGGCCGCCGCCCGCGGCTTCCGCTCCGGGGACTCGCCGGGGGGGGCCTCCCCCAGCACCTGCGCCAGATCCACGATCCGGTCGAGCATCGTCCAGCGGAGCAGCAGGGTTTCCACGATCAGCCGCGGGTTCGCGCTCCGGCGGATGGCGCCCTCACTCTCCGCCAACAGGCGGAGCATCCGGAGCACATCGCCGGGTTCGAGCCGGTCACGGTAGCGCTGCAGCGCCAGGCGCATCGCCTCGGTCAGCCCCTCCGGCTCGTGCCCGAGCTGAACCATGAGCAGCGCCCGGAGGGTCTCCCCAGCGCCGCCCATGAACTCGGCCACGTCCGCGCCGGCATCGACCAGCCGGTCCACCAGCGGGAAGACGCCCTCGGGCCGCCGCTCGGCGGCGAGCGCCAGGACTTCGGCGTACAGCTCGTCGCCCACGAGACCCAGGACCTCGCGCACGCGCGCCGCCGTGACCGCGCCCTCGCCGAAGCTCAGACACTGGTCGAGCACGCTCAGCGCGTCGCGCATGCCACCGTCGGCGTGCCGCGCGATGAGCGTCAGCGCATCGTCGTCGGCCGCGATCCCCTCGGCCTCCAGCACCTGGCGGAGCCGGTCGCGGATGGCGCCCGGGCCGATCCGCCGGAAGTCGAACCGCTGCAGCCGGGAGAGCACGGGCGCCGCCGCGGCGGCGATCTTCTGCGGCTCGGTGGTGGCGAAGACGAAGACCACGCCGGGCGGTGGCTCTTCGAGTACCTTGAGCAGCGCGTTCCAGGCCTCACGGGTCAGCATGTGGGCCTCGTCCACGATATAGACCTTGTGGTGGCCTTCACGCGACGCGGCATACATGGCGCGCTCGCGCAGCTCGCGCGCGTCGTCCACGCCGCGGTTGCTCGCGGCGTCGATCTCCACCACGTCGAGGTTGGCGGAACCGCTCCACACGCGCAGGCAGTTCTCGCACTCGCCGCAGGGATCGCCTGCGGCATCGCGATTGGGGCAGTTGAGCGCCATCGCGAGGATGCGCGCGGCGGTGGTCTTGCCGACGCCGCGCGGGCCGGTGAGCAGATAGCCATGCCCCACCCGGCCGCGGGCGACCGCCCCGCGCAGCACGGCGGCCACGTGATCCTGCACCAGCAGGTCGGCGAAGCGCTTGGGACGGTAGCGGCGTGCGAGTGCGATGGTCATGGGCGGAGGGAAAAGAAAAGTGCCTCAGGCTCCCCGAAGCGACACCGGGCATCGCTTAGCGCTGCTACCGGCGAGGTCCTGACGCGGTTCACGCGCCGGCGCCCTTCGGACCTGAGGCACCCGCAATATATACCCGGGGCCGTCGGGAGGGAACTCTCTACTTGCCGTTCGAGGCGGGCAGGTTGGAGCTGTACATGTCCACCGCGTAGCGCCAGCTCCCGTCGGGCTGCTTCCGCATGACCTCGAGGAACTTGCCCTCGTCGTGGAGCGGCGCGCCGCCGGCCGCCTTCGGCGTGCCCTCGAGCGTATAGTGGCCGCGGTTATACCCCAGGTCGCCGCGCCCGTCCACCTCATCCGTGGCCAGGGTGATCCGGACGTCATATCCACCGAGGAAGCCGCCCCAGAACTTCTGGATGCCTTCACGGCCCTGGATCGGCGGCGCGTTCGGGGGCAGCAGTTTGGCGTCCGCCTCGTACACGTCGGCTACCGCAGCCGCGTTGCCGGCCGTGACGGCCGCCGCGAAGCTGGAGTCGGCCGCGCGGATGGCGGCCACGTCCGCCGCAGGAAACGCCTCCGGCGCGCGGGAGGCGTTTCCCGCAGCGGGAGCGCCCGCGCGGGCGGGTGCGCGGCATCCCAGGACCAGCAGCGCGGCGAGCGCGCCCCGCGCGGCGGAGCGCGATACCTGGATCGAACGGCTCATGCCAGCCTCCAGCTTCCGGGTGAGCGGCCGACGTGGTTGGTCAGCCGAGGATCGTACGCTGCCGCTGCTGCATCCGGCGCAGCTCCCAGGTCTCGGCCACCACGCCGCCGAGCAGGAAGACGAGTGCCGTGTAATAAACCCAGAGGACGAACAGCACCCCGGCGCCGATATTGGCGTCGCCCCCGGCGCCCCGCACCGAGGCGAAGTGGGCGAGGTAGAGCCCGTACAACCGCTTGGCGACCTCGAACAGGACGGCCGTGAACGTAGAGGCCAGCAGCGCGGTGCGCCAGGGGAGCCGGCGGAGCGAGGCGTAGCGATAGGTCACATAGAAGAGCGACACCGAGAAGGCGAAGGCCAGCAGCTCGCCCAGCAGCCGGCCCGCGGTGGAAAAGAAGAACGCGAGTTGGGGAATCACCCGCTCCGACCCGCGCGCCCAGGCGATCGTGATGACGGTGCTGAGCGCGGTGTTGGCGAGGAACAGGACCACCGTCGCCACCACCATCGCCGAATCGCGCAGCTTCGCGGCCAGCCAGTTCAGCAGGAAGTTGCGCGGCGGCGCGGGTCGGGCGGAGACGTCGTACACGTCGTTGAGCGCGGTCCGGACGCCCGCGAAGAGCCGGGTGCTGAACCAGATGAACGCCGGGACGGCGTAGAGGGAAAGCTGGCCCCGGTTCCGCGCGACGCCCACCAGGAGCCGCTGCACGCCCGCGAACGTCTCGGAGCTGTGCGGCGGGAAGAACCGATCGAACAATTCGGTGGGATCGACCGACGGGCCGCCCGCGATGGCCTGCGCCAGGTGGGTGAGGCCGATCAGCACGAGCAGGACGAACGGCACCGCCGCCAGGAGCGCGTCGAACGTCAGCGCGCTCGCCAGGAACGGGAGGTTGTTTTCGTCGGCGGCCTGCAGGGTGCGGCGGAGAAAGCCGGCCGGGGTGCGGTGCCACCCGCCGGGCCGGACCGGTTTCAGGCGATCGGCTCCTCGTAATCGCCGACCGCGCGGCGGCGGGCGCGTGCCTCGGCCAGCCGGCGCTCGAGCTCCTCGCGGGCGGAGCCGCCCGAGGTGCGGGCCCGCGGCGGCGGCTCCTCGCCCGACTCCTCGAGCTCGTCGTCCTCGTCGGCCAGCTCGTCGAGCGCCTCCTTGCCGCCGCCGAACTGCTGGGCGAGCTCGTCGAGCTTCTCCTCCGTCATGGCGCGGAACTTCCACAGCTTGCGCTGGAGCACCCGACGCGTCTCCTCGCCACCGCGCGGCGCGTACAGCAGCGCGAGGCCCGCGCCCAGCACCGCGCCCCAGAACAGCCACTTGGCGGAGGCGTCGCCCCGCTCGACGTAGACCACTTCCCGGCCCTTCCCGTGACGTGCCATCCGCTCCTCCTATTCCCCGGCGTCGGGGTCGTCGGCCGCGGCCACCAGCGCTGGGCTGAGCGCCGCGTGGTGCTGCATCGGCGCCTCGACGAAACGGTTGATGTCCTTCTCGGTCCCGTTCACGTTGAGCTGCGCGAACAGGAAGGCGAACGTGCGCTCGAGGTCCGCCGCCATCGCGGCGCGGATGTCCTCGCTCAGCGACCACAGCTCGCGCTTGAAGGGCCCGATGGCCTTCTTCCGCGACTTGTAGTAGAACTGCTCCGGGCTGTCCCCCGCCTTCCGCTCGCCGGCCGCGTTCTCGTCCACCCAGCGGCGCAGCCGGTCGCGCAGCTCGGCCGGGAGCCGCGGATGCTCGAAAATGATGTTCTGAAAGTTGGTGGCGAGGTGGATCTCGGCCGTCTCGATGCGCGGGAAGCTGCCGAACGCCTCCGGCGGGAGCGTGCTCGCGCCGTGCTGCACCGCACCCGCCAGGCCGTACTCCTCGCGGGCGACGCGGGACAGCGCGGCCAGCGCCTCCAGATCCAGCTTGACCTCGGCGATCGAGCCGTCCGCCAGCACCACGCCGCCATGGGAGGTGCCGGTCTGGACCGAGATCTTGCTGATCCCCGGCATCGCCTGGCCGTGCGCCGCGAGGCTCCCCTCGTAGCCGCGCATGAAGGCATGCAGCTCCTCGACGGTGCTGTTCTTCATGCCGACTTCGCCGATCTCCGCCCCGACCGACACCGTGACGCCGTCGGGCTCGCGCGCCCGGATGAACGCCGTGATCTCGGCGGCCCGCTCGTAGTTGAGCCGCTGCTGCTCGGCAAGCGTCGGCTGCGCGAGGTCGACCAGCGTGGAGGTGTCCACGTCGATATTGTAGAAGCCGGCGCCGATCTCCTCGGCGATGAGCTTCTTCACCTCGCCCACCTCGCCCTCGGGGTCGGCCTGATATTTCTTCGCGTTGACCTGGCAGTGGTCGCCCTGGATGAAGAGCGGGAGGACGTAGCCCTCACGCAGCGCCGCCCCGATGAGCACCGCGACATACTCCGCCGGCCGCTGGTCGGTATAGGCGATCTCGCTCCGGGCGATCTCCAGAATGATGGCGCCCGCCTTCCCGGCGCGGGCCGCGCGGAAAATGGCGCGGGCGGTGTCGTAGGCCATCACGCGCACGTTCATCGCGGGCACGGTGAAGCCGCTCACGTCGCCCCGGCCGCGCGCCTCGTAAAGCCCCTGAATCGAGGCGGGGCGCGCGCCCGTCACCTGGCCCAGCTCCCACAGCAGCCAGCGCGCCGCCTCGCGCGCCTCGGTCCCGCCGAAAACGGCCTGCCACACGAGCCGGTCGGTCGCCGGGGAGCGGAGTCTGGCCGGGTCGCGCAGCGTCACGCCTCCCGGCACCAGCGCCACCGCGCCCTCGTACAGCGCGACCGCCCGCTGAGTCTCGTCAGCCATGAATCGACACCCTCGTGATTTCGCTCTGTTGAGCCCCTGTCATCCCGACCGAGCGCGTGCTGTCATCCCGAGCGACCGCGAGGGATCTTGCCCGGGAATGGCTCGAGGCTGACCGACGGGATCCCTCGCTCCGCCCGGGATGACATCCGATTGGGATGCCGTCCGGTCGGAACGACAAAGGTAGGGCGGAACCGAGGGACCGTCAAACGCTGCGGCCGCGCCCTCAGACCACGTCCCGATCCGGCTCCGCCGCCGCCCGGCTCTGCCCTTCGTACCCCGGCCGCCCCATCGCGGCATAGGTGAGCCGCTTCCCGAGCTCGACCCCCGGCTGATCGAACGGGTCGATGCCGTACCACGCGCCGGCGTAGCCGGTGGCGATCTGATAGAACATGAGGAGCTCGCCCACGCTGTCGGCGCTCAGGTCCCGCAGTCGCAGCGTGCAGCTCATTCGGCCCATCTGCGCGAGCGCCGCCGAGGTGGCCTCGTATTCCACGCGGAGCAGCTCGCCCAGGCTGTGGCCCGCGAGATAGGAGAGCTCCGCCGGGAGCGGCCGCGAGCCCGGGACGTCCTTGAGCGGCGGGATCGGCACGTCCGGCCCCAGGTCGTCCACCACGGCGAAGGTGATGACCTTGTCGAACGGTCCCTCCATGAACAGTTGGACCTGGCTGTGCTGGTCCGTGGCGCCGATGGCCGCGACCGGCGTCGGGCCGCGGTGGACTTCCCGCCCCTCGCGGTCCACCCGCTTTCCCAGGCTTTCCGCCCAGAGCTGCCGGTACCACTCGGCGACGTCGCGCAGCCGGTCGGTGTACGGCATCAGCACGTGGATGTGCGCGCCGAGGTCGGTATCCGCCGCCCAGTGGAGCGCCGCGAACAGCGCCGCGGGGTTCTGGAGCAGGACGTCCGCCTCCGCGCGCTCGACCGCGCGGCGTGCCCCCGCGAGGAGCCCCGCCACGTCCACGCCCACCAGCGCCGCCGGGAGGAGTCCCACCGGGGATAGTACGCTGTACCGCCCGCCGACATCGGGCGGGATGCTCAGCGTGGCGACGCCGTCACTCGCCGCGATCTCGCGCAGCGCGCCGCGTTCCGGGTCCGTGGTGAACACGAGGTGGCGGTGGGCGGCGCTGCCGAGCGCGTTCTCCAGCCACGCGTGGACCACCAGGTACTGCGCCATTGTCTCCGCGGTCCCGCCCGATTTGCTGATGACGTTCACCAGCACGCGCCGAGGATCGATCCGAGCCAGTGCGGCCCGCACGGAGCCCGGGTCCACGTTGTCCAGGATGGTGAGGCGGGGAAAGAACTCGCGGCCCTCGTCGTCCCACTCGTTCCACAGCGGCTTCCGCAGCGCCGTGAGCAGCGCCCGGGCGCCGAGCGCAGAGCCCCCGATCCCGAGCACGAGCACATCCTCGTGCGCCTGGCCCAGGCCCTCGGCGAAGGCGGTGATCTCCTGCACCGTCTCCGCCTGGTCCACCAGCCTGTAGAAGCCGTAGTCGCCGGCGCCGCGGCACCGGCGCACCTCCGCCTGGATCGCGCCGAAGCGCGCGGCCAGCTCCGCCAATCGGTCGCGCGGCAACCCGTGGCTGCCGTCGAGCGCGTCCCGGAACATCCGTCCATACGCGAGCCGGATCACTGGACCTCCACCACGAGACCGTCGTACGCGGGCGCGATCCCCTCGGGGAGCGCTGCGGCCAGCGCGGCGTGACCGGTCTCGTGCGTGAGATGGGTGAGGAAGGTGCGCCGCGCCCCCAGCTCCTGCGCGGTCCGCACCGCCTCGGCGATGCTCAGGTGCGTGGGATGCGGCCGCCACCAGAGCGAGTTGAGCGCCAGCACATCGAGATCCTGCAGGTGGGGCCGCTCCGCCTCGGGGATGGCTTTCACGTCGGTGATGTACGCCAGCGAGCCGATCCGGTAGCCATACACCCGCAGATGCCCGTGGCGGAAAGCGAGCGGCAGCACCTCCACCCCCGCCACCTCCACCGGCTGCCCCGGCTCGACCGGGTGCAGCTCGAGGGTCGGCTTCGACGTGCCCTCGTACGGTCGCATGGCATCGTCGAAGATGTACCGGAAGGAGGTGCGGAGCCGGTCGAGCGTCTCCGGCGGGCCGTACACCGGGAGCGGCTGGCGCTGGCGGACGGAGAAGATGCGCAGGTCGTCGATGCCCATCGTGTGGTCGGCATGCTCGTGGGTGTAGAGCACCGCGTCCACCCGCGTGATCCCGGCCGCGAGGAGCTGGAGCCGCAGCTCCGGCGGGGTATCGATCAGGATGGTGCGGCCCCCCACCTCGACCAGCGCGGCCGATCGGGTCCGCTTGTCGCGCGGGTCGGTCGACCGGCACACCGCGCACTCGCAACCGATCTGGGGCACCCCGAACGACGTCCCGGTGCCCAGGAAGGTGAACCGCATGTCCTAAACTGCTTCGATCTTCAGGAGGTTGGTAGTGCCCGGCATGTCGAACGGCACGCCCGCCGTGACCACCAGGCGCTCGCCGGGCTGGGCGAGGCCGCGCGCGAGGATCTGCTGCCGGGCGACCGAGAGCATGACCTGGTAGTCGGTGGAGTGCTCGGTGAGCGCGGGCGTGACGCCCCAGACAAGCGCGAGCTGGCGGAACGTCTCCGGCTCGGGGGTGCAGGCGAGAATCGGCACGGTGGGCCGGCAGGTGGACACCTTGCGCGCGGTGAACCCGCTGCTGGTGAAGCAGACGATGAGCGGCGCGCTCAGCATCTCCGCCGCCGCGCAGACCGCGACGGCGATCGCGTCCTCGGTCCGCACCGGCCCGCTCTGCCCCGCGCGATGCTGCGGCAGACTGGTCCCGTCCGCGGAGCGGCGGCCGAGCGCCGCGTCGATGGTGACCCCCCGGCCCTGCCGCTGCAGCTCCATCTCGCGCGCGATCCGGTCCATCGCCCGGACCGCCTCGAGCGGAAACTCGCCCACCGCGGTCTCGGCGGAGAGCATCACCGCGTCGGTGCCGTCGAGGATGGCGTTGGCCACGTCCGAGGCCTCCGCCCGCGTCGGGCGCGGGGCGTGGATCATCGACTCGAGCATTTGCGTGGCCGTGATCACCGGCTTGCCGTGCAACCCCGACTCGCGGATGATCTGCTTCTGCATGAGCGGCACCTCCTCGAACGGCAGCTCCACGCCGAGGTCGCCGCGCGCCACCATGATCGCGTCCGACGCGTCGAGAATGCCGCACAGATTGCGGAGGGCCGTGTCCTTCTCGATCTTGGCCACGAGCTTGGTCGAGCGCGGCACCAGCGCCCGGAGCTGTTCCATGTCCTCCGGCCGCCGCACGAACGAGAGGGCGACGTAATCCACGCCGATCGCGGCCGCCTGGGCCACGTCCTCGAGATCCTTCGGGGTGAGCGCCGGCGCGCTGACCTCGATGCCGGGCAGGTTCATGCCCTTGTTCGACCGGAGCTCACCGCCGTAGTGCACCACCGCGTCCACCCGCCCGCCCCGGATGCCGGTGACCTCGACCGCGAGCAGCCCGTCGTCCAGCAGGATCCGCGCGCCCAGCCGGACGTCGGCGGCGAGCCCGTCGTAGGTGGTGGGGATCTCGCCCGCCGTGGCCTCGTCCTCGGGGGCGAAGGTGACGGTGCCGCCCGGCTCCAGCCGCAGCGGCTCGGCCAGCGTGCCCACGCGAATGCGCGGTCCCTGCAGGTCGAGGAGCACCGCGACGGCGTCGCGCCGATCGCGGGTCAGCTCGCGCAGCCGCTCGACCCAGCGCGCGCGGATCGCCGGCGTCCCATGCGAGGCGTTGATGCGCACGACATCCACACCAGCCTCGATAAGCGCCGCCATGCCGGCGGGATGCTCCCAGGCGGGACCGAGCGTGGCGACGATCTTGGTGCGGCGGATGGGGGTGCGAGACATGGGCTGGAGTCTAATGTGCTTTGCGGAAGTTGCTTATCCCTGGCGCCCGGTCACCGCCGCATCACCACCTCCCCGCCGACGACCGTGAGCCTCGCCTCGCCGGCGCGCACGGCGTCACCCACGCCTCGCTCGGCCGCCGGGTCGAACGACCACGCCACCAGATCGGCGTCCCGACCCGGCGCGAGGGTCCCCGAGCGCGCGGCCACGCCGCCGGCGAGGGCGGCGCCCGCCGTGTACGCCCGCACCGCGTCGTCGAACGCGAGCTTCTCCTCCGCACGCCACCCGCCCGCCGGGCCGCCGGCGTCGCCGCGCCGCTCGAGCGCCGCATAGAGCCCCTCGCGCGGATCCATGGACGCCACCGGCACGTCGCTCCCGAACACCATCGGCGTGCCGAGGCGGCGGAGCGTGTCGAAGGCATAGGCGCCGCCGCCGCGCGCTCCCCAGTGCCGCTCCACCAGCGGGATGTCGGTCAGCAGGTGGGCGGGCTGCATGGAGACCACGATGCCGGCCGCCGCCGCCCGGCCGAGGTCGGCGGGGTGGACACACTGGAAGTGCTCGATCCGGTGCGGCAACGCGACCCGCGGCAGCGGAGAGATCAGATCGAGCGCACGGCGCACCGCGGCGTCGCCGATCGCGTGCGCCGCGACGGCGATCCCCGCCTCCGCGGCGGCGCGCATGGCACGGGCAGCCTCCTCCTCGGAGGTGAGCGGCATGCCGCGATCGCGGCTGGTGGCGTACGGCTCGAGCATCCACGCGGTGCGGCTGCCGAGACTGCCGTCGAGGAACAGCTTGACGCCGCCCATCCGGAGCCGCTCCGACCCCATCCCGCTCCGGAGCCCACGCGCCAGCAGGGTCGGCAGTGAGGCCGCGGGCGGATGAAACAGCACCCGCAGGGACAGGTCGCCCGCGAGCTCCAGGCGCTCGAACGCGGCGAGGGCCGCCTCGTCCTCCACATCGTGAATGCCGGTTACGCCCAGCCGGTGCGCCTCCGCCTGCGCGTCCCGGAGCGCCGCGTCGAGGAGTGCCGCAGGCGGGACGGGCAGGTGCGGCAGCATCAATTCGACGGCCCGCTCCAGGAGAAGGCCGGTCGGCTCGCCGGCTGCGTCCCGGACAATGCGGCCGCCGGACGGATCCGGGGTGTCCCGGGTGATCCCGGCAGCCGCGAGGGCCGCGCTGTTGACCCACGCCGCGTGGACGTCGAGCGAGTCCAGGTAGACCGGTCCCGCCTGCACCGCGTCGAGCGCCGCGCGCTCCGGCGGCGCCTCCCAGCCATTGGCATCCCACCCCTGGCCGATCACCCAGCCCTGCAGCGGGGCCACGCCGGCGATCCGGTCGAGGGCGGCCTCGCGACTGTGCGCGCCGGCCAGCCGCACCCGCCGGCGGCTCAGCGCCCACAGCGCAAAATGGGTGTGGCCATCCACAAAACCCGGGGTCACCAGCGCATCAGGGAGATCGTAGACCGGGGTTCCAGCAGGCACCCTCCGCGCGAGCTCGACGGCACCTCCGACCGCGACGATCCGGCCA
>DATAHW010000118.1:0-6196 GCA_036262935.1 Gemmatimonadales bacterium | reverse complement strand
TGGATCAGCCCGCCACCCCCGCCCTGTCGCTTGATCGCCAGGCGAACCTCGTAGGATGTGCCGCTCTGCAGTCCGCTCACCTCGTAGTACAGCTGCATCTCGTCGCTGCGCTTGAAAGTCTGCAGCGGGTTGAACAGCACGGTATCCTGCTCGCTCCGCCGCCAGGTCAGGTTGGCGCTCCGGCTGCCCAGCACAAGGTCGCTGAGCGACAGGCCGTTCGGCCCCTCGTTCACGCGCACGGTATCCCGAGGCAGCACGATGCCGGCGTCCTCGCCCTGCTGGATCGCCAGCCGATACTCGTACCGGCCCGACGGCACCGGCACCGCCACGCGGCCGACCAGGTGCTCGCCATCCGGCACCGGCTCGGGGGCGACGAAGTGCCGCGTCGTGTCCAGGGCGGCGACCACGTGTCCGCTCAGGTCGTTGGCCTCGAAGCGCACGCGGACGGAGTAGAGGTAGCCGCGGGTGACGGTGACGGGCTCGAGACCCTTGCCCGCGATGGCATAGGTGATCTGCACCAGCGACCCCGCCGAATCGTGTCCTACCGCAAGCACGTCGCTTCGCACCCGCAGGTCCTGCGCAAAGCGAAGCTGGTAGCTGTCGGTCGTCGTGCCGACCGCGATGCTGGCCTGCCCCATCCGCCGTTCCTCGGCCTGATACTGTCCGCTCCCGATCTGCCCGGCCGACTGCAGCCGCCCGTAGATCGGTGAGAGCTGCTCTCGGGACAACAGCAGCTGCTCGGCGACCGGGTTCTGCCCCGCCTTGTCCTCCCGCAGCGCGATCTGCTGGCTGAAGCCGAGCACGTCGAACAAGCTTTCCACCAGCTTGAAGTCCTGTACGTCCTCGCGGGCCACGAAGTGGAACAGCAGGTCGCCCTCGGGCCGGTTGTAGCGCCACGACTCGTTGGGCTCGAGGCCGGGCGCGGCGTAGGTAGCCCGGCTGGATGGCTCGCCGTGGCGAATGTAGATCACGCCGCGGTCGTCGAAGTCCCGGCTGCCGGAGCGATAGCGCTCGACGATATCGTAGTGGCGGTTGAGGGCGGTGAGCTGGAAATTCTTCCGGGCGTAGAACAGGCGGCGGTAGTGCTCGCGCAGCCGCTCGCCGGGCGACCGGAGCTCGGCGCGATCGCGCTGCGACCAGAACCGGCGGAGATATTGGGCCCGGCGAGGGCCGGCCTGGCGGTCGAACTCGCGCAGCACGCTGTCCGAGGCGATCGGCGCGAGGTCGGCGCGGAAGCCCGCGACGGTGGCGGGATCGTTCGACGCGGCGGCCTCGTAGTAGGGCTCGACGCCGTCGAAGCGGCCAAGCAGGAAGAGCGTGCGGGCGATCTCGAGCTGGCCCAGGCTCCGGCTGGAGCCGCGCTCGAGGTAGCCGCGGAAGGCGACGAGCGCGGAGTCGCCGTCACCCACCTCGCGCTCCACGCGGCCGCGGGCGAGGAGCACCTGAGGGTCGCGGCCGGCCGGCGTGGCGGCCGAGCGCCGGAGGGCGTCGAGCGCGACGCCGAGCTTGATGTTGACGCGCTGCCGGAGCGCCGTGTTGGCCAGCTCCACCAGCCCGCGGACGAAGCTCGCATCCACCTCGGCCGACTTGGCGAAGGCCATCGCCGACCGGGTGAGCGCGTCCTTGCCCAGCATGGTCTTGAGCCCGGTGACGAACGAGATCTGCGAATCCCCCACCCCGAACTCGGCGAACCCCATTCCGTACCAGGGGTAGGGCCAGCCGGGCTGGAGATCGATGGCCCACTGGAACTCGGAGGCCGCGTCGTCGAAGTGCGACTGGCCGCCGAGATCGCCCAGCCGGAGCGAGAGGAACCCGAGCTTGAGGTGGACGAGCGCGTTGTTGCGGTCGGCCTTGGCCACCTCGATCATCCGGCGCTCGAGCCCGAGGAGCCCGGTCGAATCGGCCGTGCCGGCCAGCGAGTCGCGGAAGCGCTCCAGCTCTGCCCGGTCGGGCGGGGCCTGCGCGTGCAGTCGGGCGGGAAGAACGGCGGCGAGGAGCAGCGCGACCGCCAACGGCGCGAGACGCGGGCCGTGGGAACCCATCAACGTAACCCTCTCATGCGGACGGCCTAGGAGACGTCGTCGCGGGGCGGCAGACCACACCGGCTACTCGTGGCGGGCATACTCGGCGAGGTAGGCCCGCAGCCCGTCGAGCACCGCCTGCGCATAGCTCCGCTGGCCCTGCACGTTCCGGAGCGCCGCCTCCTGGTCGGGCAGCATCATGAAGAGTCCTTCGGTGAGCACCGAAGGCATCCACGTGCCCCGCACCAGCGCCAGGTCCCCCCGGCCGATGCCGAGGTCGCGAAGGCCCAGCCGGCGGAGCAGCGCGGCCTGGATGGCCGCGGCCAAGGGGATGCCGCGCGGGTGATTGTAATAGACGCTGCTCCCGTTGTTGACTAAGGGATTGATCCCGTCGGGCAGCGCGTTGTTGTGGATCGAGATCAGCACCTCCGCCCCCGCGCGCTCCGCCGCCAGCACCCTCGGCCGAAGGTCCACCGCCGAGTCCGAGGTGCGCGTCATCAGGACCCGCGCGCCCGCCTGCTCGAGCAGGCGGCGGAGCTCCAGGCCCACGGCCAGGTTCGCCTCCGCTTCGCGGAGGCCGGTGGGGCCGGTGGCTCCCCCCGGTGGATGGCCGGGATCCACGGCGATGAACCGGCCGCGGAGCGGACTGTTGGCGTCGATGGCGGGCGGCCGGCGGATGTCGAGCAGGAGATCCGTGCGCTCCCACCGCGCGCGGTAGCCCCAGACCGGGAGGCGGAGGTCGAACGTGAGGCTCACCTCGTCGGCCGCTTCCGGCCGCCAGCTCATCCGCTCCACCAGCGAATCGGCCGGCCCGTAGCGCATCCAGTTCACGTCGCCCACGGCGCCGTAGAACCGGATCGAGAGGGACCGTCCATTCTCCTCGATGCGGTAGGGGACGCGCTGGCTCAGCGGAATGCGGACGGTCGCGCGATCCGGTGCGGGCGTGAGCGTCACCGAGCCCACGACGGCGTGGGGCGCCGGATCGCCGAGGCCGAGCGGCCGGGC
Source organism: Gemmatimonadales bacterium (assembly GCA_036262935.1). Lineage (GTDB taxonomy): Bacteria > Gemmatimonadota > Gemmatimonadetes > Gemmatimonadales > GWC2-71-9 > CAVVWJ01. The sequence continues at coordinate 3,170 of DATAHW010000118.1, read as the reverse complement.
ATCGGCCGCGGAGACCCACGCCTCCGCGCCCCGCGAGAGCCGGAGGCGGAGCTCGCCGTTCCGGCGGCCGGTTACCGCGACGCGGGTGCCGGCGGGGAAGAACCAGGCGTAGGTGCCCCCCGGGAGCGCGCGCCCCACGGTGACGCTGTCGGTCAGGCCGGTATGGGCGCTGTCATCGTCGAGCTCGGCCACGGCGGGAAGGGTATCGAGGACGGCCACCTGGAGCGGCCAGCGGACCCGCGCGGTATCGGCGCCCGAGATCGCCTCGAGCATGGCCCAGGAGCTGTCCGCCGCGGCAAGGCTGAACGGGAGCGGCAGGACGGGGCCGGGATCGGGCCCGACGGCCCGCCCGCGGAGGAGGCCCACGTAGCGGTCGCGGACGACGGGCGTGACCAGGCTGGCCGTGTCGCGATCGAAGGCCCGCACCGCCTCGGGAACGGCGAGAAGCTGCGGCTGGGCCATCAGCGGCACGGTGGTGCCGTCCGCGAGCCGGAGCCGCACCTCCGCACCGGGGCTGGCGCGGGCGGTGAGGGTGAGATACTCATCGCGCCCGAGCCACACCCGGCCGGTCGGCGCGAGCGAGAGCGAGTCCAGCCAGACCGAGCCCACCGTGAGCCGGCCGGCATCGGGCACGGCGCGCCGGAGCGGGTAGTCGAGCGCGGCGGAATCGGTCGGGGTGCGGGCCTCGATCCGGAGCTGCATCAGGCTGTCCGGCGGCAGGGCCACCCACGCCAGCCACGCGCCGTTGGGCCACACGCGGGCCGTCTGGCCGTTCACCGTGACCTGGGCATCGCCGGTCCCGGCGGAGCCGAACAGAAAGGTCGAGTCGCGCACCTGCACGCGGGCATCGGGCGGCGGATACGTGACGCTGAGCGCGAGCGGACCGCGGACCCGGGGCACGGGTGGCAGCCCGGGCATGATGGCGGGCGCCGCACCGAGCGCACGCGTCTCGGGCTCCGGGATGGAAGGGGGCGCCGCACGGCGGGCGCACCCGCCGGCGAGCAGGCCGAATACGACCGCGACGGCCCGGGGCGCGAGCCGGTTGGAGAGCATGGCTGCAAGGTACACGTTCACTGAGACTTACGACAAGCGGACGTTGACGCTCCTTCTGACCCCTCCTAGATTCGTCACACTCTCGACATCCCTGACCATCGGAGTACGTGTGACGCGCGGGCCGGTCCGGGTCTCGGTGTTCGGCAAGACCGATCTTGGTCGAGCCCGGGACCACAACGAGGATACGTTCCTCGTCGCCGATCTGAGCACGGGCAACGCGAGCCTCCAACCCGAGGTCCGCTGCCACGAGGTCGGGCCGCGCGGGTCACTCTTCATGGTAGCCGACGGCATGGGCGGCGCCGCCGCGGGCGAGCTGGCCAGCGCCATGGCCGCCGATCTGATCTACCAGCACATGGCCACGGCCTGGGCCACGGACGCGGATGTCTCGCCGGCGCGCTTCGCCTTCCGGATGAAGGAAGCGGTGGAGCTGGCCAACCAGAAGATCCATACCTACGCCTTCGAGCACCCCGACGTCAGGGGGATGGGAACGACGGTGACGGCCGCCGGCGTCAGCGACGGCGACCTCTATCTGGCGCAGGTCGGCGACAGCCGCGCCTACCTGGTGCGCCACGGCGAGGCCATCCAGCTCACCAAGGATCAGTCGCTCATGCAGCGGCTGGTGGACGCCGGCGAGCTCACGGAAGAGGAAGCCGAGCAGAGCGAGCGGCGCAACATCATCCTCCAGGCGCTCGGTCCCGACCCGCGCGTGAAGGTCGACCTCACCCACCAGCCGCTCCGCCGGGGCGATACGCTGATCATCTGCTCCGACGGGCTCTCGGGGCTGGTGCGGCGCGAGGAGTTCTCCGCGCTCACCAGGAAGCATCCGGAGTTGTCGGCGCTCTGCTCCGCGCTCATCGACCTCGCCAACGAGCGCGGCGGTCCCGACAACATCACCGCCGTGGCCGCCCACTTCGACGGGGAGGGGCTGCCGGAGCCCGGCACGGCGGAAGACGTGGGCCACTCGGTCTACCGGCTGGGGGGCCGGGATTCCGACGACGAGATCGCGGCTCCGCCCCCCGAGCCGCCGGCGCCCGCTCCGGCCCCGGTGCCGCCCCCCCCGAGCAGCGGCGGCCGCGGCCACGCGCTGCTCGTGATCGCCGTGGTGCTCTGCCTCATCGCCATCGTACTCGCGGTCTGGCTCTGAACGGTCCCACCGAGGCTCCGCTCGGCACCCGGCTGGGCTGGCTGGCGGCGCTGTCGTTCGCGTCGGGCATTCCCTACTTCTTCTTCACCGAAACGGTGCCGGTCTGGCTCGCCGCCTCGGGGATGAGCCTGGCGGGGATCGGGCTCGCGTCCGGCGCGTCGCTCCCGTGGGTGCTCAAGTTCCTGTGGGCGCCGCTGGTGGATCGGCTGGGAAGCCGGCGGCTCTGGATCCGGATCTGCCTCGGGCTCCTGGCCGTCACGACCGCGGTGCTGGCGGGTGCGGACCCCGCGCGGCACGCCGGCCAGCTCACGCTGCTGCTGCTCTTCTACGTCACGCTCTCCGCCACGCAGGACATCGCGATCGACGCCTACACCATCGAGACGACACACGGGCGCGAGCTCGGCGTGGCGAACTCGGTGCGGATCGGCGCCTACCGCGGCGCGAGCTTCATCTCGAGCGCGCTGCTGGTGTGGGTGGCGGCGCGGTACGGCTGGCGCGCGGGGTTCCTCGCGGGCGCGGCGCTGCTGGCGCTCCTCGCCGCCACCACGCTGATACTGCCGTCGCCGCGGCGCGACTCGAAGCCGCCGACCTTGGCCGAGCCGATCCGCTCGCTCCTCGCGCGGCCGGGGATCTGGGCGGTGGTGGCCTTCGCGCTCCTGTTCAAGCTGGACGTTTCGGCGATGGAGCCGATGACCAAGCCGTTCTGGGTGGCGAGCGGCTTTTCGCTGGACCAGATCGCGGCACTCACCACGGGGCGGCTGCTGGCGACGCTGCTGGGAGCCACGCTCGGCGGGGTGATCGCGACGCGCGTCGGCATCTTCCACGCGCTCTGGTCGCTGGGCCTGGTACAGCTCATGTCGAGTCTGGGCTACGCGGCCGCCGCCAGCGCGGCTGCGGGCAAGACGCCCATCACGGCCGCGGCCCTGTTCGAGAACTTCGCCGCGGGCCTGGGGACGGCCGCGTTCCTCGCGTT
>DATAHW010000117.1:0-12171 GCA_036262935.1 Gemmatimonadales bacterium | reverse complement strand
TTCGGGTTCTGCACGAAGTTGAAGCCCGCGCGCCACTCGTGCAGCTCGCGCTCGAGCCGCACCACCTGCGACTCGAACTTCCCGTCGGTGATGTTGTACTGCGACGACCACGACAGCGACCAGAATGGCGTGGGCGAGAAGTTGGTGCTGAACCCGAGGCTCTGCCGGCTGCCGGGCGTGGGCAGCCCGGTCACCCCGCTCACCGGGCGGGTGCGCGTGAGCTGATAATTGAAGTTGGCCGTGAAGTTCCGGCCGGGCCGCTGCAGCGGCGCCTGGGTGCTGGTGAAGAACGAGCCCGGCCGCGTGCGCCGGCCCGACTCGGCGATATAGGAGCTGGGTACCTCCGGGCCACCCCGCGTCTCGGTGCCGGACTTGCCGCCGATTCCGAAGATGGATCCGATCGAACGGAAGAGCCCGCCCGAGATGGCGAAGCTCGCGCTCACGTTCTGCAGGAACGGGCTGAACTTGGCCGTGTCGGAACCGACCGTGCCGCGCCAGAGATCGTGCGTAAGGCTGAGATTGAAGCCGGGGAGCAGGTCGCTCAGGATCGAGTTGGTGATCGTCGGCGTGACCCAGCCGGTGAACCCCGGCTTCTTGGCCTGCTCGAAGTCGTAGCTGAGGCTGCTGGTGGTGAGGCTGAGCAGCCGGATCTTCCGGGCTTCGGCCCCGGTCGTGTCGGGGCCGCGCGGCTGGAGCTTCCCCTCGAAGCTCTGCGCCAGCGAAACGGTCACGCGCTGGGTGGCGTCGCTCCGCAGCACGATCGGCTGTCCCGGCTGGGCGGCGGCACGGGCGTACTCCTCGGGCACGTTCGCCGCCGGCTGGTAGTTCCAGACGATGGTCGGCGAAAAGCTGTGCCGGATGCGGCTCAGCGGCCCGATGCCGGGAAAGAACGCGAACAGCGTCGGCGCCGCGGTGGCCCCGAAGCTCAGCCGCTTCCCCTGCCGGACGAAGCTCCCGTTGGTATTCCGGTTCCGGATGGCGAACGGCCCCGACGTGGAGTTCCCCACCCCGACCACCGGCTGGAGCTTCCAGGAGCCGCGGAACAGCACGGGCAGATTGATGCCGGTGTCCCAGTCGATCGAGCTCTCGAAATCGCCGAGCGAGGTGCGGCGCACCTGGATGCTGTCAGTCGGATCCGGCGTCGCCGGATTGTCGGCCAGGAAGGTGGTCTGCTGCGGGGCCTTCGAATTCTGGTCGTTGATCTGAACCGAGTTCTGCCAGTTGAAGCCGCCGAGGCGGAGCGGTGTATCCAGGCTGAGCGCGGTCACCCGCGTGCTGCCGTCGAGCGCCAGGGTGTCCAGCAGCCCGCCGGGGAGGACCCGGAACAGGGTGTCGGCGGACGGGCTCGAGGTCGTGTTGTTGGTGTAGCTCAGTCCAGGTGACCAGGTAATGTTCGACCCCAGCGCGATCGGCACCGGCGAGAGCGTCACGGCCGGCAGGAGCTGCTGCACGCTGCCGTCGGTCAGGCTCTGCCGCCGGTTGCCGCCCAGCGTCAGCGTGGCCCAGGAGAATCGCTTGGAGTAGTTGAGCGAGCTGGTGATCTGCTGCGTGTTCTGCAGCGGATCGATGGCATTCCCCTGGATGACCGCGGTGTTGCTGGCGTAGTTGACGTTGAAGTTGAGGCTGGTGGAGAGGTTGAACTGCTGGCGGTGGTCCCAGCGGAAGGTGAGCCCGGAGCCGCCGCCGACCTGGCGCTGCTCGTTCAACCCCACGGCACCATCCATGAACCGGTTGAGCCAGCGGTACTGGCCGCTCACGCCATACTGCACATACCGGTTGGCGAACCAATCGAGCCGGCCGGTGAGGTCGACGTAATCGTTCGGTGCCCAGTAGTAGCCGATGTTGGTGACCTGGCGGTTGTAGGTTCGGGTCGGCCGGACCAGGTCGTTGAGACCGAACTGGGGCACCAGAATGCCCGAGCGCCGGCCCGGGCGGACATCCTGAAAGATGAACGGCAGCCAGAGGATCGGGACGTCGCGCACGTAGAGCACCACCGGGCGCGCCACCATCACGTTCTTGGAGACCCACTTCACCTGGCGGGCACTGAAGTGGTAGTGCGGCGTCGGAAGGTCGCAACTGGTGATCTCGCTCGAGCCGGCGTAGATGCGGCTCGAACTCGAGTCCTGCGCCACGCTGCCGCGGAGGAACCAGACCGTGGACCCCTCGGTGAAGTTGGTCAGCGCGTCGCTCACCACGCCGCGGCGGCGGCAGGTGTCGTAGCGGATCCCCTCCCCGACGAGCACCTGGCCTCGATCGAAGAGCCGCGGGCTCCCGCTCGCGTCGAGCAGACAGCTTTCCTGCTGATAGCGGATGGTGTCGGCCTCGAGCAGCGCGCCCTGCCGCTCGGTCAGGGCCTCGCCCTCGAGCAGCACCCGCTGCCCCTCGATGAAGACCGTGGCCGAGTCGGCGCGATAGCGCGTGGACTGGTAGCCCGGCCGCTCCTTCAGCGCCTTGAGCACGGAGTCCTCGGGCCCGAAGCTCCGGCTGGGCGCGGTCGGGATCCCCAGCCGGCCCGCGGTGGCACTGTCGAGCGCCTGGCCGGGCCGCGTGCGGGTGGTATCACCCAGCGAGTCGCGGCGGACCGCCCGCACCGGCGGGCGCGGCTGCTGCGCGGGAACCTGGGCCGCGCCGGGCGTGGCGCCGAGCCCCAGGGCCAGCAGCACCAGCCCGGCGAGCGCGGCCGCCTTCCGGCGCCGGCGGCTGATGACGACGCTCCCCGCGTAGCCCACCTCGTACAGGAGGAGGAGCGGGATGGTCATCATGATCATCGACACGAGATCCGTGCCGGGGGAGAGCACCGCGCCCGCGATGAATGCGCCCACCACGGCGAAGCGCCGGAAGCGCGCCAGCTCCGGGGGCCCGATCACGTCCAGCCATGCGAGCAGGATGATGACGAGCGGGAGCTCGAACGAGAGACCCAGCGCCAGCACCACCTGCAGGACGAAGTCGAAGTAGGCGTCGTAGGTGATGAACGGCTGAATGGCCTCGGTCTGGAAGCTGAACAGCACCCGGAGCGCCTGGGGCACGACGAAGAGGTAGGCCAGCACCGCCCCCGTGAGGAACAGCACCAGGCCGACGAACAGCGCCGGCACCAGCGCCCGCTTCTCGCGCGCGTACAGCGCGGGCGCCAGGAACGCCCAGAGCTGCCACAGGATGATGGGGGACGCGAGAACCAGCCCGACCCCGAAGCCGAGCTTGAAGACGATCATGACCGGATCGGTGGGGCTGGTCACGACCAGCTTCCCGCCGGCGCCGGTGAGGTAGGGGGCGATCGGCTGCTTGAGCAGGTTGACGAGCTGGAAGTGCTGGACCAGCCAGAGGCCCAGGCCGAAGCCCACCACGATGGCCCCGAGCGAGCGGAGAATGCGCCAGCGCAGCTCCTCGAGATGATCGAGGAAGGGCATCTCCCCGGCAGGGCCGGTCATGGGGCGGCGGCGCCCGGGGCTTAGCGCCCGAGCGCCTTCAGTCGATCGCGAGCCAGCGCGGCCTCGTCGGATTGCGGGTACTGCTGCACCACGCGCTGGTAGGCCTCCCGCGCCTTGGCCGTGTCCTTCCGGCGCTCGGCGAGGAGACCCAGGTTGTAGAGGGCCGAGCCGGCCCGGGGGGACGACGAGTACTTCTCCACCACCTGCGTGTAGTAGGCCGCGGCCGAGTCCGGGTTCTCCGCCGCGAAGCTCTGTCCGATGAAATAGAGCGCGTCGGGCGCGCGCGGGCTGGTGGGGTAGGTGCGGAGCATCTCGCGCAGGCCCAGCCGCGCGGTAGCGGTGCTGCCGCGGCGAAGCTGCGCCAGCGAGGCCTCGTACATCTGGTCGGCCGAGGCCGATCCGGCGGACTCGGGCTGCGCGCTGTCGCCCGGCGCGGGCGGCGCGCCGGTGGGCGACGCCTCGATTTGCGCGCCGCGGGCCTCGAGCTGGGTGTGGAGCTCGCTCAGCCGCTGCTGACTCTGCCCGGTGAGCTCCTGCAATTGCACGAGCTGCTGCTGGATGTTGTACAGATCGGAGGCAATGTCGCCCTTGAGCTGCCCCACGGTCCGGCGGCTCACGGCGAGCGAATCCATGATACGCTGCTGAAGCTGGATCACCTCGCCCAGTTGCGCCGCCCGGGTGGAGTCACGCCGCAGCGTCTCGGCCCGGAGCAGGGCCACCTCGCCCTGCACCATCTGCACGTCGCTCTTGCTGACGCAGGCCCCCAGGCTCGCCACGGCAACGAAGCCCGCGGCGAGCTGGGCGCACAGGCGCCGCGGCCGGGAGCTCACTGCGGCGCGACGAGGTTATCGCCGCCCGCCGTCACCTGGAACTCGTCCCGGCGGTTCTGGGCGTAGGCGGCCTCGTCGTGGCCGGGGTTGAGCGGCCGCTCCTCGCCATAGGACACCACGTCCAGACGCGAGCCGTCGATCCCCTTGTTCTCGAGGTAGCGCTTGGCCGCGGCGGCGCGGCGGTTGCCGAGCGCCAGATTGTACTCGTCCGAGCCGCGCTCGTCGGCGTGCCCGCTGATCTGGAGCTTGACGTTCGGATTGGCGGCCAGGACGGCGGCCTTCCGGTCGAGCGTGGCCTGATCGGTCTGGCGCACGGTGGCCTGGTCGTAATCGAAGTTGATCATCATGGCCAGGTCCGCCGCCACCGCCTTGGCGCGCTCCTCCGCCTCGCGCGCCAGTCGCTCCCGATCCAACCGGTCGCGCTCGGCACTATCGTCGACCGGGGCGGGTGCCGGGGCCGGGGCCGCCGCAGGGGTCGGCTGGGGCGCCGGCTCCTCCGGCGCGGGCTTTCCGCCGCACGCGACGGCGAGCGCGGCGGAGGCCAGGAGCAGCATCAGGGAATTAGCGCGCATCATCACTCCGAGTTCGAGGTTAGGGGGCGACGGCGGTCCGACTCAGGCGGCGGGACCAAGCAGGCAGCCGCGCCGCGCCCGGCGTATCGAGCTGGCGCACGCGACCGGTTTCCAGATCGATGACCCAGAGCTGCCGACGGCCGCTCCGGTCGGACACGAAGGTGACGTGCCGGCCGTCGGGCGCCCAGGTCGGGTCCTCGTTGCGGCCGGACGACGTAAGCTGCCGGACCCGCCTCCCCGCCACGCTGACGACGAAGAGCTGCGGACTGCCGGACACTTCACGATGGAAAACGACATTGGCCCCATCGGGCGACCACTCGGGCGCGTTGGAGCTGCCCGTCGCGCCGTAATCGAACGGCGCGAGCAGCTCCTGATCGGTCCCATCGGCGGCCATGACGTAGATCTGGGGCGGCCCCGCACGGGTGGAGACGAACGCGATGCGGCGGCCATCTGGTGAAAACGTTGGAGATAAGTTGTCCGCGAAGCGTCCTACGGTCAAGCGCTGCGCGCAGCAACGATCGGCGATGTTCGCGAGATAGACGTCGGTGCCGCTCTCGTCGGAGTGCGCGTAGGCCAGCAGGCGCCCGTCCGGCGAGAAAGCGGGGGTGATGTTGAGTCCGGCCGCCGTGCCGGGGGCCTGCTGCACGGCACCGCCGGCGATGCCCTGCACCATCACGCCCCCGCGCCCCGCGCCCAGCAGCGTGAAGGCGAAGCGCTGTCCGTCCGGCGACCACGTGGGCGAGAGCGAGGTCTGCCCGGCCGGCGTGAGCGGCACGATGTCCTCCCCGTCGCTGTCCACCCGGTAGACCCGCCCGCCGGCGACGAAGAGCAGCCGGCTCGCGGCGATGCCCTCCGTCCCCGTGGCCCAGCGCGCCACCTCGTCGCCCACCCGGTGCACCGCGAGCCGGAAGCCCGCGTCCGTGGCGGGCGGCAGGCTGAACGCCTGCTGGTTCCGCACCTGCGAGGCACTGACGTCGTGGAGGCGCACCGTCACCCCGCCCGGCGCCTCCAGCAACTCGACGCCGAACGACGCACCGAGCGCCCGATAGATGCCGTAGTTGACGGCGCCCCCCGGTGCGCCCGAGCTGCCGGGCCCGGACGGCGCGTCGGCGACCGTGATCATCTCGAAACGGTCGCTGAAGTCGAGGTCGCGGCGGATAATGGCGCGGACGGAATCGAGCCCGGCGCCGGGCAGCACCACCAGGCCGGGCCGCACACCGGGCTGGTATTCCACGCCGACCCGGACGCCTTCCTTGACCTGGCTGGTGTCCTGGGCGGCGGCGCGGGTGGAACGGACCGGAGCGAGCGGCGCCAGCACGGCCAGCGCGGTCACGCAGGCGAGCAGTCGGGTCATCGCGAGATCGGCTTGAAGTAGAAGCTGACGGGCAGGACGTCGGCATCCCAGCCATCGGGGAGCGGGCCGAACGCGCGGGCGTTTCCCGCCGCCTCGATGGCGCCCTGGGCGCCGAGGTCGAAGCTGAAGCTGCCCGAGCGGGTGACGAAGCGAATGTCGCGCACTGAACCGTCCCGGAGAATGAGGAAGCTGATCTCGGCGAAGCTGTTCTGGCCGGCCGCGTCGCGGTCCCAACTGCGGTACACCTGGGTCACGATGTTCCGCAGGTACTCCGGAAAGGGGAACTGCAGTCCCGGCGTCTTGATCGTGGCGACATCGGTCCCCGTACTCGGCGTCTCGCCCGGGACCGGTGTGACCGGCGCCGCGGTCTTGGGCGGGGGCTCACGCTCGGTCTCGGTCGGTGGCGGCTTGGGCTCCGGGGCCGGCGGTGTCTTCGGCGGCTTGGGCTTGGGCAGCGGCTTGACCGGCGCCGGCTTCTCCTGCGGCGGCGGTGTCGGGACCGCCTCACGCGCGAGCCGCTGCTTCGGCGCCGGAGCCGGCGCGGCCACGAGCTCGACGGCGTAGGACGGCGGGCCGGCCTTGACCGGGCTCGCCTGGGTGAACGCGAACGCCGCGGCCGCGGCATGCACCAGAACGGTCCCGATCAGTCCTACCGTGGTCCCCGGCGGGCGGCCACGGTCGGCGCGAACGATCACCGCGTCTCTTCCTCCGCCGCCACTAGGCCCACATTCTGGATCCCGGCGCCGCGGATGATGGCCAGGACCCGGACCACCTGCCCGTAGGGCACGCGCGTGTCCGCCTGGAGGTACACTCCGGTGGGCTTCCGTGTCGTCACGAGGGAGCGGAAGGTCACGCGAAAATCGTTGTAGGAGACCGGCGTCTGGTCGACGAAGATGCGGCCGTCGCGGTTGACGGTGACCACCATCCCCTCCTTCGGGGAGAGCGGCCGCGCTTCGGCGCGCGGCAGCTCGACGTCGACGCCGCCCTGCATCATCGGTGCCGTGATCATGAAGATGATCAGGAGCACCAGCATCACGTCCACCAGCGAGGTGACGTTGACGTCGGCCATGAGCGGCAACTCACCCCGCTGGCTGCCCAGCCCCCCGCCCAATCCGGCAGACACCTAGAGCAGCCCCTCCCGGGCCATCGTACCGATCAATTCGTTGGCAAACCCCTCGAGCTCGCCGGCAAAGAGCCGGACACGGTTGACGTACAGGTTGTACGCAATGACCGCCGGAATGGCCGCCGCCAGGCCGCCGAACGTCGCCACCAGCGCCTCGGCGACCCCGGGCGCGACCGCCGCCAGGTTGCCCGAGCCCTTGGTCGCGATGCCGGTGAAGGCGTTGATGATGCCGAGCGTGGTGCCCAGCAGCCCGAGCAGCGGGCTCACGGAGCCGATCGTCGCGAGCCAGGGGATGTAGTGGCCCAGCAGGTCGCGCTCGGCGGCCACTTCCTTCCCGAGGACCATCTTGAGCGCCTCGAGCTGGGTGGTGGTGAGGGAGCTGCGGTCGGCGCCCCGCTCCTCCCGCAGCGCGCCCGGCCGCAGCTCGGAATAAAAGGTGATCGCTTCGCGGAAGAGCCGGTTGTAGGGTGACGGCGGCTGCTTCATGACGGCGTGGTAGGCGTCCTGCAGCCGCGTCGTGCGCTCCATCTCGGCGAAGAACCGGTCCGCCTGCCGGTTCAGCTTCCGGAACTGCCACCACTTCAGCACGATGATGAACCAGGAGACCAGTGAGAACAGCGCGGTGATGCCCAGAACGATCTTCGTCTCGGTGCTCGCGGTCAGGACCAGCTCGACTGCCCCGCGCGGCACCGCCCCAGCGGTCTGCAGCGTCACCGGGCCTCCTTCCGGAACCAGTCGACCAGTTGGCGGAGCCCGTCGTCGAACGTCCACTCCGGCGCCCAGCCCAGCACCGCCTTCGCCTTGCTCGTGTCGAGCGCGCTCCGGAACAGCTCGCCCGGCCGGGGCGGAGCGAACTCGAGCTCCGGCTGCTGCCCCATGACCTGCCCCACGGATTCCGCGAGCTCCCGGACGTTGCGCTCGATGGACGTGGCGATGTTGAAGGCCGGCGCGTTGAAGTCGGCCGAAGCGGGGAGGCGGGCGGTGGTGGCCAGGACGTTGGCCCGGGCGACGTCCTTCACGAAGACGTAATCGCGCGTCTGCCGGCCGTCGCCGAACACGGTGAGCTTCCGTCCTTCCAGCAGCCGCGAGACGAAGATCGACACCACACCCGCCTCCGACTTCGGATCCTGCCGCGGACCGAAGACGTTGGCGTAGCGCATGGCCACGCCCTCGAACCCGCGGAGCGCGCCGATGGCACGAAGATAGTACTCGCCCGCCAGCTTGCTCACGCCATAGGGGGAGACCGGCAGCTTGGGCGCGGTCTCCGGAGTCGGAATGACCTCGGGATCGCCGTACACCACGCCGCCGCTGCTCGCGAACACCACGCGCTTCACGCCGCCTTCGCCCGCGCCCTCGAGCAGGTTCACCAGGCCGACGACGTTGATCCCCGCGTCAACCGAGGGGGACTCCACCGAGAAGCGCACGTCAATCTGGGCCGCGTGATGGTTGAGGGCGTCGAATTTCCCGGTGGCGACGAGGCGCCGGGCTTCGGCCGAACGGATGTCGGCACAGACGAACCGCACTCCCTGGGGAATGTTCTGCTCGTGACCGCGCGACAGATCGTCGAGCACGACCACGTCCCATCCATCCTTCAGAAACGCCTCCGCCACGTGGGAGCCGATGAACCCGGCGCCGCCAGTCACCAATACCCGCCCGCTCATGCGCCGCGTCTCGCCATGGTCTCTCCACCGGGGGATGTCGAACGACAGGAACCGCCGACACAATATAGATACGTGCGGCGGGGAAGGAACCGGGAATGCGACACGGCGCCGGGGAGCCCCCCCGACGCCGTGCCACCACCCCGCTTCCGGAGGTCAGGACGGAAGCTTGGCGATCTGGAGCGCCTCGGTACCAGGCGCGATGTCGGGCGAGAGGACATTGATCAGACGGGCCGTCGCGGTGCGGTCGCGCACGTGCACCACCTGCAGCGTGGCCATGACGTCGTTGATGAGCTGTCGGCCGTCGGGCAGCCGCTCGGCGCGGCGGCGGATCTCGAACAGATCGCCCGCGGACACACCATCGCGGCGCCCTTTGTCGAGGAACACCACCATCTGGGGCGCCTTGAGGTCCTGCCGCCCGGTCCCGCCGAGGAAGGTGGCGTGCACCCCGTCGGTGACCGGCACCGCGTGGGCCTCGCCCGAGGGCGTGAACTTTTCGGCCGGCAGGACCCGCTGGCCGTTCCGGATGGGTCCGTACATGGCCACGAGGTTGGCGACATAGCGGCCCTGCACCGTGTCGATCACGCGCGCGAGCCCGGTCGGCACGACGACGTCGCCGTAGGACGCGAGCTCCGGTCCGAGATTGAGGAGCAGGAGGGTGTCGCCGATCTGGTAGGCGGCGCCGCGCGGCGCTTCGATGGCGATGATCGACAGCGGCAGCGCCGTGGCGTTGACGCTGCTGGAGCTGATCTGCTCCGGGACGACCGGACCGAGCACCTTGCCGAACGGCAGGTCCTCCCGCTCAGTCAGGAATCCCGAGGAGTAGAACTCACTGCGCCGGAGCGCCCGGTACGGCTGATGGGTATACGCCTTGAGCGTCTCCTCCATCATGTGGGATCGCGGCGTGCCGAAGAGGCTCGGCTCATCCTGGCCCGGCTGGTTGGCCGAGACGGCGGTGAGCTGTGCGAGCGACTGCTGCGGCGCCGCCTGCCCCGCATCGGCGGTCACGGCGGAATCGACGGTGACGGCGGAATCGGCGCTCCCGACGTCGGCAACCGGTGACGCGGGGGTGTCGGTCGTCGGGACCGAGGGAACGCTGTCGGCCCCGGCCAGGTGAAGAACTTCGCCCGGGTAGATCCAGTGCGGATCTTCCACGACGCTGGTATTCATCCGGTAGATGTCGGGCCAGAGGAACGGATCGCCGCGGTATTGCCGGGCGAGATCCCACAGCGTATCGCCCTCGCGGACGGTGTGGGTCTCCGGCGTGACCGCCTGCGCCGATACGCGACCGGGGGCGAGGGTCACGGCGAGCAGGCCCACCCACTTCCAGTGGAACGTACGGGGCATCGGGATCTCCCAACGACGTGGTGTCGAGGATGGAGCTGGCACGGCGAACCGGGAGCGGTTCAGAGGCAGCAAAGGCAAGTTCAACGCCAGCGGAAACCGGAGCCGGGTGGCTTGGCTAACGCCCTGCACGCCCAACGCTTAGCTGGTGGCAGCACGGCCTGCTGCGGCCGGCCGTGGCCGGCGGGCTCTGGCGAAGCGCCGCCCCACACGCAAGGAGCCGGTGGGATCCGCGGATCCCACCGGCTCCGCCACCTGGCCGCGGGGGATCAGAACGGCAGGTCGTCGTCCTCCGCGTCGAGCGCTTCGGGGAAATCCTCGAATGACTCCTTGCCCTTGGGGGCGGCGGAGGTGGCGCCCACCTTGCTCGGGGCGGACAGCGGAGCGTCGGAGCCCTCGCTCCGGCCCGACAGCAGGATCAGCTCCCGCGCGGTGATCTCGGTGGTGTAGCGCGTCTGTCCCTCGCGGTCCTGCCACGAGCGGTACTCGATGCTTCCCTCGACATAGACCTTATCGCCCTTCTTGCAGTACTTCTCGGCGATGTCGGCGAGCGTCGAGCCCTTGTTGTTCCAGAGCACCACGCGGTGCCACTCCGTCTTTTCCTGCTTCTCACCGCTCTGGTTTTTCCACTGGCGACTGGTTGCGACCGAGAGGGTCGCCACGCGGGAGCCGTTCGAGGTGCTGCGGACCTCAGGATCCGCACCGAGGTTCCCGATCAGGATGGCTTTGTTCAGACTCCGGCTCACTTGCACCTCCAGGGTTCTGGCGTGGGGCCACGGATGTGGACCCGGGTAAAATGTAGGCCCCGCAAGTTCTTCCGTCAACCAAAGTTACGCTCAGCGCAGCGGAATCACGCACGCTGTTTCAACTCGAGCCGCAGGACCAGCGCGTCCTCGCGGGGATTCCGGTAATACGCCGCCCGCTGGCCCACCGGACGGAAGCCGTGCCCTACGTAGAGAGCCTGCGCCGAGATGTTCGATTCGCGCACCTCGAGGAACACCTCGTCCACGCTGCGCCGGCGAAGCGCGGCCACCCCCGCCTCGAGCAACGCGCCGCCGATGCCGCGGCGGCGGAACTCGGGCGCGACCGCCAGGTTGAGCACTTCGCCCGAACCGGCCAGCTCGCGGGCAATGAGGTATCCGGCGAGTCCCCGCCCCGTCTCGACCACCAGACCGAAGCTCCACGACGATGCGAGCGCCTCGCGGAAGCTCGCCTCGCTCCACGGGTCGCTGAAGGCGCGGCGCTCGATGGCCACGAGCGCCGCGGCGTCAGCCGGAACTGCCGATCGAATCCGGTAGCGGGCGTCCATGCGCCGTCTCCCAGCGTGCCTGCGCCTCGGCGGGCCGACCGTAGTTCGGCTCCCAACCCTGCACCGCTTCGACCCGGATGGCGCCGCCCGGCCGGTGCACCAGATCCAGCAGGACGCGCGCATGCGGTGCGCCCTCAGGCGGCCCGATGATCCGGCTGCCGGCCCACGCCTCGAGCATCGCGGCGGCCGAGTCGGACACCTGACCAACGAGCAGATCAGGGGCGCGAGGTCCGGCCACCAGCCGCTCGGGATGGTAGACCGAGGGAGCCAGCGACTGATGGATGCGGTCGGCCTCGAAGCGGTACGCGGCCGCGTAGACCTCACCGCGGAGGGCGTCCGTCACGGCGAGCACCGTCCGGCCCTCCCCGGCGACTCCGGCGGCTCGCACCAGGAGCGAGGGCGCCGTCCACAGCGGGAGGCCGCGTGCCTGCACCAGCGCCTTGGCCACCGCGGCCCCAACCCGAAGTCCGGTAAAGCTGCCGGGCCCGTCGCTCAGCGCCACCGCGCCGACTCCCTCGAGCCCGATGCCCCGTCGGGCCAGCGCGCGCTGGACCAT
>DATAHW010000116.1:0-5725 GCA_036262935.1 Gemmatimonadales bacterium | reverse complement strand
GATCCTGCTGGATCCGAAGGACCCGAGGCGCATCTTCATCGCCATCTCGGCCGCGGGCGCGTTCCGGACGGACGACGGCGGCCAGACCTGGCGCCCGGTCAACCGCGGCCTCAAATCACAGGGCATTCCCGACCCGGATGCTGAGGTGGGGCACTGCGTCCATCGCATCGCCATGCATCCGTCGCGGCCGGACGTACTGTTCATGCAGAAACACTGGGACGTGATGCGCAGCGACGACAGCGGCGACTCCTGGCACGAAGTCAGCGGCGACCTCCCGACCGATTTCGGCTTTCCAATCGACGTCCATGCGCACGAGCCGGAGACCATCTACGTCGTCCCGATCACCAGCGACTCGCATCATTTCCCGCCCGAGGGCAAGCTCCGCGTATACCGGAGCCGCGCCGGCGGGAACGAATGGGAACCCTTGAGCAAGGGCCTGCCGCAGAAGGACTGCTACGTCAACGTGCTGCGCGATGCGATGGCGGTGGATTCGCTCGACCCCTGCGGCGTGTACTTCGGGACCACCGGCGGGCAGGTCTACGCGTCGGCCAGTGCGGGCGACAAGTGGGCGCCCATCGTCCGGGACCTGCCGGCGGTCCTCTCCGTGGAAGTGCAGACGCTGGCATGATCCGGGTGGTCCTGCCGCAGCACCTGCGGACGCTGGCGCGCGTGGCCGAGGAGGTGCAGCTCGAGGTCGCGCCTCCGGCCACGCTTCGCTCGGTGCTCGACGCGCTCGAGGCCGGGTATCCGGTGCTCCGCGGTACCATCCGGGGCCATGGCACGCAGCAACGCCGGCCGTTCGTGCGATTCTTCGCGTGCGAGCAGGATCTGTCGCACGAACCGCCGGATGCGCCGCTGCCGGACGCGGTCGCGGCGGGAGCCGAGCCGTTCCTGGTGGTCGGGGCAATGGCAGGCGGCTGATCCACCGGGGGGAAATCGGATGCGATACATGCTGCTGATCTACGGTGATGAGCAGGCCTGGAGCGACGAGGAGCGGGAGCGGTGCTACGGCGAGTCCGCCGCGTTCGCGCGCGAGCTCGACGCCGGCGGCCGGTATCTCGCTGCCGCCCCGCTCCATCCGGTGGCAACGGCCACCAGCGTCCGCGTACGCGACCGCAAGCGGCTCGTGACCGACGGCCCGTTCGCGGAGACCCGCGAACAGCTCGGCGGCTACTTTCTGATCGAGGCGGGCAATCTCGACGAAGCCATCGAGATCGCCGCCCGGCTTCCCGGCGCCCGGCTGGGCACGGTCGAGATCCGGCCGGTGCTGGAAGTGCCGGGTCTGCCACCGGACTGAACGATGGCACATGCGCGCGGCACCTTCGACGTGCAACTGGTTCCCCAGGCCCCGGACGCAGGGGCCGAGGCCGCGCCGCCGGACCGCCTCACCATCGACAAGCAGTTCCACGGCGACCTCGAAGGCACGAGCCATGGCCAGATGCTCGCCGCGTCCACCGCCGTCAATGGGTCGGCCGGCTACGTCGCGATCGAGTGCGTACGCGGCAGCCTCCATGGACGCACCGGCAGCTTCGTCCTCCAGCACAGCGGTACGCTCGAGCGTGGCACGCCGCGCCTGACCGTCACGGTGGTGCCGGACTCAGGGACCGGGGAGCTGGCCGGGTTGGCCGGAGGGATGGAGATCATCATCGCGGAGGGGAAGCACTCCTACGTCTTCGACTACACGCTCCTCGCGAGGCGCTGAGCCCGTGAAGCGGCGAGTGGTGCAGCCCGCCGGCCCTCGCGCCGCCGGCTACCAGCAGTCACACCACGACCTGTTGCCGCTGACGCCGGCCGGGAACGCTCTCGGCTACATGGATCGATACCTGGGCCCGCTCCCGCCCTCCCGCGGCGTCCACCGCGGGCCCAGAACGTCCGTCGCCTTGCAGTCGATGCAGTTCGGCGCGTTCACGCGCAGATCGTCCCCCACCCGCTCGTAGACGGCCGCCGGGCACATGTGCGAGTAGAAATCGGCGACCTCGCCCGTCACGTCGCGACCGACGATGAGGTGCGTCGGGATCGTGTCGCGCGTGGCGTTCCCCGACTTGAACACCGCGTCCACCTTGCTGAACGTGAGCCGTCCGTCCGGCGTGAACGGCTGGGGGCTCGAGCTGGCGCGCGGTGTCCGCGCGTCCTCGGTCATATCGATCTTCCCGCCCGGGAATCGGCCGGCGGTGACCGTCATCAGTCCGGCCTTGAGTCCGCCGACATAGAGGCCATCCTTGAATGCCAGGCGCATGTTCCGGGTTCGCTTCATGTCGGCCACGATATAGCTCTCGTGCACCATGCGATCGTAGCCGGCGAGCGCGGGGGCGGAGACGTCGCCCGCTTTGAGCGCGGCGAACGCGGCGCGCGCCGCGTACATTCCCGACTGCACGGCGTAGTGGATCCCCTTGAGCGAGGGAACGTCCACCAGTCCCACCGTGTCGCCCGCGAAGAGCACGCCCGCCCCGCTCAGGCGAGACGGGAGCGCATGGTACCCGCCCTCCGGAATGGTCTTCGCGCCCCATTCGAGGAGCTGGCCGCCCTCGAGCTGCCGCCGGAACAGCGGATGCAGCTTCATCCGCTGGAGCAGCTCGTGCACGTCGAGGCTCGCATCGTGGTAGTCGAGGCCGACGACGAGGCCGATGGCCACCTGCGTGGGGCCGAGCGGGTACATGAAGCTTCCGCCGAACGCGTTTGTGGGCAGCGGCCACCCGAGCGTGTGGACGACCTCGCCCAGTGGCCGCGGCACCTCCCAGAGCTCCTTCACGCCGAGGGCGAAGAGCTGCGGGTTGGCCGAATGCACGCGCTGCCACTGCCGCCAGGCCTGGCCCAGCAGTCCGCGCGTCCCCTCCGCCACCACGGTGACGCGGGCAGTCAGGTCGGTCGGCGGCGTGTAGGTCCCGGTGGGCTGGCGCTCGCGATCGAGACCCGACGGCGCGGTCCGGATGCCGCGTACCGCGTCGCCCTCCACCAGAAGCGCGTCCGCCGGGAAGCCGGCGAACAGATTCACGCCCAGCTCCTCGGCGCGCTCGCCGAGCCAGCGGACGATCTCGCAGATGGACGCGGTGTAATAGCCGCGGTTTCGCATCGTCGGCGGGGTCGGGATCCGCTGCGCGCGGGCGCCGCTCAGGAAGTAGACCGCCTCGTCCGGGACACGCTGGCGAAAGGGGAGGTCGGACGGCTCGAGCTCGGGGAAGAGCTCCTGGAGGGCGCGCGGGTTCACCACCGCGCCGGAGAGGTTGTGCTCGCCGAGGCTGCCGGCCTTCTCCAGCACGCCGATCTCGAGGTCGGCCATCCCGCCGCCGGCTTCCTGGTCGCGCTTGACCAGCCGCGCCAGCTCGATGGCGCAGGCAAGCCCCGCGGGTCCGGCACCCACGATGAGCACGTCCATCCCGATCGCTTCGTCGCCGGGCGGATCGCGGAGGATGAGCCGGTCGAGCGGCAACGCTGGCTGGTGCTGGCTGGGGAGGATCGTCGACACGGGGGCTCCGGGTGAGGGCTGGGGGAATATAGGGCCGGCCGAGCGGGCAGGCAGTCGGGACAATCCTCCTTAAATTGGCGCCATGGACCTTGGCAAGGCGGCGCGTGACCCGTGGGTGTGGGCGCAGATCGTATTGATTCTGCTCGTGGGTCTGATCGCGCCGGTCATGCCGAGATACGTCAATCTTGGTGATTTCGATTTCGCGCTCAATAGTGTCGGCGCGCGCGGGCTTCGTGTGGCCGGTGGGCTCCTCGCTGCCGCGGGGATCGGGCTGGCGGTGTGGGGGATGAAGTCGCTCGGCCCGAGCCTCACGCCGGGCACGGAGCCGCTGCCGGGAGCGCCGCTGGTGACCACGGGGGCGTACGCGCACGTCCGGCATCCGATCTACAGCGGGGTGGTGCTCATTCTGGCGGGATATACCCTCGCGTGGAGCAACTGGATGCTCGCGCTGATCGTCGGCGTTGTCGCGCGTCAGTTCTTCGAGGCAAAGGCGCGGGCGGAGGAGCGCTGGCTGGTCGAGCGATATCCAGGGTATGCGCGGTACTGCCTTCGGGTGGGGCGGCGAGTGCTGTGACGGGAAGACGGAAGGACGGAAGGACGGAAAGACGGGAAGACGGAACGTGCATCCGGGCGGCGCTGTCATCGCGAGCGGAGCCAGGGATCTGGCTGGGGCGAGCTCGACGCCGGCGTGAGGGTGAGCAGGATTTTCCCTGGACGACGTACGCGGGGGCGTCGCAAGCGACTCTGCGCCGTCCTCAGCTACTATTCACGCCCATGACATCGCCCGCCATTCCCGGCTTCCGCTCCGTGCCGTTTACCGGCGTCATTTACGTGATGGCCGAGGCGGCGCGCCGCGGCTTTCGCTATGGTCACCCGGATTGGTGCAACCTCGGCCAGGGGCAGCCGGAGACGGGGCCGCTCCCGGGCGCGCCGCCGCGCGTGCACCAGGTCGAAATCGGCGTGGACGACCAGGAGTACGCGCCGGTGCCGGGGATCTGGGAGTTGCGGCGCGCGGTGGCCGAGCTGTACAACGGGCTCTATCGGCAGGGCAGGCGGTCGCAGTACACCGAGCTGAACGTCTGCATCTGCGGAGGGGGACGCGCCTCGCTCACCCGCGCCGTCGCGGCGCTCGGCGAGATCAACCTCGGCCACTTTCTCCCCGACTACACCGCCTACGAGGAGCTGCTCGACATCTTCAAGCTGTTCACCTCCATCCCGATCCTGCTGGAGGGCAACAAGGGCTACCATTTCGGGCTGGACGACCTCGAGCGCGAGATCACCGGCCGGGGTCTTTCCGCCCTGCTGCTCTCGAACCCATGCAATCCGACCGGCAGAGTCATCCAGGGAGACGAGCTGGACGGCTGGGTCGGCGTGGCACGGCGCGTAGGGTGTACGCTCCTGATCGATGAGTTCTACTCGCACTACATCTGGACGGACCCCGCGGAAGGGGCCGCCACGGTTTCCGCCGCGCGCCACGTGGACGACGTGGACGCCGATCCGGTCGTGCTGTTCGATGGTCTCACCAAGAACTGGCGCTACCCCGGCTGGCGCACAAGCTGGATCGTGGGGCCGCGACCGGTCATCGAGGCCGTGTCGAGCAGCGGCTCGTTTCTCGACGGCGGCGGCAGCAAGCCGCTGCAGCGCTCCGCCGTCCCCCTGCTCGCGCCCGCGATCGTACAGGCGGAGACCGCCGCCATCCGCCGCGCCTTTCTGCGAAAGCGGAAGATCCTGGGCGACGGGCTTCGCGCGGCGGGCGTACGCTTCGACCTCGAGCCGGAGGGGACCTTCTACTGGTGGGGAGATGTCTCTTCGCTGCCGCCGGACATCGACACCGGCATGACGTTCTTCCAGCGGGCGCTCGAGCAGCGGGTCATCTGCGTGCCCGGCGAGTTCTTCGACGTGAATCCCGGCAAGCGACGGAGCGGCCGGCCCTCGCGGTTCCGGAATTACGTGCGCTTCTCGTTCGGGCCGGAGGAGGCAGCGGTGCTGGAGGGGGTGCGAAGGATCCGGGAGATGGTGGCACAGTCGGGGTAGGCGCCAGCGTGGTGAATCGCACCGAGGCATCCGCCGATTTACGCCTCTCCCCGCCTCCAGAGCGCTGCCCAGCCCCCGCCGAACCGCTCGCGCACCTCTCCCCGGACCAGCGCCACTCCGATGAGCAGGACACCAGCGAGCAGGCCGCTCACCCGAGCCCGCGCCGGCGCGCCCAGCAGCCATGGCGCTACGACGACCCAGGCGCCGAGCGGCAGGGTGGCCCAGCGG
>DATAHW010000115.1:0-4221 GCA_036262935.1 Gemmatimonadales bacterium | reverse complement strand
CCGCCTCCAGAGCGCTGCCCAGCCCCCGCCGAACCGCTCGCGCACCTCTCCCCGGACCAGCGCCACCCCGATGAGCAGGACACCAGCGAGCAGTCCGCTCACCCGCGCCCGGGCCGGCGCGCCCAGCAGCCATGGCGCTACGACGACCCAGGCGCCGAGCGGCAGGGTGGCCCAGCGGACGGCCCGGGTCACCTGGGACATGGCGATGACCGCCGCGCTCACCCCGAGCGGGCCGGCGATGAGGTCGCTCACCCGCGCGGCGCCGCCGTAGCCGAGCACCGACGGCGCGGCCATCAGCCAGATCCCGGCCAGCGCGCCGCACACCCTCGCCCACATCTACGGCGCGCCTCCCCAGAACGCCCGCCAGACCGACCGCCCGGCCCGACGCTCCCGTACCAGGAACTGCAAGCTGGCCAGACACTCGTCCATGGCCGGACCGATCATCAGCAACGAGACGAGCGCCGACGCCAGACAGAGCGTGCACCAGGCCTGGAACAGCACCGGCTGCAGGATGACGAGCAGCAGGCTCACCGCGCCGAGCGGACCGACGGCGAATCCGAACAGGACGACCACCCACGGCTGCGTTCGCCAGCGCGCGCGTCCGCCGATGGCACCGCTCGCGGCGTCCAGCAGATAGCCCGCCGCGCCCAGGGCCGCGTCGGGGATCGGGAGCAGGCGCGAGACCCTCGAGTGCAGGATGGTCTCGCTGCCGGTCCCGAAGAAGGGCTCCCACGCCCGGCCGAAGACGCCGAGCTGCACCAGCGCCAGGTACCCCGCGATGCCGAAGCCGACGAGCGCGAGCCCGATCAGCGGCAGTCGCTCGGACCAGCTCGACGGGTCGTAGCTCCAGCCGGGCGGCGTCACCTGGGGCCCACCGTCAGCTCGGCCGGCGTCGCCTGGAACGGGGTCAGCAGCTCCACACCCTGGTCGGTGACCGCCACCATGTCGCAGTGCCGGAGGCCGCCGGTGTTCTCGAGATACACGGCGGGCTCGACGTTGCACACCATCCCGGGCTGGAGCACATCGGGCGAACCCGGGCGGAGCCGCGGACGGGCATTATGGTCTATGGCCGCGAACCCCACACCGTGCCCCGCGGGGTGCCGGAACGCGGCACCCAGACCGCGCGCCGCCAGCACGTCGCGCGCGGCCTGATCCACGGTGCGGGCCTCCACCCCCGGGCCGGCTACGCCGAGCGCCGCCGCCCGGGCCGCCAGCACCGCGTCGTACAGCTCACGAAGCCGCGCCGGTGGCGGCCCAAGGCAGTAGGTGCGGGTGATGTCGGTCCAGTAGCCGTCTGCGTACGAGTTGCAGTGAACCAGGAGCAGATCGCCCGGGCGGACAGCTCGCGCGGTGGACCGCGCATGGCTGCCGAAAGCGCGCGCCGAATTGAGGCCCGACATGCAGAAGACGAATCCATCCGCCCGCTCCACCCCGGGCGACGCCAGCCCACGGATCGCGAGCTGCGACCGGAACCCGGCCGCGACTTCGGCCTCCGTCATGCCCGCCTGGATCCGGGCGGACCCGGCGGCGAAGGCCTGGGCCGCCACGTCGCAGGCGAGGCGGACCCGGCCACGCTCGTCTGGGGTCAGCACGGAACGCAGCCGGGCGAGCCGCTCCTCCGCCGGCTCCAACGAGACGGCCGGCAGCGCCCAGCGGAGGGCGTCGTGCAGGCTCTCGCCGTACAGGTTGAACGCCGCGTAGGGAGCGGGCTCGATCACGGGTCCGGTCTCGATCCCGATCGTGCCCGACCCCAGCTCGAGCTCGCGCAGGCATTGCGCGAGCGGGCCGCGGAGCAACCCGAGCGCATCGCGCGGATCGGACAGCGAGCCGGGTCCGAGCAGGTGCAGCTCGTCGGCCCAGCCACGCTCGGCCAGGTCGCGCTCGTCTTCCGGGGCGATCAGTCCCACCCGCCCCGTCCGGGTCACCACGGCCACGGCGGTGCCCAGCACCGGCCAGTACCCGGTGAACAGCAGGACGTTGGTGGGCAGGCCGCAGACCATGGCTTCGAGTCCGGACGCCTCGAGCCCCCGGCGAATCAGGGCGACTCGCTCGTTCGCCGGGATCATCGGCGGTGACTCCTGGCGGCCGGAACGAGCGCGGCGCGTCCGAGCAGCCACGCGGCATAGGCCATGGTGCAGCCGCCGATGGCGCAGAGCGCCGCGAGGTCCAGCCAGTGCGGGCGAACCCCGCCGGGATCCAACTGCGGCAGCACCAGCCAATAGACGTCGAGGTAGTGCATCACGAGCAGCCACGCGCCGACTTTCGCCAGCGTCCCTGGCGACCGCTTCACCCGCCGCAGCAACAGCACGAAGAACGGCAGCGCGAACTGCCCCGCGAGCACCACCAGCGCGAGCGCCCCCCAGCTTCCCCGGACGCGCGGGGCGTACCAGGCCACTTCCTGAGGCACATCCGCGATCCAGATGATGAGAAACTGGGAGAAGGCGATGTAGGCCCAGAAGACGGTGAACGTCAGCAGCAGGTTGCCGAGCTTCTGGTAGTTGTCGGCGCGAGGCGCGCGGCCGGGCTCGAGCAGGGCGAGGACGGCCAGGGCCGCGAGAAAACCTCCGGCGAAGACATAGACCCCGTAGATCGTCGAGAACCATGCCGGCGAAAGCGACATGAGCCAGTCGAACGCGGCGAAGCTGAACGTGAACGCCACGGCCGGAAGTCCTCCGGCGCTGAGCGCTCGACTCCGCGAGTCCACCCGCCCGCGAGCTCCCGCGCCGGGACGAAGTGACCAGCGACGCAGCAGCAGGCCGGCGGCGATCCACACGGCGAAGTAGATCGCGGCCCTGATCAGGAAGGATGGCTCGTTGAGCCAGACGCGCCTGTCGCCGGCGGCCGCGGGCGCCCAGGGATACACCCGCGATAGGCCAAACGCGAGCGGCAGGAACAGCACCGCGAAGAGCGGCGACGACGCGGCAATGGCCTCCGCCGGCCGGCGAAACGCGTCGAACCACCGCGCCCCGGTGATGTTGCAGGTCATCACCAGGATGAGCGCGCCGAGCACGATGCTCAGGCCTGTGGCGTATGCGGCGAGGTACGACAGCAGGGCCTGCCGGGCATCGAGCAGCAGACCGAGCGCGAACAGCAGCAGGCCCGGCACCGCGAGCACCACACCGACGATCAAGGCGGTACGGCCGCCCGGCCCGTCCACCTCATCGCGCCGGGACCTCGAGCCGAGGGCCAGGAGCAATGCGCCGATGGCGCCAAGGCCGAGCCACCCGGCGCGCGTCCCGCCTCCGGGACGGGCCGACCCGGTCATCGGGTGCCGCCCGACCACGTCGCGGCGCGCGCCGAGTCGAGCGCGCGGAGCCGGGCGCCGCGCGAGGAGTCGGCGCGCTCGTCGGGCGCCGCGGTGGGCGTTCGCTGGAGCTGGCGCAGGTAGGCGATCACCGCCCACCGCTCGCGCTCGTCGAGCTGCGCCGCATAGGACGGCATGCGTCCGAACCCATCCCGGATGACGGTGTAGACGAGCGCGTCCGGCAGCGCCGCCATGGCCGGCGTGCGGAGCGACGGTGGCCGCCGCTCCGCCATGTTCGCGGCGACGACGCTGCCGCCGTAGCCGCCCCGGCCGTGGCAGGCCGCGCAGAAGATCCCGAACCGTGAGCGGCCGAGCGTCAGGAGCTCCGCCGTCGGCCGGGGCTCGGCGGGCTGGAGGACCTGCTCGCGCGACACCGTGCCGGTTGGCGGCGGCTGCATGACTTTCCCGTCCGGGAAGAAGGCACTCGCTTCGTACGCGTCGTAGCGCGGCTGCCGCTTCATCCGCTGCAGGGCCGCGCTCCAGCCGGGCTCCGCGCTGCCGCACCCCGCGAGCAGCAGGCACCAGGACAGGAGCCGCGCGCGTCTCACGCGTCCTCCGCGACGGGGACCACCCGCAGCGCATGAAGCTCCTCCAGCAGTCCGGTGACCTTCCGGTCGTCGAACCGACGGTCCCGCGCGTCCACGCCGACCCAGAAGCGATCGACCGAGGCGCGCTCGAAGCCCTCGATCTCGAAGACCGGGTGCCACAGCTCCGGGAGTCGCAGCGCGACGAACAGACCGAAGAAGGCCGCCAGCGCCGCGCCGAGTACCGTGGCCTCGAAGGTGGCCGGAATGAACGCGGCCACCGCGTGGACCGGCCGGCCGCCGATGCTCTGCGGGTAGTCCCACACATCGGCGTACCACTGGATGCCATAGCCGAGAATGGCGCCCAGCACGCCGCCCCCGAAGATGAACCAC
>DATAHW010000114.1:0-27457 GCA_036262935.1 Gemmatimonadales bacterium | reverse complement strand
AAGGCGGCCGCTTCGCCGGCCGCCGCGGCCCGCTCCGAGCCGGCCGAACCGAGCCCCACGGCGCCCAGGCGACCGCGGTCCCGAGCGAAGAAGAAGGCGGAGTGAGCTCGACCCGACGGGCAGCGACGCTGCCCGTCGCTTTTTTCGACCGACCCGCCGAGATCGTCGCGCGCGAGCTGCTGGGCACGCTGGTGGTTTCGACGGCAGGGAGCCGTACAGCCGGGCGAATCGTCGAAACCGAGGCATACCTCGGCCGGGACGATCCCGCATCGCACGGCTACCGCAATCGGCGCCACGCGCGCAACGAAGCGCTGTTCGGCCCGCCGGGAACGTGGTACGTGTATCTCTCCTACGGGATGCACTGGTGCGCCAATCTGGTCTGCGGCGCGGCGGGACAGGCAAGCGCGGTTCTGCTCCGCGCGCTCGAGCCCGTCAAAGGGCTCGAGACGATGCGGGAGCGTCGGGGGGTAACAGCGGACCGTCAGCTCTGCTCAGGACCCGGAAAGCTGTGCCAGGCACTGGCGATCACCCGGGACCTCGACGGCGCCCTCATGGAGCGATCGGCCGTGAAGGTCTTCGGAGCGGAAGGAACCGGCCCGCCGCCCGCGGTGGTCACACCGCGGATCGGAATCACCAAGGCGGCCGACTGGCCCCTCCGATTCGTCGTGGAGGCGTCGCCCTGGACCTCCCGCGGGGCGCCGGCTCAGTAGCCTCCGCTCCGGACGCCTTCGCGAGCGCTGCCGAGCCCAATCCGGAGACCGCCGCTGAACGTGTGGGTCGGGCCTTCGAGCAGCCGGCCGACCGCGAGCACCGTTCCGTCGCTGGCAGTCACCGTCTTCTGGGAGGGGCTGGTGGTGATCTGGTACTGGCCGAACGCCATGAAGCGGCCGACCTGGAACTGCAGACCACCCACGAAACTCCCGAAGCCGAACGAGCCGAGCTCGGCGGCGTCGCTCTGGAACGCAGCCGCGCTCGCGGGAGTGGGATTCACCACGTGCAGGATGCCGTAGCCCACCCCGAGATATGGCTGTGCGGCGGAGCGGATCGGAAACGCCATGAGCATCGCGGAGTACTTCCGGATGTCATTGAAGGTGACGTTCTGCAGGCCACCGGCGTCCGTGTATGCGCTGGTCTCGTTGGAGCCGACCCCCTCCTCGAAGGAGAGCATGAGTCCGGTGCGCCGCGCCACGATCAGCGCCTGACCACCGAAGGTCGGGATGCCGGAGCGGCCCTGAGTCGGCGTCTTGAAGAACATCGCGCCTCCCTGCCCGCCGATGTACCACTGGAAGTTGCCGTTGCCGGGCTGTTGGGCGGCCAGTCCGGCCGCGCCCAGGCCCAGCAGCAGCGCTGCGGCCGGGATGCTTCGCATGAGCATGCGCATCACAGACTACCTCCGTAAGGTCGGCACGGTCCGTCAAAATGCGTGGCATTGCGGGAAATCGCGGGATGGGAGGGGGAGCGGCGGCCCGGCTAACTGCTTGCTGCTTGGCAGCTTATCGAAGCCGTTAGCGGGCCTTCCCCACCCGTCGGAGGGGGTGGGGGTGCAAGGTCGGGGCCAACGAGGGTGGGGCGGCGGGCGGAGCGAGGGGACTCAGATCAGGCCGAGCTTTTCTCCCACTTTCCTGAACGCCGCGAGCGCCTGATCGAGATCGTCACGCGTGTGGGCGGCGGAGATCTGGCAGCGGACGCGGGCTTCGCCCTGGGGAACCACAGGGTAGCCGAAGCCGGTCACGAACACCCCTTCGGCGAGGAGGAGCTCGCTCATCCGGATGGCCGCGGCCGTTTCGCCGAGGATCACCGGGATGATGGGCGTCTCCCCGGGTAGCGGCCTGAAGCCGAGCTCCAGGAGCCGCTCGCGAAAATACGCCGCGTTGTCGCGGAGCGTGGCGACGCGCTCGGGGTGCGCCTCCAGGAACTCGACGCTCGCGAGCGCGCTCGTGGCCACCGTAGGCGGCAGCGCGTTGGAAAAGAGCTGCGGCCGGGCGCGCTGGGTGAGGTAGTCGCACAGCGCCGCCGATCCGGCCACGAAGCCCCCGGCGGCGCCGCCGAGCGCCTTGCCCAGGGTGGACGTGATGACGTCGATCTCACCGAGGAGCCCGAAGTGCTCCGCAGTGCCGCGGCCGTGCTCGCCGAGGACGCCGGTGCCGTGGGAGTCGTCCACCACGAGCACGGCGTCATGACGCCGGCAGAGCTCCACCAGATCGGGCAGCGGCGCGAGCGAGCCCTCCATCGAGAAGACGCCGTCGGTGATCACCATGCGGGTCCGGCGGTCCCGTGCCGCCGCGAGTTTCGCCTCGAGATCGGCCATGTCGGCGTGGCGGTAGACCGCCGTCTCGCACTTGGCGATGGATTTGGCGAGGCGGCCCGCGTCGATGATGGAGGCATGGTTGAGCTGATCGCTCAGCACGATGTCCCGCTCGCCGAGCACCGTGGCCGGCAGCGCCTCGTTGGCGTTCCAGGCGCTCACGAAGCTCAGCGATGCGGCCGTCCCAACGAGTCGGGCGCAGGCGGCCTCGAGCGCCCGATGCACGGTGTAGGTGCCGCAGATGAACCGCACCGACGCGGTTCCCGCCCCGTAGCGCTCGAGCCCGGCCTTGCCCGCGGCGACCACCTCGGGCTCGTTGCAGAGGCCGAGATAGTTGTTCGAGGAGAGGATGATGACCTCGCCGCGGTCTTCCATCGTCACCCGGGCGTCCTGGGGCGTCTCCAGGTAGTTGAGCCGCTTGTAGACGCCGTCGCTGATGAACTGCTCGAGCTCGTGCTCGAGCCGCTGCTCGAAGGCGCTGCTCATGGGGCGATGTCCAGGATGACCTTGCCCGCCTGCCCGGCCTTGATCACCTGGATGGCCTCGGCGATGCACTCGAGCGGGTAGCGGTGGGTGATGACGGGGCGGGGGTCGAGCTGGCCGGCCCGCAGGAAGCGGCGCATCTGGTGCCAGGTCTGATACATCTTCCGGCCGGTGACGCCGTAAAGCGTGAGGCCCTTGAAGATGACGTCCCGCGCGAAGTCGACTTCGGTCGCGCGGCTCGGCGTGCCGAGCAGATTGACGCGCCCGCCCAGCCGGGCCGCGGCGAACGCCTGGGCGTGGCCGCTCGGATGGCCGCTCATTTCGCAGACGAGGTCCACGCCATCACCGCCGGTGAGCTCGCGGACGCGGGCCAGGACGTCGTCGCTGCCGGCGTTCAGGGTCACGTGCGCGCCCATCCGCGCAGCGATGTCGAGCCGCATGGGATTGAAGTCGCTCGCGATGACCAGCGAGGCGCCCGCCGCGCGGGCCACCCCCACCGCAAAGCAGCCGATCGGCCCGCAGCCGAGCACGAGCACGGTACTGCCCGGCACGGAGGCTTCGAGCACGGTGTGGACCGCATTGCCCATCGGATCCATGATGGCGCCGATCTCGGTGGGGATCCCGTCGAGCCGCATGACGTTGGACGCGGGCATCGCGATGTAATCCGCGAAGGCCCCGTCCCGGTCCACCCCGATGATCTGGGTGCGCTGGCACAGATGGCCCGCGCCGAGGCGGCACTGCAGGCAGTGGCCGCAGACGATGTGTCCTTCGGCCGTGACCAGGTCGCCCACCGCGAGCAGCCCGGCCGCGTCGGCCTCCCGGCCGAGCTCCACGATCTCGCCGGCGAACTCGTGCCCCACGACGACCGGGGGCCGGAGCCGGCCGCTCGCCCAGTGATCCCATTCCCAGATGTGCAGGTCGGTGCCGCAGACGCCCGCATGGTGGACCCGGATGAGGGCATCACTGGGGCCGCAGCGCGGCACGGGAACGTCCTGCAGGACCATGCCGGGGCCCGGAGCTGCCTTGACGAGTGCGCGCATCGACCCTCGGACGTGGGAGACCGAGGTGAGAGGTGAGCGGTAAGAGGTGAGCGGTGAGCGGCGTCCTCACTCGCCGCTCCGTCCCGAACGCCTACTTGTTACCTCTCACCGCTCACCTCTTACCGCTCACCTCTTACTTCTTACCGCTCACCGCACCCCCGCCTCCTCCCGGGCCGGCTCGATCCGGACCGCGCTCACCTTGAACGAGGCGATCTTGGCGTAGGGGTCGAGCTGAGGGTTGGTGAGCAGATTGGCCGCGGCCTCGCGGTAGTGCATGGGGATGAAGATCTGGCCGCGTGCCTGCCGGTCGGAAATCCGCACGCCGATCAGGATGCTGCCGCGGCGGGAGGTCACCCGGACCTGGTCGCCCTCGCCGACGCCGAGGTCCAGCGCGTCACGCGGGTTCATGTCCACGATCGGCACCGGTTCGCGCGAGTCGAGCCCCTCGGACCGCCGCGTCATGGTGCCGGTGTGCCAGTGATACATCTGGCGGCCGGTATTCAGGAAGTAGGGATACTCATCGCTCGGCAGCTCGTCGGGCGCGAGGTATTCCACCGGAACGAACCGGCCGCGCTTGTCCCCGGTGGGGAAGCCGTCGGCGAAGAGGAAGGCGGTGCCGTCGGAGTCGGGCGTAAGGACCGGATACTGGATCGAGCGCCGGTGCTCCAGCCGCTCGTAGCTCACGCCGCGCCAGGAAGGCGTGACCGACGCGATCTCCCGCATCACGTCACCCGGCCCGCGCCAGGCGGTCGGGAGTCCCAGCCGGTTGCTCAGCTCGATGAGGATATCGAGGTCCCGCCGCGCCTGGCCGGGTGGCTGGAGCGCGGCCTCGGTGAGCTGAATGTGCCGGTCGGTGTTCACGAAGGTGCCCGACTTCTCGGCGAACGACGAGCCGGGGAACACCACGTCCGCCCAGCGCGCGGTCTCGGTCAGGAACAGGTCCTGGACCGCCAGGAACTCCAGGCCCCGCACCCAGTGCTCGGCGTGGGAGATGTTCGGGTCCGAGATGACCGGGTTTTCGCCGAACACGTACAAGCCGCGGATCGGGCTGTCGTCCTGCACCATCTCCGTGACCATCATCCCGTTCTCGAGCGACAGCTGCTCTTCGGGCACACCCCACGCGCGGGCATACTCGGCGCGATTGACGGGATCGGTCACCGGGCGATAATCGGTGTAGGCGTAGGGGATGGCACCGACGTCGCTCGCGCCCTGGACGTTGTTCTGCCCGCGGATCGGCATCATGGCGGCGCCCCACTTGCCGATCATGCCGCAGGCGAGCATCAGGTTGAGCAGGCTGGCGACGATGTCGGTGCCGGTATTGTGCTGGGTCAGGCCCATGGCCCAGAGGGTCGATGTCCTGGGGCCCCGGGCGTAGAGCTCGGCGGCCGCGCGGATCGTCTCCGCCGGAATGCCGGTGATCTTGGCGCCGACCTCGGGCGAGTATGCCGCCACGCTCGCCTTCACCGCCTCGAAGTCGTGCATCCGCGCGGCGATGAACACCTCGTCGCACAGCCCCGCCGCGATGATGTGGTGGAGCATGCTGTTGTACAGCGCCACGTCGGTGCCGGGCAGCATCTGCAGGTGGTAATCGGCCAGCTCCGCCAGCTCCGTGCGGCGGACGTCGGCCACGATGAGCTTGGCGCCCTTGCTCACGGCCCGCTTGATCAGCGCGCCGAAGACCGGGTGGGTCTCGGTGGTGTTGGCGCCCGAGATGAAGATGACGTCGCAGGCCTCCTCCAGCTCGCGCATCGAGCCCGAGGCGGCCGACGTGTTGAGCGCGCGGCTCATCGCCGCCACCGAGCTCGAGTGGCACAGCCGGGTGCAGTGGTCCACGTTGTTGGTCTTGAACGCCGCGCGGACCATCCGCATGAACGCGTAGTTCTCCTCGTTGCTGCACTTGGCCGAGGAGAGGGCGGCGAGACTCCGGGGGCCGGTGGTGTCGCGGATCCGGAGCAGCTCCTGGGTGGTGAGGCTCATGGCTTCTTCCCAGGTGGCCTCGCGGAACGCGCTGTACCATCCGGGCGGAGTCGCCGCGCGGTCGCGGACGTCGTATTCCTGCTGGCGGGGCACACCGGTCTGCGGCGGCTTGCCGACGCTGCGCCGCGGAGGACGCGGCTTGTCGCGCTCGCCCATCTCCTCGACCGTGCTCCACGGGCCCTCGCGATGGCGCGGCCACTCCCCGGTCCAGTTCCACTTCTGGCCGTCGTACATCCATCCCTTGCGGATGAGCGGGGCCATGAGCCGGTCCCGGTGCATGGGGAAGTCGTAGCCGAACCGGCCCTTCACGCAGGTCGAGCCCTGATTGGGCGTGTATTCCTCGATGTCCGGCGAGGTGACCCGCATGATCTGACCGGCCTTCACGTGAATATCGATCTGGCAGCCGACGCCGCAGTACGGGCACACCGACCGGACCACCTCATCGGGCTCGCGTACGGCCTCGGAGCCGAAGCGCTGCTTCGGAATGAACTCGAAGATCGCGCCGGTGGGGCAGACCCGTACGCACTCGCCGCACCAGGTGCAGCCCGCGTGATCCGGGTCGCCGTCGCCGCCGACGATGATCTGGGCGTGCTCGCCCCGCAGCGCGACGTCGAGCACTCCGACCTCCTGGATGTCCTCGCAGGCCCGCACGCAGCGGGTACAGAGGATACAGGTGCTCATGTCGTGCTGGATCATCACGTCGCCCGGCCGGTCGTCGCCCTCGCGGAGCGGGAGCTCGCGGGTTTCGCGCACAGGGACATCGTACTGCACGACGTAGCGCTCGAACTCGTTTCGCGGGTGGGCCCGGCCGCCGTTCGACAGGTGCTCGCCCGGATAACGCTCGAGCAGCAGCCCCAGCACGCCGCGCCGGGTTTCCACGGCGGCGGGCGCCTCGGTTTCCACCACCATGCCTTCGGCGGCCGGCGTGGCACAGGCCGGCAGCAGCTTCCCCTGTCCCTGGACCGAGACGAGGCAGACCCGGCAGTTGCCGACGATGGGGAGTTTGGGATACCAGCAGAGGGTGGGGATATCGACGCCCACGGCGCGAGCGGCTTCGAGAATGGTAGCGCCGGGTTCAAAGGGGACGGCGGCCCCGTTCAGCGTAAGAGTCGGCATGGGAACCAATTCTGCGGTCGGAAGGAGGTGTCTCCTTCGATTCTAGACCTCTCCCATGGCAGGAGCAAGGGCCGCTCGCCAAATACAAACACCCCCGGACCGGAGTCCGGGGGCGTTTCGGGCCGCACAGGGGGCGCACCTGGATGCGCCGTGCCCGACCCTTCGTCTAGGCGGCGTGCTCGGTGGGAACCCGCTGGTGCCAGTGTTCCTCGCCGCAATCCTCGTCGGCGGCCCACATGTAGGCCCAGAATCGCACCGGCTTCGGCTCGGGCGCGCCGCTCCTGATGACGATGCCGTGGGCGGATTCGGGGGAAGCGAGTGGAGCGCGCATGGTGGCCATCCTCATCTGCCGGGGTGACTCGAGAGACGTC
Organism: Gemmatimonadales bacterium; assembly: GCA_036262935.1. Taxonomy (GTDB): domain Bacteria; phylum Gemmatimonadota; class Gemmatimonadetes; order Gemmatimonadales; family GWC2-71-9; genus CAVVWJ01. Next base: position 20,165 of record DATAHW010000114.1, on the reverse strand, counting down.
GCCCGGTGGCGCACCGATCGTGCCGTTTGGATCAGCGGTGGAAGCTTTGACGTGGCAAGGGGTTGAATCGGGCGAGCTGGTGTGCGTCCGCGTCCTTTCGACGCGTGAGGCGGCTACGCCGTGTCGGCGGGACACGCCGGCTTGGAGAGGACCAGCCCGTCGGGGCGCCGGCCCCCGCCCGAGCGCCGCCGGCGCCTGGTCTCCTCCTCGATCGTCCAGCCGTCGTAAAACGCCAGCAGGGCCTCGGGAGCGAGCCGGGGACAAGTCGGGAGAATGACGTGGACGCTCCCCGGCCGGCTCCGCTGCTGAAGATCGGTGACGAATTCAAGCCGACAGGTGGCGCGGAGGCCGGCGAGCGCTCCGGGGTCGAGAACCACCAGATGAAACCCGGTGCAGATGTCGAGGAACTCCGGCAGGCACGGCCCGGCCTGGGCGACGTATCCCTCGAATGCGCCGCCCAGGGCCTCCGCCGCGATGCGGGATTCCACCCGCTCGACGCAGCCGAGCTCGCCGGCCAGAAACGTCACCGTGGCGTCGTGCGCGGCGAGCAGGTACGCCGCGGGCTCGGCGCCGCTGCCCACGACGAGGCTCACGTCACCCGCCTCGAGCCGGGGCAGCAGTCGGGCGAGGGGCGACGTGGGCTCGAGCCCCCAGTGAGTCGGGGTGCGCTGCGCGACGCGCAGCTTGATGAACTGGCGCCGCCAGTGACTGTAGGGGCGCAGCGACAGCCGCTTCATGATGAGCCGATCCACCGACTCGAGCATGAGCACCTCGGTCAGGACGAACTGCCCCTCGGCGGCCGCCTGGAGCTCGGAGGCGGCCTCGTCGCCCAGCCGCAGCAGCTCGTCGCGGCCGATCGAATTCTTGTAGCCCTCGATGCGCTGGAGGATGTACTCCTGATAGTACTGCTTGTCGGAATAGGGCGATCGCCTGCGGTGCTGGGTGGCGCGCAGTTGCGCGGCGCTCAGCATGACGCCTCGGCGCCGACGGCGCGCGACGTCACGGTTGCGGGCGGGATGCAGGGAGAGGCGCTGTGCATGGAGCGTGTTTCAAAGTCGTCAGCGCGGGCGGTGGTGTCAACGCGAAGAAAGACGGAAGGGTGACGGACGCGGGCCGACTCACTCCGCCTGGAGCACCGCGGCCTTGAGGTAGCTCGTCTCCGGAATCGTCAGCACCTCGGGGTGATCCTGCCCCTGGCCGAGCACCTGGCGGAGAAACATGCGGCGGCCGCTGTCCGCGGCGGCCTCGGTCAGCATGGCGAGAAACTCCGGGAGGCGGACGTGGAAGGAGCAACTGGCGGTGAGGAGCGTCCCACCGGGCGCCAGGGCGCGCATCGCCCGGAGGTTGATCTCGTGATAACCGCGCAGGGCCCCCGCCACCGCGGCCCGGTGCTTGGCGAAGGCGGGGGGATCGAGCACGATGGTATCGAACCGCTCGCGCTGCCGGGCGAAGGCACGGAGCGCCTCGAAGGCGTCGCCCTCGCGCCACTCGATGTTGCCGAGCCCGTTGAGCGCGGCGTTCGCGGCACCCCGCTCGAGCGCTTCCGGGCTCGCGTCCAGCGCCAGCACGGTGGCCGCCCGCCCGGCGAGGTGGAGCGCGAACGAGCCGTGGTACGCAAAGCAGTCCAGCGCCCGCCCGCCCGGGCGCGCGAGCGCACCTGCAAGCAGACGGTTCGGGCGCTGGTCGAGAAAGGCGCCCGTCTTCTGACCGTCCCACGGGGCGGCGAGGTAGCGGACACCGCCCTCGCGCACCTCGACGGCGCGCGGCACCTCGCCCCGGGCCAGGGCCACCGCCTGGTCCAGGCCTTCACGCCGGCGCACGGCCGCGTCGTTCCGGAGCAGAATGCCGCCGGGCCGGCAGAGCTGGTCGAGCGCATCCACGACGGTGTCGCGCATCGTCTCGAGCCCGGCGGAGAGGAGCTGGACCACGAGCCAGCGGTCGTAGCGGTCGACGATCAGCGACGGGAGCGCGTCGGCCTCGGCATGGACCAGGCGATACGCGGTCGCGTCGATGCCTACCCGCCGCGCGGCCGCGGCGGCAAGCCGCTCGCGCCACCAGGCCGCGTCCACGGGCCGCCCGCTGCGCTCGAGCAGGCGGAGCCGGATCTCGGAGTCGGGCGAGTGGAGCGCCTGGCCGATGAGGCGGCCCCGGGGATCGTGGACCGGCACGAGGCCCGCGGGCGCGTGATCCTCCTGCACATCACTCCGGTAGATCCAGGGATGACCGCGTGCCCAGCGCTCGGCACCCCGCGCGGTGACCCGGACCGGCGTCACGCCCGATCGGGCCGGAGGACGGTGGCCCCGCGGAGATAGCAGTGCTTGATTTCCGCGCGGTCGCGGGTGGTGTAGGCGTGGACGAGGAGCCGGATGCACCTGGGCAGCGACCCCGGTACCGGGATCTCGGAGGCGTGGAGCAGGGCCACGATGTTCCACCCGTATTCCTCCGAGGCGCGCGCGGGGAACGCCGCGTCGAGGTCGCGGGTCACCGTGAACAGCCCGCTCACGATGTCGTCGGGCTCGAGGCCGTTCGCCTCGATAAGTGTGCGCAGCAGCTCGTCGGTCGCCGCGAGGATATCGGCGGCGTCGTTGCGGTCCACCGTAGTGGCCCCGCGGATCCCCTGGAGGCGAGGTATCGCGGTCGTCATGGCACCTAATGTAGTGGCGTCGGTTCGGCTGATGCTCGTTACCGACGACCGGCTGCTTGCGGGACGCGATGTGGTCTCCCTGGCCCTCGCGGCGGAGGCGGGCGGGGCGGACGCCGCGCAGCTCCGGCTCAAGAACGCACCCGCCCGGGAGCAGGCCGCACTCACTCGGGCAATGGTGGCGGCGCTGAGGATCCCGGTGCTGGTCAACGACCGCCTCGACGTCGCCATCGCGGCCGGTGCGGCGGGTGTCCACCTCGGGGCCGATGACCTTCCGGTCACGCTCGCGCGGCGGATCGCGCCGCCGGGGTTCCTGATCGGCGCGTCGGTCGGGTCGGACGCCGAGGCGATGACCGCGGGGGACGCCGACTACTGGGGAATCGGACCGTGGCGGGTCACGGGGACCAAGCCCGACGCCGGTGCGGGCCTGGGGGAGGCTGGCTTTGCCCGGCTGGCGCGGTTGGCCCGCGGCCGGCCATGCCTGGCGATCGGGGGCGTCCAGCCCACGGACGTGCCGCTGGTTCGGCGGGCGGGTGGGAGCGGGGTGGCGGTGGTCTCCGGTATCCTGGACGACCCGGACGTACGGCGGTCTACGGCCCGGTATGCGGCGGCGTGGGCGCTCGGGGGCTCGTCCTGACTTCCGGGCGCGGGTGGTGTGTCGGACTTCGCTTCACCACAGAGGCACAGAGGGCACGGAGGACCACAGAGAACAGCAAACAACAGGTTGTTTTCCTCTGTGTTGCTCTGTGCCTCTGTGCCTCTGTGGTGAACAAGCGACCCGCCTAGCTACGCTGGTCGGGCTCCGCAGGCGTTACCGGCCGTGCCGCAGCTTCGCGATGTTCCGCAGATGCTCGGCGTACGTCCTGGCGAACAGGTGCCGGCCGTCGGGCCCCGCCACGAAATAGAGATACGGCACCGGCGCCGGGTGGAGCGAGGCCTCGAGGCTCCGGCGCCCGGGCGAGTTGACGGGCCCGGGTGGGAGGCCGGGGTGCAGGTAGGTGTTGTACGGTGACGGGAACTGGTAGTCCTTCTCGTACAGCCGGGGCTTCCGCTTCCCGGTGGCGAGGGAGAGAGCGTACTGCACGGTGGGGTCTGCCTGCAGCGCCATCCCGATGCGGAGCCGGTTGAGGTAGATGCCGGCGATCGTCTCGCGCTCGTCGTCCGCCCGGGCTTCGCCTTCCACGATCGACGCCAGGGTGACCACCTGGAGCTGGGTCAGACCGAGCGAGTCGAGCTGCCGTGTCCAGGCGGGGTCCCAGCCGGCCTTGAAGGCCTCGGCCATGATCCGCACCAGCTCGGGGCCGCGCGTCTCCACCGGGAGCATGTAGGTCTCCGGTCGGAGGAAGCCTTCGAACGATTTGACCGGGTAGCCGAGGAAGGCGGTCGCAGCCCTGGCGTCGTTCGCCGCACGGAGCACCGTGTCCTCGGCCACGCCGAGCCGTTCGGCGGCGAGGGCCGCAAGCTCCGGGATCGTGAGTCCCTCGGGAACGGTGAATTTCCGCGAGACGGCAGCGCCCTTGGCGAGCACGTCCAGCACCTTCCAGGCGCTGGTGCCGGGCGGGAACTCGTACACCCCGGCCTGGACAGAGCGGTCCACGCCCCGCACCCGCGCGAGGAGCTTGAACGCCCGCCCTCCCCGAATGACGCCATGCGCGGCCAGCGTATCGGTCACGGCGGCAAAGCTGGCGCCCGGTGGCAGCGTGACGCGCTCCGGCGCGGCGTTGCTGCCGCTGCAGGCCGAAAGCCCAAGAAGCGCCACTGCGCCCACCCGCCTGGGTCTCACTGGTCGGCGCCCTCCGCCGGCTCCGTCCTCCGGGTTCTCCTCGCCTCCAGAAATCCCTGCAACACGACCGCCGCCGCCAGAGCGTCCACCTCCTCGCGACGGCCGCGAGTGCTGCCGCCCTGCTCGCGGATGGCGCTCAGCGCGCGCGCGGTGCTCATCCGCTCGTCCCAGAGCTCGAGCGGCAGGCCGGTGCGCCGCTCGATCAGCGCCGCCAGCTCACGGGCCGCGACCGCGCTGGCCTCCTCCACGCCTTCGCCGGTGAGCGGCAGCCCGACCACGACCCCGACCGGCCGGTGCTCAGCCACGAGCTCGAGGAAGCGGGGCATCGGAAACCGCTTCCCCGGCCGCCGGCTCAGCGTCTCCAGCGGCGAGGCGAGGACCTGCGACTCGTCGCTCAGCGCCAGGCCGATCCGCCGGTCGCCCCAGTCGACGGCGAGCAGGCGGCCTTGAAGGGGAAGCATGGTATGTGGGGTGAGAGGTAAGAGGTGAGAGGTGAGAGATGGGAAGTAAGAGCCACGTCTCAGCACCACCGCTCACCTCTTACCGCTCACGTCTCACCGCTACTGTGCCATCGTCGCGAAGAATTCCTTGTTGTTCTTGGTCCGCTTCATCCGCTCGAGCAGGAACTCGAGGGCTTCGACCGGCGGCATGTCCGCCAGGAAGTTGCGGAGCAGGTAGACCCGGTTGAGCTCGTCCTTGTCCATGAGGAGCTCTTCCTTACGGGTCGAGGTCCGCTGGATGTCGATGGCGGGGTAGATCCGGCGGTCGGCCAGGCGGCGGTCGAGGACGAGCTCCATGTTGCCGGTGCCCTTGAATTCCTCGAAGATGACCTCGTCCATGCGGCTGCCCGTGTCGATCAGCGCGGTGGCGATGATGGTGAGGCTCCCGCCCTTGTCGATGTTGCGGGCCGCGCCGAAGAAGCGCTTGGGCTTCTGCAGTGCGTTGGCGTCGACACCGCCCGAGAGAATCTTGCCCGAGTGCGGTACCACCACGTTGTGGGCCCGGGCCAGGCGGGTGATCGAGTCGAGCAGGATGACCACGTCCCGGCCGTGCTCCACCAGGCGCTTCGACTTCTCGATGACCATGTCGGCTACCTGCACGTGCCGGTCGGCCGGCTCATCGAAGGTGGAGGAGATGACCTCCGCCTTGACGTTCTCCTCCATGTCCGTGACCTCCTCGGGCCGCTCGTCGATGAGCAGCACGATGAGGACGATCTCGGGGTGGTTCTCGCTGATGGCGTTGGCCAGCTTCTGCATGAGGATCGTCTTGCCGGCCTTGGGCGGTGCCACGATCAGGCCGCGCTGCCCCTTGCCGATGGGCGAGAGCAGGTCCACCACCCGCATCGAGAGGTCGCCCGTTTTCCGCTCCAGCCGGATCCGGGCGTCCGGGTACCGCGGCCGCAGGTTGTCGAACGCGATCCGGTGCTTGGTCTTCTCCGGCTCCTCGAAGTTGACCTGCTCCACCTTGAGGAGCGCCAGATACCGCTCGCCCTCCTTGGGCGGCCGGACCTGCCCCATGACCGTATCGCCGGTGCGGAGGTCGAACCGCTTGATCTGGCTGGGGGAAACGTAGATATCATCGGGGCCGTACAGGTAGTTCCAGTCCTGGCTGCGGAGGAACCCGTAACCCTCAGGCAGGATTTCCAGCACCCCCTCGCCCCGAATGACCGTGTCCGAGTCCAGGAGGGACTGCTCGATGCGGAAGATCAGGTCCTGCTTCCGGAGGCCCGAGTAGTTGGTGATGTTCAACTGCTCAGCCAGCGTGTGCAGCTCCGCGACCGACTTCTGCTTCAGCTCAGCGATATCCACGGACGAGACTCCAGACAAGCGGGCCCGACCGGGCGAGCGGCGGGCGGTGGGAAGTGAGGTGCACCTAGAGAGGCTGGACGATGTATGATGGGCCCCGGAGTACGGAGCGAGCGGTACGGACTGTGACGGGGAGTTTCCTGCCGACCCGAGAAGCGCTTCAACTTAGAGAAGGCGGTGAACGCAGTCAAGAGGGGGCTCTCGCATTGCATAACACCCATGCCGGTACGATGTTTGACACTTCAACTCTCCGACCCGAGGCGGCTATGATCGCCTCCCCGACCCCTTCCTGTCGTGGGTCTGGATCACATGTCTGACGCCGAACGGCTCGGCAGACTTCGTCACGACCTCTCGAATCCGCTCTCCGCGCTGCTCGCGGAGGTGCAGCTCCTGCTGCTGGAGGAGACCCGGATCGATCCCGTGACGGTCACGAGCCTCCGGGAGATCGAGGCGCTGGCGATCCGGATGCGATCGATGCTGCGCGAGCCCTGACGCCGTTCCCCAGGTAGGCCGCCAGCAGCACCAGGCTGGCCGCGCTGGCGCCCAGCCGGGCGCCAAGCCCCACTCCCCCCGCGGAGACGAACCCCTCGACCATCCCGGCGACCACCAGCAGCAGCGTGGTCGCGCCAAGCATCCGGACCGCCACGCGCCCGCTCGCGACCAGGGCGTCGGCCCGGCTCACGTCACCCGGAGCGACGACCGAGCGGCCGAGCAGGAAGCCGGCCGCGCCGGCCACCCAGATGGCGAACAGCTCGAGCGCACCGTGGCCCAGGATGAAGGTCAGCAGATAGTCGAGCAGCCCCATGTTGGCGAAGTGGCCGGCAAAGGCCCCGATCGAGAGGCCGTTGAAGGCCAAGAGGACGAGCGACCCGACTCCGAGGAAGATTCCGCCCGCGAAGCAGGCCACTGCCACCCGCACGTTGTTGGTGATGATCCCCGATGCGACGAGCGGCCGGTCCTCCGCCGCCACGTCTACGTAGCCCTGGCCGGCGGCCTTCCGTGACTCGCCCGCCTCGGCCCGCTGCAGCATCACTTCCGGCAGCAGCTCGGCCGCGAGGGCTGGCCGCTCGTGCAGCAGCATGAAGCCTGCCGCTGCCGGAAGCATGAAGGTGAGACATGCCAGCAGCACGTAGGCTCGCGCCTGGACCACCGCCGCCGGACACTCGCGGGCCAGCACCACCCAGAGCCGGTGCCATGTGCTCCGCTCGTCGCGGTAGAGCGCATTGTGGCCCGCGGCGGCGAGCCGTTCCAGGCGCGACAGCGTGGCCGGGTCGACACGATAGGTGCGGGCGCGCGCCAGGTCGGCGGCGACCTCGCGATAGCGGGCGGCGAAGTCGGGCAGCTCGTGCGAGGCGAAGCTGTCGAGCCCCTGTCGCGCGGCGCGGTCGGCCAGCCGCTCGAAGGCGTCCCACCGCTCGCGCTTCTGCGCGGCGAACCGGGTGCCGGCCCCGGCTGCCCCGCGCGCGGAGAGGCCCCCCTGCCGCCGGGCGAGCTCCGCCGCGTGCAGGGCGAGCAGATGGGCGAGATCGCTCTGGCCCGGCTCGGGCGGGTGCCCCACCAGCCGGGCGGCAAGCCCCGCCGCCACTCGCACCCGCGCCTCGGGTGAGAGATCGGCCTGCCGGCCGGCGAACTGGCCGAGCAGGCGGAACTCCTCGTCGTCCAGCTCCGGGATGGAGGGCGCCTCCTGGACCAGCGCGGGCTGGCGCGGCCGCGCCGCCGCCTCCTCGGGGCGATCGCGCGTGACGACGGTTCCGGCGACCATGTCCCCCAGCCGCTTCCCGCGCGGGTGGAACGCGACGAGCAGCGTGCCGATGAGATAGGGCGGCGGGAGGAAGTCGGCCAGGCGGAGCAGGTTCCGCGCGACGGCCGCGCCGGGCGTCACCGGATGGCCGGTGTCCATGACGACGCGGATTCCGGCGAGCCGCTTCCCCGGCGTCTGGCCGCGGCGCATCCCCTCGAAGAGGATGTAGTAGCCGTTACCGGCCACGAAGCCGCCGAGCAGCAGCAGCAGGGCGCCGGTGCGGCCGAAGGTGAGGCCGAACCCCGAGAGGATGCCCACGGTCAGCGAGACCGCGACGAACCCGCTCCCCAGGATCAGCAGGTCGATCACCGCCGCGAGCGTGCGCGATCCGATGCCGGCGATCTCGAGATCGAGCACGACGTGCTCGGGCGTCTCGATCTCCAGGTGCTGGCGGTAGTCGGCGGGAACGGCGCGCGGGGCGGGCATGCGGCGATTGTAATATCTTTGCGCCCATGGCGCCTCCCGTGCTCCGGCCGCTCTCGGCGGGCGAGATCCTCGACGTGTCGTTCACCCTCTATCGTCGGCACTTCCGCGCGCTGGCCGCGGTGGCGCTGGTGTGCACCGGTATTCCGCTCGTGCTGCGGCTGTTCCTCCAGGCCTCGGGCGGATTCTTCGCCAACCTGACGCTCACGCTGCTCTACCTGATCGTGCTGGTAGTCCTCAATCTCGTGGCCACCGCGGCTCCGGTGTTCATCGTGTCGGAGAGCTATCTGGGCCGCCCCATCGGCCCGCGCGAGGCGCTCGACCGGGCCGCCCCGTATATCGGGCGGGTGCTGGCGTGTTCGCTGCTGATGACGCTGGCCGTGGGACTGGGATTCGTCCTGCTGATCTTCCCGGGCCTCATCCTGGCGGTCGGCCTGGTGCTCGCCATTCCGGCCGTGGTCCTCGAACCCGGGCTCAGCGCGAGCGGGGCGCTCGCCCGCTCTTGGGAGCTGACTCGCGGCTGGCGCTGGCGCATGTTCGGGCTCGGGGTGACGCTGCTGGTGCTCCTGTACGTGCCGGTGCTCGCGATCAGCGGCCTCATCGCGCTCGCGCTCCCCGGCAGCCTGGGCGGTGGCCTGGGGCCGACGATGGTCGGCGCCGTGGTGGGGCTCGCCATCGGCGGACTGGTGCAGATCTTCATCTATCCGCTGTTCTACTGCGTCCTCACCGTCACCTACTACGATCTCCGCGTTCGCAAGGAAGGCTTCGACCTGGAGCTGCTGGCCTCGCAGCTTCAGACGGCGTGACGGCGCAGACCACGGCGGGCGACACCACGGCCGCCGCCTTCCGCGCGGCGCTGGACAGCGTGTTCGCCTCGCCCGCGTATCGTTGGGCCGAGATGCCGGCGCCCGAGCGCTTTCTGCGCGAGTGGTGGCAGCGCCTGGGCAACTGGCTCGGCGGCTTCAGGGCCGATAATCCCGCCGCATTCCGCCTGCTCCTGCTCGCGCTCCTCGTCGTGCTCCTTGCGGTGATCGCGCACGGCGCCTGGGTGGTATGGCGAACCGTGCGCGGGGCGGCGGCGCCGGACGGGGGCGGGGCCCCCGTCGCAGCCCGTGAGCCGCACGACGCGGCCTGGTACCGGCGCGCGGCGGACCGCGCGGCGGCCGCGGGCCGGATCGCGGAGGCGCTCCAGCTCGCCTTCGTCGGCCTGGCGCTTGGCCTGGAGAGCGACGGACTGCTCCGCTACGACCCAAGCAAGACGCCCGCGGAGTGCGCCCGCGAGGCGCGACTCGCGCCGGAGGACGGGGCGCGGCTTCGCGCGCTGGTGCATACGCTCTACGCCTGCGCGTTCGGCGGGGGCGCGTGCGGCGCCGACGATTACCGCCGCTGGCGCGAGGCCACCGCGGCCCCCTGGCATGCGGCCGCGGGCTGAGCTCGCGCTGGCCGCGGCGCTCGTGCTGGCGCTGGCCGTGGCGTCGGGATTCCTCGGGCTGGGCCGGGCGGGCCTCACGGATGCCGACCCGCGCCGGTCCACCTTCCTGGCCGGACCCGCGGGCGCCCGCGGCTTTGCCGACGCCCTCACCCGGCTCGGCGTTCGGGTGGAGCGGCATCGGCGGCCGCTCGGGACGCTCGACCGGGTCGCCGGCGACCGCACCGTGGTGGCGTTCCTGGGGCCGAGCGAATCGCTCGACCCACGCGAGGGAGCGATGGTGGCGTCGCTCCGTGCCGATCTCCTCATCGCCGGGCCGGGCGCAGGCGCGGCGTTCCGCTGCCTCGGCTGGGATGTCCGGCCGCACTTCGGTGATTCGCTGGCGCTCTCGGCGCCCGGCCCCGGCCCGGGGCGCCCGCTTCCCCGCGTCGGCGCCGTGCTGGCGCGGCGGAGCTCGAGCGTCGCGGTGGACTCGTCCGACGGCCCCGGCGGCACGACCGTGCGCTGTACCGCGCCAGGGACCGGTACGGTGGACACGCTGCTCCGGACCACCGGCGGCCGTCCGGTGGCCGTGCGCGCCGCACTCGAAGATGGTCGCACGGTCACCCTCGTGGCGGACGACCGGCTGTTCCAGAACCGGGCGCTTCGGGAGACGGGGGCGGGGCCGTTCGCCCTGGGGCTGGTCGTGCCGCGGTACGACCGGATGGTCGTGGACGAATACCATCAGGGCTTCGACGCGTCGCGGACCCTCGCCGGCGCCGCGCTCGACTGGACGTTGCACTCACCCTGGGGGTGGGGCGTACTGCAGCTCGCGGGGGTGGGTGTGATCGCCCTGCTCGCGGCGGGCATCCGGTTCGGGCCGGTGCGCGTCGGCATCGAGCGGCGGCGGCGCTCGCCGCTCGAGCACGTGCGCGCGCTCGCGACCGCGCTCGCCGCGGCGCGGGGCCACGACGTGGCGGTGGGCCTCCTGATCCAGGGGCTCCGCCGGCGCCTCTGCCGCGCGGGGAGGGTTCCACGCGGTGAGACGGACGCGTGGCTCCAGAGCCTTGGGCCCGCCGTTCGCACTCCGCGCGGGCAGGCGGCGCTCGCGACGCTCACGGCAATCGGCGCCCGCCGAGCGGGCGCCGCGGACGTCCTGCAGGCCGCCGACGCCGTCGAAACCCTGTGGGAGGAGCTCACCCCGACATGACCCTCGACGCCGCGCCGCTCGATTCCGATGAGGCGGCGACCCACGCCGCGACCGCGCTTCGCCTGGTGGGCGCGCTCGAGGGCGTGGTGCTCGGCCAGCCCGCCGCGGTGCGCGAGACGGTGGCGGCGCTGCTGGCCCGGGGCCACGTCCTGCTCGAGGGGGTGCCGGGCACCGCCAAGACGCTGCTGGTGCGGGCGCTCGGCCTGGCGCTCGGCCTCGAGTTCCGCCGGATCCAGTTCACGCCCGATCTGATGCCGTCCGACATCACCGGGGTCAGCCTGCTCACGGCGCCGGGGAGCTTCACCTTCCGGCCCGGGCCGATCTTCGGTGACCTCGTGCTGGGTGACGAAATCAATCGGGCACCGGCCAAGACGCAGGCCGCGCTGCTCGAGGCGATGCAGGAGCGGCGGGTGACGGTGGACGGCGTGTCGCACGTGCTCCCCGAGAGCTTCACGGTGTTCGCGACGCAGAACCCGATCGAGTTCGAGGGGACGTACCCGCTCCCCGAAGCGGAGCTGGACCGCTTCATGGTGAAGGTGCTGGCGGGATATCCCGACGAGCCGGTGGAACGGGGGATTCTCGAGCGGGTGCTGGGCGGATTCGAGGCCGATCAGCCGCCGAGCTACGGGATCGAGCGCGTGGCCGACGCCGCCCAGCTCCAGCTCCTTCGCGGCGCGGTGCGGCGCGTGCGCGTCGAGCCCAGCCTGCTCGGGTACATCACGGCGATCGTGCGCGCCACGCGGAGCTCGCCGGTCCTCACTCTCGGCGCGTCGCCGCGCGGCAGCGTCGCGCTGCTCAAGATGGCGCAAGCTGCCGCGCTCCTCGCCGGACGCGGCTACGTCGTACCGGACGACGTGAAGGAACTGGCGCCGGCGGTGCTGCGGCACCGCGTCGTGGTGGCACCCGAGCTCGAGCTGGAGGGGATCACGGCGGACACCGCGCTCCACGCCATCATCGAGAAGATCGAGGCGCCGCGGTGATCGTGGTGCCCACCCGGCGCTGGCTGATCGGCGCCGGCCTGCTGGCGCTGGCGGCGCTGCCGGCACTCCGGTGGCCGGATGCGGCGGGTCTGCTGCCGACGCTCGACCTGCTCTGGCTCGCGGCGCTGGCGCTGGATTTCGTGCTCACACCCGCGCCGAGGACGCTCGAGATCACCCGCGAAGCGCCCGCGGCGTTCAGTGTCGGCCGCGCCGCCGTCGTGCGCTACCGCTGGCGGAACCGAGGCCGGCGCTCCCTCCACCTCGAGGTCCGCGAGCGTCTGCCGGACCCGCTGGGCGGAGCCGCGACGCCCACCCGCCGCCTGCTGGTGCCGCCGGGCGAAGGTCTGGACGAGCGGCTCGAGCTGGTGCCTGCCCGGCGCGGCGTCGGTGACGGCGGCGCGCTCGCGCTCCGGCTGCGCGGTCCGCTGGGCCTCGCCTGGCGTCAGGGCACGGTGGCATTGCCGTGGTCGGCCACGGTGTATCCGTCCGTTCCAGACGCGCCGCTTCGCGCCCTGCCGCTGCAGGTGGCGCGGCGCCGGGAAGCAGGGCTCCGGACCGTGCGCCGGCCGGGCGAAGGCCGGCTGTTCGAGGGGCTCCGCGAGTGGGTCCCCGGTGACGAGACCCGCATCATCGACTGGAAGGCGACGGCCCGGCGCGGCAAGCCGATCGCGCGTCAGTACGAGGATGAGCGGCGGCAGCAGGTGCTGATCGTGATCGATGCGGGACGTCTGCTCACGGCCGAAGTGGACGGCGTGGCCCGGCTCGAGTCGGTCGTCGCCGCCGCGCTCCAGCTCGCCCGCGCGGCGGTGGCGCACGACGACAACATCGGTCTGATGGTATTCGCCGACGAGATCGAGCGCTATGTCGCCCCGGCGCGCGGCCGCCGCGCGCTCCGCGCCGTGCTCGAGGGGCTGGCACGCACCGAGGGCCGGCTGGTCGAGTCGGATTATCCGGCGGCGTTCCGCTATCTCGCGGCCCACAATCGGAAGCGCGCCCTCACCGTCCTCTTCACCGACGTGATCGACCGGACGGCGAGCGAGGCCCTCGTCGCGCACGCGGCGACGCTCCGGCCGCGGCATCTTCCACTCGCGGTCACCCTGCGGGATCCCGCACTCGAAAGGCTGGCCTCCGTCCGGCCGGACACGTCCGCGGGCGCCTTCGAGCGCGCGGCCGCCGAGGAGCTGCTCGGCGCGCGCGAGGCGGCCCTGGCGGAGATGCGCGGGCGTGGCGTGCTGGTCCTGGACGTGGCGCCCGGGGGAGCGGCGGAGGCGGTGGTGGCGCGGTACCATGGGCTCAAGCGGAGGGGGATGGTGTAGAAGCCGCGGGTCGCGGCCCGCGACTCCTCAAGTGAGGCACGCCACAGCCCCCTCCCCCCGGCAGAGGGTATATAGCTCGGAATGAATATCGGCGAGTGGTTCACCCGGTTCGCAAAGGCGACGGCACGGGCCTCGGGCCATCCCGTCACGTTCGGCCTCGCCATCTTCCTCATCTTCGTGTGGGCCGTCAGCGGGCCGCTCTTCCATTTCAGTGACACCTGGCAGCTCGTCATCAACACCGGCACCACGGTGATCACGTTCCTGATGGTATTTCTGATTCAGAACACGCAGAACCGCGACAGCGTCGCCATGCAGATCAAGCTCGACGAGCTGCTCCGCGCCGTGAAGGGGGCCCACACAGCGCTGGCCGACCTGGAGGACCTGACGGAGGCGGAGCTGGACGAGTTCAAGGCCCGCTACGTGCGGCTGGCCGAGGCGGCCAAGGCGAACCCGGAGGACGACGGCGACGGGGAGGAGGGCGAGTCGGGCTAGGCGGAGACCGGCAGCTCCGCGGGGTCGGGAAAGGCGTCGACGAACGCCTCCACCGCCGCCGGATCGAGTTGCGTGCCCGCCACGCGGCGCAGCTCGTTCACCGCGTCCTCGGGCGCGCGGGATGCCCGGTAGGGGCGCTCGGTCGTCATCGCGTCGAAGGCGTCGGCCACCGCCACGATGCGCGCCTCGATCGGTATGTTCTCCCCGCATAGTCCGTCGGGAAAGCCGCCGCCATCGAGCCGCTCGTGGTGGGAGCGCACGATCCGCAGCACGTCAGGCGAGTCCTGCGCCAGCGGGGACAGCATCTGCTCGCCCAGCGCGGGGTGCTCCGAGATCTGGCGGAACTCGTCGGCCGTGAGCGTGCCGGGCTTGTGCAGCACTGCCTCGCGCGTGCCGATCTTCCCGATGTCGTGCAGCTCTCCCCCCAAGCGGATGCCGTCGAGTCTCGCGCCCTGAAAGCCGAGCTGGCGGGCCGTACCCACGGCATACTGGCTCACCCGGATCGAGTGGCCACGGGTATAGGCGTCCTTGGCTTCGAGCGCCCGGGCGAGCATCTGTACCCCCTGGAGGAACAGCTCCTGAATGCGCTGGGCCTGCTCGTGCACCTGCCGCTCGAGGTTCTGCTGGTAGTAGCGGTTCTGCAGCACGAGCGCGCGCTTCTCCAGCACGCGCGAGACTCTCGCCTGCAGCTCGCTCACGGAGATCGGCTTGAGCAGGAAGTCGGCGGCGCCCATGTGGAGGCAGTCTACCGCCGTGGTGGTTTCCCCCATGCCGGTCAGCATGATGACCGAGGTGTCCGGATAGCGCTGGCGGACCGCCTCGAGCAGTCCGATTCCGTCGAGCTCGGGCATGCGCATGTCGGAGATGACCAGGGGCGCTTCACCGATGCGGTCCAGCACGCCCAAAGCCTCGCTCCCGCTGCCCGCCTCGAAGCAGTGGAAGCCCTGGGTCTGGAGCATCCGCACGAGCGAGCGCCGTACGCTCGGCTCGTCATCGACGATCAGGCAGTTGGCGCAGCCGGCCACGATGGGCGGCGCGTCCTGGGAATCCGGCATGGAATTGAGATCCGGGGTGGGGGATGGATGCCACGAACATCCATTCGCATTGACACTACAAGGAACATGACGGAATGTCCACCGCGGGGGCCGGCTGCCGCCCGGCGGCCGCGCCGTATAGATTGTCGGCGGAGCCCACTACGGAGGCCAGGTGGCCGGAGTCCAGGCACGTCTGAAGTCCGAACACCAGCGGAAATATCCGGACCTCACGCTGTCGGTGTGGTACGAGGTGGCGCCGATCTTTCCGGGGGTCACCCAGCGGATGGTCAACATGGCGGGTGAGCGGCTCACCCGGCTCTCCACGCCCCGGGGGTACGTCATCATCCGGGCCGATCACCTCGACTTCCGCCTGGCCGCGACGGACGCGCGTGAGGGAGAGCCGATCACTTCCTAGGCCCGGACCGCATCGAGCATCTCGCGGACTTTCCGGGCCAGGCCTTCCGGCGTGAACGGCTTCTGCTGAAACGGCGCGCCCGGATCGAGCAGCCCGCGCTGGATGACATCTTCCCCCGTGTACCCCGACATGAACAGGATGGGCAGGGCCGGCCGGAGCGCTCCCAACCGGCGACCGAGCTCGCGACCGCCCATCTCCGGCATCACCACGTCCGAGATCACCAGGTCGATTCCCATGGTGCCGCGCTCGAGCTGGTGGAGCGCCTCGTCGCCGTGCCGCGCCTCGAGGACGGTATAGCCGTGCTCTCGCAGGCCGCGACTGGCGAGTGAGCGGACCATCTCCTCGTCTTCCACGATGAGGATCGTTTCCGACCCCCGCCGCGCGGGCGCCGGACGGGCGCCGTTGGCTGTCACGGGCCGAGCGCTGCCGGCCCGCGGCAGGTAGATCTTGAACGTGGTGCCCAGCCCGGGCTCGCTGTACACCCAGATGAACCCATCGCTCTGCTTCACGATGCCGTACGCGGTCGACAGGCCGAGGCCTGTGCCCTGCCCGGTGGGTTTGGTGGTGAAGAACGGCTCGAAGATGTGGGTCTGGACGTCGCGGTCCATCCCGCGTCCGGTGTCGCTGACGGCGAGCTGTACGTAGCATCCGGCCGGGATGCCGATCCCGGCATGGAGCTGCGCGTAGGCGGCGTCGAGCTCGACGGCGCGGGTGGAGACGGTGACCCGGCCGCGGCCGGCCATCGCGTCCCGCGCGTTGAGCATGAGGTTGACCAGGACCTGCTCGAGCTGGCCGCGATCGACCCGGATCTCGCCGGCCTCGGGCGAGAGCTCCAGTTCGAGCACCTGGTCTTCGCCCAGCACCCGGCGGAGCATCTTGTCGAGCTCCTGCACCACCGTGTTGACCGAGAGGACCTCGGGGCGGAGGAACTGCTGGCGGGTGAACGCCAGCAACTGCCGAGTCACGTCGGCCGCGCGCGTGCCGGCCTTGATGATCTCCGCCACTTCCAGCCGGCGCTCGTCCTCGGGCTCGAAGCTCCGGAGCAGGAACTCGCTGAATCCGATGACGCCGGTCATCATGTTGTTGACCTCGTGCGCCACCCCGCCGGCCAGGCGGCCGGCCGCCTGCATTCGCTCGGCACGGCGGAGTTGCTCCTCCACCCGCTTCCGCTCGGTCACATCCCGGTAGATCCCGCGAATCCGGGGTGGGGCACCGGCCGCGGGCGTGCAACTGATGTTGCCCTCCACGGTGATCGTCGTCCTCGCCGCGGTGACGAGCGAGAGCTCCACATGGGTGAGCATCTCGCCCGCCTGAGCCCGTTCCACCACCTCCAGGTAATGATCCCGGGCGTCGGGGTGCACCAGGTCGAGGAACCGGCGGTCCGCGAGTGCCGCCTGGTCATACCCGACCGCCTCGTGCCAGGCCCGATTGGCGTACACGAACGTCCCGTCGAGCGCCGTGGTGCAGACCAGATCGCTGGCGTTGTCGAAGAGGTCGCGGTAGCGCGCCTCGCTCTCCCGGAGCGCCTGCTCGCCGCGCCGCCGCTCGCTCACGTCGCGGGCGTTGAGGCAGACGCCGATGATGCCGCCATGGTCATCGACCACCGGGGCGTGAGTGGTCTCGAACCAGCGCTCCACCCCATCGGCTCCGCGGATGCGCCGCTCGACGACCCGGGCCTCCCCGGCCAGCGCGGCCTCGAAGCCGTCGCGGGCGTCCGGGATGAAATCGTGGATCGCGTCGCCCTCCGCCACCGGGCGTCCGAGAATCTGCTCGGCGCACTCGATGGCGGTCGGGTTGAGCGCCTGGATGGTGCCATCGGTATCGACCAGGACGAACGCCTGGAGGCTGGTATTGAAGATGGCGCGCAGGTTGGCCTCGGAGCGGCGGAGCGCGGCCTGGGCGCGGGTTTTCTCCGACTTGGCCTCGAGCCGGGCAAGAGCCGCTTCGATTGCGGGCCCGATCCGGGCCAGATTGCTCTTGAGCAGGTAGTCGGTGGCGCCGGCCTTCATGCAGCCGACCGCGGTCTCCTCGTTCACCGAGCCGGTCACGATGAGGAATGGCACGGCCGGCGCCCGTTCGCGTGCCAGCGCCAGTGCCGCCATGCCGTCGAACCGCGGAAGCGTGTAATCCGAGAGGATCAGATGGGGCTGGAAGTCCTCGAGCTCGTGAACGAACGCGTCCCGGGTATCGACACACCGGGCGTCGAAGGGGATATTGGAACGGGCGAGCTCGTACTCCAGCAGCTCGGCATCCATCGGTACGTCTTCGAGGATCAGGATGCGCAGGCGCTCGGCCGCCATTTGGTGTCCGGATTGGGGAGTTGGTGATATGCAACACAACCTGTGGATAGCCGGAGTCTCGGGGCTGTGACGGTCCTCACAGTGGCCCGGGCCGGAGCCTGCTAGCGTCGTTCGTTCCCATCCATTCAGAAGATAGCGTCCCGCCGGAGCCTTCATGCCCAACGCACCGACGACCGGCAACGGTCGATCTGCGAAGCGATCATCGTCCCGATCGCGTTCCGCCTCGACGGACACCCTCGACCTGGAACAGTTGCTTGGCGTACTCACCGCCGTCCAGAAGGGCGATTTCTCCGCCCGTATGCCGGCCTCGCTGACGGGCCTCCCGGGCAAGGTCGCCGATCGGCTGAACGAGATTGCCGAGCTGAACCAGCAGATGGCGCAGGAATTCGAGCGGATGAGCCGCGCGGTCGGCAAGGAAGGGCGGATCACCCAGCGGGCCACCCTGGCGGGCGCCGGCGGCTCGTGGGCGGCGTCGGTCAACTCGGTCAACACGCTCATCGGCGATCTGGTGCAGCCCACCAGCGAAGTGGCCCGCGTGATCGGCGCCGTGGCCAAGGGCGACCTCTCGCAGACGATGGCGCTGGAAATCGAGGGTCGCCCGCTGATGGGCGAGTTCCTCCGGATCGGCAGGACGGTGAACTCCATGGTCGACCAGCTCAGCTCCTTCGCCTCGGAAGTCACCCGCGTCGCGCGCGAGGTCGGGACGGAAGGGAAGCTGGGCGGCCAGGCCCAGGTGCGCGGCGTCGGCGGCTCGTGGAAGGACCTGACCGACAACGTCAACAACATGGCGCTCAACCTGACCAACCAGGTCCGCAACATCGCCGAGGTGACGACGGCCGTCGCCCGCGGCGACCTCTCCCGCAAGATTACCGTCCAGGCCAAGGGCGAAATCCTGAAGTTGAAGGACACCATCAACACGATGGTCGATCAGCTCAAGGCCTTCGCGTCGGAAGTGACCCGAGTGGCCCGCGAAGTCGGAACCGCCGGAAAGCTGGGCGGCCAGGCCGAAGTGAAGGGCGTCGCTGGCGTGTGGAAGGACCTGACCGACAACGTGAACTTCATGGCGGGCAACCTGACCAATCAGGTGCGCAACATCGCCCTCGTCACGACGGCGGTCGCCAACGGCGACCTCAGTCAGAAGATCACGGTGGACGTGCGCGGCGAGATGCTGGAGCTCAAGAACACCATCAACACGATGGTGGATCAGCTCAACGCGTTCGCCAACGAAGTGACGCGCGTCGCCCCCGAGGTGGGAACGGAGGGCAAGCTCGGCGGCCAGGCCAAGGTGCCGGGCGCGGCGGGCGTGTGGCGCGACCTCACCGACAACGTGAACGTCCTGGCGGCCAACCTCACGACCCAGGTGCGCAACGTTGCCGACGTGACGACCGCCGTGGCGAACGGCGATCTATCGCAGAAGATCACCGTCGAAGCGCAGGGTGAGATTCTCTCGCTCAAGAACACCATGAACAACATGGTGGATCGGCTGCGCGTGTTCGCCGATGAAGTGACGCGCGTCGCCAAGGAGGTGGGCACCGAGGGCAAGCTGGGCGGCCAGGCCGAGGTGCCGGGGGTCTCGGGCACCTGGAAGGCGCTCACCGACAGCGTGAACGCCATGGCGAACTCGCTCACCGTGCAGGTGCGCAACATCGCCGACGTCGCGACGGCCGTGACGAAAGGCGACCTCACACGGCAGATCACCGTCGAGGCGCAGGGCGAGCTCGATGAGCTCAAGCAGAACATCAATCAGATGATCGGCAATCTGCGCGAGACGACCGAACGCAACCAGGAGCAGGACTGGCTCAAGACCAACCTGGCGAAGTTCAGCCGCATGATGCAGGGCCAGAAGGACCTGGAGAGCGTCTCACGGCTCATTATGTCAGAGCTGACACCCTTGGTGTCAGCTCACCACGGCGCGTTCTTCATCGCCGATCAGGAGACGGCAGCCGCCGGCCAATTGCTCAAGCTCATCGCCAGTTACGCATATCGCGCTCGCAAGCACGTCGCGAACCGGTTCACGCTGGGCGAAGGGCTCGTCGGACAAGCGGCGCTCGAGAAGCAGCCGATTCTCCTTCAGAACGTGCCCGACGACTACATCCAGATCACGTCGGGGCTCGGTGAAGCGCCGCCGCGCAACATCATCGTGTTGCCGATTCTGTTCGAGGGCGAGGTCAAAGCGGTGATCGAGCTGGCGAGCTTCCTCCCGTTCAGCCAGATCCACCAGTCCTTCCTCGATCAGCTCGCCGAATCGATCGGTGTCGTGCTGAACATGATTCAGGCGAACATGCGCACCGAAGAGCTGCTCGAGCAGTCGCAGAAGCTCACCCAGGAGCTGCAGAGTCAGTCGAAGGAGCTGCAACAGCAGCAGGAAGAGCTCAAGCGCTCGAACTCGGAGCTCGAGCAACAGGCCCGCACGCTGCGCCAGTCCGAGGAGCTGCTCAAGGAGCAGCAGGAAGAGCTGCAGCAGGTCAACGAGGAGCTCGAGGAGAAGGCGTCGCTGCTGGCCGAGCAGAACGCGAAGGTCGAACAGAAGAACCGGGAGGTCGAGTCCGCGCGGCAG
>DATAHW010000113.1:0-39699 GCA_036262935.1 Gemmatimonadales bacterium | reverse complement strand
GCCCGCGAGGTGGGCACCGAGGGCAAGCTCGGCGGCCAGGCCTACGTCAAAGGCGTGGCGGGCACCTGGAAGGACCTCACCGACAACGTCAACTCGATGGCGGGCAACCTGACCGCGCAGGTGCGGAACATCGCCGACGTGACCACCGCGGTGGCCCGTGGGGAGCTCAACAAGAAGATCACCGTGGACGTGCAGGGCGAGATCCTGGAGCTCAAGAACACCGTGAACACGATGGTGGACCAGCTCAACTCCTTCGCCTCTGAGGTCACCCGCGTGGCCCGCGAAGTGGGCACCGAAGGAAAGCTGGGCGGCCAGGCCCAGGTGGTCGGCGTGGCCGGCGTCTGGAAAGATCTGACCGACAACGTGAACTGGATGGCCAGCAACCTCACCAGCCAGGTGCGCGGCATCGCGAAGGTGGTGACGGCGGTGGCCAACGGTGACCTGAAGCAGGAGCTCCGGGTCGAGGTGAAAGGCGAGATCGCCACCCTGGCCGACACGATCAACGGCATGACCAACACGCTCGCCACGTTCGCCGACCAGGTGACCAACGTGGCGCGCGAGGTGGGCGTCGAGGGCAAGCTCGGCGGCCAGGCCCGCGTGCCGGGCGCCGCCGGCGTGTGGCGTGACCTGACGGCCAACGTGAACCAGCTCGCCGCCAACCTGACGACGCAGGTGCGCGCTATCGCGGACGTGGCCACGGCGGTCACCAAGGGCGACCTCACGCGCTCGATCGCGGTCGAGGCCTTGGGCGAAGTGGCGGAGCTCAAGGACAACATCAACGAGATGATCCGCAACCTGCGCGACTCCACCCGCAAGAACATGGAGCAGGACTGGCTCAAGACCAACCTGGCCAAGTTCAGCCGCATGCTGCAGGGGCAGCGCGACCTCGCGGCGGTGTCGCAGCTCATCCTCTCCGATCTGGCCCCGCTCGTCACCGCGCACCACGGCGCGTTCTACGTCGTCGACGCCGCCGGCGAGACGCCGGCCCTCAAGCTGCTCGCGAGCTACGCCTACAAGGAGCGCGACCAGGTGGCGAGCGAGTTCCGGATGGGCGAGGGGCTCGTCGGCCAGTGCGCCAAGGACCGGCGCATGCTCACCGTGGGCCACGTGCCGCACGACTATATCCGCGTGAGCTCCGGGCTCGGCGAGGCGCCGCCCCGGAGCCTCGTGGTGCTGCCGGTGCTGTTCGAGGGCGAGACCAAGGCGGTGCTCGAGCTGGCCACGTTCGACGAGTTCGACGAGATCCGGCTCACCTTCCTGGAGCAGCTCGCCGAGAGCATCGGCATCGTGCTCAACACCATCGCGGCCAACATGCGGACCGAGGAACTGCTGAAGCAGAGCCAGGCGCTGACCGAGAGCCTGCAGGCGCAGCAGGAGGCGCTCACCGAGACCAACAAGCGGCTGGAGCAGCAGACCCGCTCGCTGCAGCAGTCGGAGGAGCTGCTCCGGAAGCAGCAGGACGAGCTGCAGTCCACCAACGCGGAACTGGAGGTAAAGGCGCACCTGCTCGCCGGGCAGAAGGCCGAGGTGGAGCAGAAGAACAAGGAGGTGGAGCAGGCCAAGGTGGCGCTGGAGGACAAGGCCGAGCAGCTGGCGCTCATCTCCAAGTACAAGTCCGAATTCCTGGCCAACATGTCGCACGAGCTGCGGACGCCGCTCAACAGCCTGCTCATTCTGTCGCAGATCCTGACCGAGAACGTCGACGGAAACCTGACGACCAAGCAGGTCGGCTTCGCCCAGACGATCCACAGCTCCGGATCCGACCTGCTCGACCTGATCAACGACATCCTGGACCTGTCGAAGATCGAATCCGGCACGATGGCCGTGGACATCGCGCCGGTCGCCTTCGCGGAGCTGCGGAAATTCGTCGAGAGCACCTTCCAGCAGGTGGCGGACCTCAAGGATCTCCGGTTCACCGTGGAGATCGACCCGGGACTCCCGCCGGCGCTGCAGACCGATACCAAGCGGCTCCAGCAGGTGCTCAAGAACCTGCTGTCCAACGCCTTCAAGTTCACCGAGCGCGGCGGGGTATCGCTCAAGGCCGCGCTGGCGGGCAGCGGCTGGAACCCGGAGCAGGAGTTGCTCAACGCCGCCAACGCCGTGGTGGCGTTCACGGTGAGCGATACCGGCATCGGCATCCCGCGCGAGAAGCACGGCGTGATCTTCGAGGCGTTCCAGCAGGGCGACACCGGCACCAGCCGCAAGTACGGCGGGACCGGCCTCGGGCTCTCGATCAGCCGCCAGATCACCCGCCTTCTGGGCGGCGAGATCCGGATCGAGAGCACCCCGGGCGAGGGGAGCACGTTCACCCTCTACCTCCCGCTGCTCTACCCGGTGCCGCCGGCCCAGCCGGCCTCCGAGTCCGACGGCGCGGCGGCCGGGACGGCCGTCGCCCCGCGGACGGTGCTCTCGCCCGTGGTCGAACGCGCCGTGAGCGACGACCGGAGCGTCATCGAGGAGGGCGATCGGATCCTGCTCATCGCCGAGGACGACCCGGCCTTTGCCGAGATCCTGCTGGACCTCGCGCGCGACCGCGGGTTCAAGGGCCTGGTGGCCCACCGGGCCGACCGGGCGCTGGCGCTGGCCCGGGAATACCAGCCGACGGCGGTCACCCTCGACCTCCGGCTGCCCGATGCCGACGGCTGGACCATTCTGGACCGGCTCAAGCACGACCCGGCCACGCGCCACATCCCGGTGCACATCATCTCGGTGGAGGAGAACTGGCAGCGCGGACTCCGGCTCGGCGCGATCGATTTCCTGACCAAGCCGGCGACCCGGGAGTCGTTGAGCGTGGCGCTCACGACGCTGCACGACTTTATCGACCGGCCGGTCAAGCGGCTGCTGGTGGTGGAGGACGACGAGGCGGCCCGGCAGAGCATCGTCGAGCTCATCGGGAACGGCGACGTGCAGACCACCACCGTGGGAACCGGCCAGGCGGCGCTGGAGGCGTTGCAGGCGGATCGGTACGACTGCATGGTGCTGGACCTGGGTCTTCCCGACATGACCGGATTCCAGCTCATGACCCGGGTCAAGGGCGAAATCGGGCTCCGCAAGCTCCCGACGATCGTCTACACCGGGAAACAGCTCACCGGGCGCGAAGAGGCGGAGCTCGGCCGGCTGGCCGAATCGGTGGTCATCAAGGACGCGCGCTCGCCCGAGCGGCTGCTGGACGAGACCGCGCTCTTCCTGCACCGGGTCACCGCCAACCTCCCCGAGGGCAAGCGGCGGATGCTCGAGCAGCTCCACCGCACCGATCCCGTGCTCACCGGGCGCACCGTGCTCATCGTGGACGACGACGTCCGCAACATCTTCGCGCTCACCACTCTGCTCGAGCGGAGCGAGATGAAGGTCGTGTACGCCGAGAGCGGCCGCGACGGCATCGCCCGGCTGCAGGCGACACCGGCGGTGGACGCGGTCCTGATGGACGTGATGATGCCCGAGATGGACGGCTACGAGACCATGCGGGCGATCCGCGAGATGCCCAAGTTCCGGAACCTGCCGATCCTCGCGGTCACCGCCAAGGCGATGAAGGGCGATCGCGAGAAGTGCATCGCGGCCGGCGCATCCGATTACATCGCCAAGCCGGTGGACATGGACCAACTGCTGTCGCTTCTCCGGGTGTGGCTGTACCGATGAGCGCGGCCGGACGGTCAGGCGGTCAGGCGGTCGGGCGGCCGGAGGAGCCGGCCGAGCCCCTGACCGCCCGACCGCCTGACCGCCTGACCGCCCCCGTCCCCGACCCCGTCAGCATCCTCCTGGTCGACGACCAGCCGGCCAATCTCCTGGCGCTCGAGGCGATGCTCCAGGGTCTGGGGCAGCATCTGGTGCAGGCCCGCTCGGGGCGCGAGGCGCTCAAATGGCTGCTGACGCACGAGGCCGCGGTCGTGCTGCTGGACGTCAAGATGCCGGACATGGACGGGTTCGAGACCGCCACGCTGATCCGGCAGCGCGACAAGTCGCGCCACACGCCCATCATCTTCCTCACCGCCGCCGACAAGAGTCACACCGAAGCGGTGCGGGGCTACGCCGTGGGCGCGGTGGACTACCTGGTCAAGCCGGTGGTTCCGGAGTTCGTCCGCTCCAAGGTGGCCGTGTTCGTCGAGCTGGCCAGGAAGAGCGAGCTGCTCCGGCGCCAGGCTCGGCTGCTGCAGGAGAGCGAGCAGGAGGCGCGCGGGCTGGCGGATGCCCGGGCGGAGCTGGTCCGGGACCTCGAGCACAAGAACCGCGAGCTCGAAAGCTTCAGCTACGCCGTCTCGCACGATCTACGCGCACCGCTGCGCCGGATCGAGAGCTTCAGCCGGGCCGTGCAGGAGAGCCAGGGGGAGCGGCTCGATCCGGACGGCCGTCGCTTTCTCGACCGGGTGCGCGAGGCCAGCCAGCAGATGTCCCGGCTCATCGACGACGTGCTCTACCTGTCGCGTGTCACGCGTACCGAGCTCCGGGAGCACGAGGTGGATCTGAGCGGCCTCGCCTCGCTGCTGCTCGAGCGGCTGCGCGAGGCGGAGCCCGGCCGGGCGGTGGAGGCGCGCGTGCGTCCGGGCGTTACGGTGACGGGCGACGGGCAGCTTCTCCGGATCGCCCTCGAGAACCTGCTGGAGAACGCCTGGAAGTTCACCGGACGCGAGCCGGCGGCGCGGATCGAGTTCGGGATGACGCACGTGGCGGGCGAGCCGAGCTATTTCGTCCGCGATAACGGCGCGGGGTTCGACATGGCCTACGCCGACCGGCTCTTCGGACCGTTCCAGCGGCTGCACCTCGCCAGCGAGTTCCCGGGCACCGGGATCGGGCTCGCGACCGTGCAGCGGATCATCCACCGCCACGGCGGCCGGGTGTGGGCGGAGGGAACGCCGGGCCAGGGCGCCACCTTCCACTTCACCATCGGGCGGGGGCGGCCGTGATGGCGGGATTCCCGTGACGGGACTCCCGGACGACGTCCACCGCTTCCTCTACCAGTACATCGACTCCGTCGAGCAGTTGGAGGTCCTGCTGCTCACGCGCCGGTCGCCCGGCCGGAGCTGGTCGGCCGGCGACATGGCGCGCGAGCTGTACAGCCATCCCACCGCCATCGTCCAGCGCTTCGAGAGCCTGCTCGGACGCGGTCTCCTGCGCGAGAGCGCGCCCGGATGCTTCCAGTACGCGCCGCGCTCGGCCGAGCTGGACCGGGCGGTCGGCCGCGTGGCGGAGATGTACCGCGAGCGGCGGGTGGCGGTCATTTCGCTCATCGCTTCCAAGCCGATCGAGAACGTGAGGGCGTTCTCCGACGCGTTCCGGATCCGGAAGAAGAGGGAGGGGGAATGATCGCCGCCGCCGTCTACATCCTGTGCGCGCTCACCAGCCTTGCCTGCGCGGTGCTGCTGCTGCGGGCGTACGCCCGGCGAGGGGTCCGGCTGCTGCTCTGGAGCGGGCTGGGCTTCGTGGGGCTCGCGCTGGGGAATGCGGTGCTGGTGGTGGATCTGCTCATCCTGCCGGAGCGCGACCTGTCGCTCTACCGGAGCCTGCCGGTACTGGCCGGCCTGGCAGTGCTCGTCTACGGCCTCGTCTGGGATACCCGATGAATCGCGACGACCTGCTGCTCGGCCTCGTGTCGGGCGCCATCCTGATGGGCTACGGGGTCTGCGCGCTGTTCTTCCTGCGCTTCTGGCGCCAGACCCGCGACCGGCTCTTCCTGGTGTTCGCGCTGGCGTTCGGGCTGCTGGGCCTCCAGCGGCTGGCGCTCGTGCTGACGGAGCCGGTCGAAGAGTCGCGGACCGGGCTCTACGTGGTCCGTCTGGTCGCGTTCCTCCTGATCCTGGGCGCGATCGTGGACAAGAACCGCGGCGACCACGGCGGGAGCGGCCCTACTTCGACCGCTGCCTCCGCTCGCGCGCCTTGACGATCCCGCAGATCTCGCGGGGGTGCGGCTCGATCATGGGGCATTCGCGCGTGGCCTTGTGGACGACCATCTGCTCTACTGGTTGCTGCGTCATGGTGCCGAATCTCTCCCGGCGGGGGCCGGCCGCTTCTGGTAGCCCACCCCCGCGTGAACGTGCAGGGCGAAGTTGGGGACCGAGGCGTGTCCTCTCGCCACCGGCACGCGAACGTACGAAGCCGACACCCGGCCGTCGAGGCTGAGGAAAAGGCCGGACATGAGCGGGAAGCGGCGCGTCACGCTGCCCATCAGGTTGGCCCCCGAGAGAAAATACCCACCCAGGAACCCGCGTCCGGCCTCGAGCCGCTCGTCCCGCACCCGGGTCTTCGGAAATGTGATCACCGGGCCCGCGCCTACGGCATAGGTGAGCTGGCCGCGACGGAAGCCGCGGCTGAGCGTGAAGAGGTTCATCCCGTTGGTGATCCGGAACCGCTGAATCTCGGGCGGTGCGTTGGTCAGGTAGATCTTGTGGTGGGTGAAGTCGAGCAGCCAGCCGCGGTTTCCCTTCCACAGGCCGATCCGGCCGGCGTAGTACCAGGTGTCGAGGAAGGGACGGGTAGCCCAGTGGGCCGTGAAATTCAGGTCGGGCGAACCCTCCTGGGTGATGGACAGCGGCGACGGCGCGCTGACGGACGAACCGAGAAAGGCCTGGAGCTCGAGCTGGGCCCGGGCGGTGGCCGGCCACCCCGCGAGACCGAGCAGCAGGAGGAGGAAGACGCGGGCCACGACCCGACACTCAGGGGCGCGGAGGCGCCCGCCGGGCTTCCAGGTCGCGCTTGGCGCGGTCGGGCTCGATGCCGGCGTCGCTCAGCCGGCTCAGGTCGGGCGGGAGCCCGGGTGGCCGCGGCGAGGCACCCCGGAACTCGAAATGGTCGTCGCGCAGGAGCCGCTCCCCCGTGATGACGCCGGCGCGGGAGCGGTCGCCGTAGAGCAGGGTCACCACCCGGTTGATCAGCTCCTCGACCGGCTGCCAAGTACCCGGCTCGATCTCGGGGTACAGGTAATCGAACTCGGGACGCAGCCGCGCCTCACGCCCGCGGGAACCACTCACAGGATGACTCCTTCGTTCACACGGTCCTCCCAGGGACGGTTGGCACTGGCGCGACGGGATGCTCGAGCGCCAGATCCACCAGTTGGGCCAACTGCTCGAGGTCGAAGGGCTTCTGCAGCACCGGCACGACGGCATCGCCCGAGCCCACCCGCGCGGCGCCCGCGGGGGTGAAGGCGGACATCAGGATGATCGGGACGTCGGGAAACTCGATCCCGATTCTCGTGGCGAGCTCCGTCCCGTTCATCAGGGGCATCACCACGTCACTCAGGATGAGATCCACCGCTCCGTTCCGCCGCCGGACCAGGTGCAGCGCTTCCGCGCCGTCATCCGCTTCGAGCACCGTGTGGCCATCCTGACTCAGCCGGCGGCGAAGCAGCCCGCGAACGCCTTCCTGGTCGTCGACGACGAGGATGATGCCGGCGCGAAGCGGAGAGGACATGCCTGAAGGTACCCGCCCCGGCGGAGGTCGCAACTAGGGCGCCGGTTGCACCGACACCGCCACCGCCGGAAAGGTGGTCTCGTCCGCGAGCGCATCATGCCCGAAGCCGACCTCCAGAGTGCCGGTCGCCGCCGCTGCGCCGGTGACGTCGAACTGGAAATGGTGATCCGCCACGGGCGCCACCGTCACCAGCGACGGCGGCGTAAAGGTGACGCGGGCAAAGTGCTCGCTTTCGACCGCATCGAGATTCTCGCCGGCGGCGTTGAGGAACTCGAGCCGCACCCGCACCGTCTGTCCCTCCGTGAGCGTGTATGGCGCCGTGACCGCCGTGCCGTCGAGCAGGACGGTGTAGGACACAGGCGTGTGATCGTCCGCGGCGGGGGCCGTCTCGCTGTCGCCGCAGGCGGCCAGGCCAAGGATCGCCGAGGCAACGGCGGCGTGGTGCAGGATCCGGGGCAGGGACATAATGTCGATCTCCGGGGAAAGAGGCGGGTCCCGCTCACGGCTGCTCGTCGAACCGAAGCGCCGCGCGCAGCGTGCGCGGCGCGCCGGGGTTGATGAATCCGGACGCCCGAATCTCGGGATACCTCGCGTCGAGCGTGTTCTGCAGCTCGAGGTCGAGTACGGCGCCGAGCGGGGCAAGGCGCAGCGAGCTTCCGAGGTCGAGCACGGCGTACGATTGCGTCTCGATGCCTGCTTCGCCGATCGGGGTATACGGGCCGGAGAACCGGACGGCAGCCTGGGCTGCTACCGTCCGGGTGAGCGCGGCCCGCACGCCCACGCGGCCGAGCCAGCGCGCCACGTTGGGCACCGCCGAGCCTGGCTCCAGCGGCTCGATATGGAAGGACGGGCGGAGCTCCGCGGCCGGCGCCAGGTCGAGCTCGGCGCTCTCGCCCTTCACGTGCGCGTCATTGACGGTGCCGTCGGCCAGGAGGGTGATGCCATGGCCCAGCCGCACCGAGGCGTCGGCATTGATGCCCTGGCGCGCGCTCCGGCCGGTGGCGAGCACCTCGCGGGTGATCGGATCCTGGATCCGCTCGTGCGACACGTCCATCCGGAAAAGCGCCACCTGGGCCGTTATGCCGCTGCCATCGTAGCGCGCGCCCACCTCCTTGCTCCACCCCCGCACCGGCTCGAGGGACGGGTCGCCGATCACGCCGGGTGCGCCGCGGAAGCCCTGGCTCAGCGACGAGAGCAGCGACCAGCCGTCCCCGAGGAGGAACCGGGCCCCGAGCTTGGGGCTCACGATCAGGTCGCTCGCAGTGCGCCAGCCGCCGCCGGCCACGCGGTCGAGCGAGCGGTAGTGCACGCCGTCGGCGCGGGCGCCGAGATCGAGTGCCACGCGCGTGCCGACCAGCGTACGCCAGCGGACGAACGCGCCGCCCCCGACGTAGCGGGCGTCGTAGCCGAGCTCCGGCAGAATCCGGTCGCGCGCTTCGGTACGGAAGAGGTCGTAGCCCGCGAAGTCCGCGCGGCCGTCGAGGCCGGCGCTCAGGTCGCCGGTGCCGAGAGGCCGGCTCACCTGGAGGCGGATTCCGACCGCGTTGCGGCGGTCCTCCTCGTCGGTCTGGTTGAGCGCTCCGTCCTCCGGAATGGTGAGGAAGACGCTCGAGTGCACGCGCTGCAGCCATGCGCTGGCTTCGATTCCGGTCTGGCCGGCGACGGTGGTGAACCGCCCGTGCGCGATCCCCCGCCACGCCGAGCCGCCGTCGGTCGGGTCCGTGGCCTGCGTCAGCGCGCCGGCGTTGTAGTCGGCCACCGATACGAAGCCGGGCGAATCCCAGTCGGAGCCGTAAATCGTCAGCCCGCCCTCGAGCCGGCCGGACCCGGCGGGGCGCCAGCCGCGCAGCGTCCCGTTCCCGAGCCACGAGGCCGAGTTGTCGCGCCACCCCTGCTGCCGGCGGCCGTCGCCCGTGACGAGAAAGCCCCCCTGGTCGGAGCGCTGGCCGGTCCGGATCCAGCCGCCCGCGTCGCCGTAGCTCGAGCCGGAGACGCTGCCCGTGGTGCCTGCCGCGTCGGCCGCGGTGAACACCTCCACGACGCCCGCCATCGCGAAATCACCGTACAGCGGGCTCGCCGGGCCGGTGATGACCCGGAACGAGCTGACCGCCGCCGGCGAGAGGATGCTCCAATCGGAGTAGCCCTCCACGTGGCCGTGCACGGGGAGGTTGATCGGCACGCCGTCGATCACCAGCAGCACGTCGGACGAATGGTCGGACGAGAAGCCGCGGATCACGGCGTCCGAGGCGTAGCCCGGTCCCTGGCCTTGTTCGTGGACTTCGATCCCGCTGGTCCGCCGCAGCAGATCGTACGCGTCGCTGGCGAACGTGCGCCGGAGCACGGCGGGAGGCACCGTGAGTGTGGTGACCGGCGGCGCCGCGGCGCGCGGGCGTTCGGCGGTGACCGTGATGGTCTGGAGCTGGGCCACGTGCCCGGTATCGGAGTGCGCGGTAGTCGTATCTTTCGCTTGTGCCTGCGCCGGCCCCGCCACGAAGGCGAGAGCGGCGAGGACGCGTCCTGCACGCATCATCGGTTGCTCCCCGTGGGCAGTCCGGTCGGCCGGACCGCCTGGGCTGGTGATCATTGGGTGCCGCCGATGGAGTGGTGCGTGGCGGCGGCCGGATCAGACGATGCTGCGGGGAGGGGCGTGCGCGAAAGGCAGAGAGTGGGGCGGGCGTTCGGTGGAGACCGCGGCCGTTGCGGCCAGACCCACGTCGCGGATGGCGGGACCGAGGGGCACGGTACCGAGGGCCACCGGCGGCTGGGGCGCCATGTCGGCGCAACAGAGGTGGACCACGCAATGGGTCCCACGGGAGGACGGGCCGCCCTGGTCGGGCTGCCCGTGCGTGGCGCCGTGATCGTGACTCTGGGGGGGCGCGCACCCGGACATCCCGCTCCCCGCGACTCCGCCCAGGTAGAAGCAGGCGGCGACGACGGCGGAGACGAGCGAGCGAACCAGCGGCCTGAGCATGTCAGCCCGGGAAGGGGGAAGCCGGAATCTGGGGCGGATCGTCCGCGAGGCGCAATGGCGGCTGCCCTGGCAGCCGGCCAGGGGGTCAACCGGCTGACGGACCTTCGCTCAGGTGGCCGTAATGAAGCCGCCCGCATTCCGGGCAGAAGGTGTGGGTGATCCGGGCCTCGGAATGGTGGAGAATGTACGAGTCCACCCGCTCCCAGCCATCGGGGGTCCGAATCTTCTGGCAGAAGCCGCACATGGGCAGCAGTCCCTCGAGCGTGCGGATCGCCTGAGCCTGCTGCCGCATCTGCCAGACGAGCATGGCGAAGCCCGAGGAGAGGATCACGTCCACCACGGTGTCTTCCATGGTGAGCCACTTCGGCCACGGCCATCCCCACAGCATGACAATTCCGAGTCGGAGAAGCGGCCAGATGACGGCGACGCCCAGGGCCGGCCAGCGCGACCGGCTGCTCCAGGCAGCGAGTCCGACGGGGATCAGATAGAAGAGAACGGCGGAATGAATGAACGGCCCGGTGGAGTAGTCCCCGATGACGATGAGCACCAGCAACCCCAGCCAGTGCCACGGGCGGATCGGCGTATTCTTCGAGCGGAGGGAGAACATGGGCTCAAGTGAGAGTAGCCTGGTGTACGGGGCCTGTCCACGGCCGGGCGTCAGCTCATCGCAGGTGCCGGTCGAAGAAGCTCGCGACCCGCCGAACTATCGTAGCGGCATCCGGATCGATGGGCGCGGTGGTAGGGGCCAGGTCGTGGTCGGCATGGGCCACGCGCAGCAGCGAGGACTCGACGCCGGCCGCGCGCAGGGTCGAGTCGAGTCGGACCGATTGGGCGGGCTGGACCAGCGCATCGTCCTCTCCTACGAGGAGGAAGAACGGGGCGTCGTCGTCCGTCACATGCCCGACCGGACTGGCCTCGATCATCTCGGGTGAGTCGGGTTGGGGCCAGGTCAAAAACTCCCGGCTGTAGTCGTCGTTGAGCTCGTCGGGATGGGTGAAATCCGTGATGGCGGACATCGTCATGACCGCCTGCACCCGGCTGGACACCCCCTGGAACCCGCCCGCGTCGTCGAAGCCGGCGCTCTCGTCCGCGGTGCCAAGCAGCGCCGCCAGCTGGCCTCCCGCACTTCCACCCCACACCCCAATCCGGCTCGGCGCCAGCCCGTAGCGTTCCGCCCTGGCCCGGAGGTGCCGTACGGCGCACTTCACGTCCTCGATCTGTGAGGGATACTTGTGGGCCGGCGCGAGCCGGTAGTCGAGGCTGACGACCAGATAGCCGCGCTCGAGCAGCTCCTGCTCGATCCGGGTAAACCAGTCTCCCGTGGATCGGGAACCGCTCACCCAGCCCCCGCCATGCACCTGGATCGCCACCGGCAGCGGCCTTGGGGCGGAGTTGCGGGGCTCGTAGACGTCCATCAGGTCGGCCACGTCTCCGATCGTGCAGTAGGTTACGGCCGTCAGCACTCCTTCCCCGAAGCTCACCGCGAGCCGGGAGTTGCCGCTGTGCCCGTCGGCGGTGGCCTTGATGGTCGCGGTCCCCAGGCCACGCCCCGTCACGGTGCCGTCCGAAGCCACCGTGGCGACCGCGCCGTCGCTGGTGCTCCATGCCACAGGCACCCCTGCCATCCGGTCGCCGTTCGCGTCGCGGACGACGGCCGTGAGCTGGATCGTGCCGCCGATCGGGGCGGCCGTGTCGCCAGGGCTCACGGCCACGGTGGTGACCACCGGAGGAGCGGGCGCGACCGTCAGCGTCACCGCCTGAGCCAGCCGCACCCCGGCCACCTGCGCCGACACGGTCGCCACGCCCGCCCCGGCGGCCCGAAAACCGCCGCTCGCCAGCCCCTCGTCGTCGGTCACGCCGGGCTGCGTCAGGGTCCCGGCGGGCCCATCCGCGCTCAGGTGGACGGCCGCTCGCGGGACCGGATTGCCGAAGGCATCCTTGGCGAGGACGCGGATGGCGGCGCTGTCGCCAGCGGCCAGGGACGCGGGCTCCGCCGAGATCGCGGAGGCAGACGGATCCGGGGGCCCCGCAATGGCGGTGGCACTGAAGGTGACCGGCGCGATCGCACCCACGCCCGCGGTCGCCGCCGCGGCTCCGGCCCGCTGGCCCAGCACCCAGCGGACCTCGGCACGGCCGTTCTCGTCCGTCTGCGGCTCGCGCGGGACGAAGCTCCCGCTTTGGGCGGACGCCGCGAAGGTCACCACCGCGCCCGCGACCGGCCGTCCGGCAGCGTCGGCGACCTGGACGGCCAGGTGAACGGGGAGCGTGTCGCCCACCGCGCCGGTTTGCCCGTCGCCGGAGACGAGCTCGAGCGCCGCGGGAGGGCCGCCTTCGCCGGCCGGCCCCAGGTCCGGGGTATGGCCGCACCCGGCCAGCACCAGTGCCGGCAGAATGCGGGGGACGCACCACAGCCGATGTCCGAGTGCCACAGGGCTACTCCGGGCGCGGGCGAGCTGAGGTCGGTGGATGACGCAATGGGTCCTGCAATGGTACAGCGGTCTGGCCGGCGGTGCAGGGGGCGAGCCAGGGCGACGACGTCAGGGCCGATTGTGACGCGCGCCCTGTCGTCGGCCGTCCCGCGGCGGTAGCATGACAGCAGTTACGTCTATCCAGCCGTCGACTCGAGTCGCCCCATGCACCTGCTCCGCCGACCGGTCTCGCCGCTTTCGCTCTTCGCCGGGCTCGTCGCGCTCGGGTGCGGGGGCGGCGACCTGGTTCTTCCCTCTGACGGCGGACCCGCGACAGTCGAGATCGTGCAGGGCGATGGTCAGGTCGCTCACGCCGGCTCGCCGCTCGCCGACTCGCTGGTAGTGCGGCTGGCCGACCAGGGAGGGAACGGTGTTCCCGGCCGGACGGTCAGTTGGATCGTATCCTCCGGCGGCGGGAGCGTCACGCCCGGCGCCGTCACCACCGACGCCGAGGGCCTCGCGGCCGCCCAGTGGATCCTCGGCCACTCGCCCGGTCCGAATACGCTCAACGCGTTCGTGTCGGGCGTGGGCCAGGTGACGTTCACCGCGATGGCGAGCGGGGGCGGGGGCGGCGGGGGCGGCGAAGCCAGCACGCTCGAGTTGATCGAGGGGAATGATCAGAGCGCGCCCGCAGGAAAGCGCCTTCCGGTCCAGCCGGCCGTTCGGGTGATCGACGCGGCGGGCGAGCCGGTTGCCGGTTATGACGTGACGTTCGCGGTGACCGGCGGCGGCGGCACGGTCGGGCACGCCGTCCAGACCACCAACGGCGACGGAATCGCGCGGACCGACTGGACCCTGGGCCCGACCCCGGGCACCAATACACTCGAGGCCCAAGCCGGCTCGCTCCAGGGGAGTCCGGCGGTCTTCACCGCGGAAGGGACCTCCTCGGGCGGAGGCGTGGACCACTTCGTTTTCCAGGTCCAGCCCCACGACGTCCGGCGGGACGAGCGGTTCACGGTGGAAGTGGCGATGGTAGATGCCGACGGAGCGGTCGTCCCCCTCACCGGGATTGTGGTCTATCTCGGGCTGTTCCCGGAGGGCAGCGACGTCCCGTCGAACGGGCTCCTGCTGGGCGAGCGGTTCCAGCCGAGCCAGAGCGGGGTGGCCGGGTTCAACCTGGCCGTCACGAAGAAGGGGCATTACCGGTTCCGGGTCCTGACGGATGACCTGCCCAGCCTGGGACCGCATGGGCCCGAGCCGTACGTCTTCAGCAACGGGTTCGACGTTGATTGAGGATCCGCCGGCGCACGTCCTTCGGGGCGGCAGTGAAATGGCGGCGCTCATGCGGGAGTTCGACTGGAGCTCGACGCCCCTGGGCCCGGTCAGCCAGTGGCCACAGAGTCTCCGCACGGCCGTCGGTGTGCTGCTCAGCACCCGCCACCCGATGTTCATCTGGTGGGGCCCCGACCTCATTCAGTTCTACAACGATGCCTATCGCCGCAGCCTCGGCGCGGATCGGCACCCGAGCGCGCTCGGGCGGGGCGGACGCGAGTGCTGGGCGGAGATCTGGCCCACGATCGGCCCCGAGATCGAAGCCATCATGGCCGGCGGAGAGGCCACCTGGCACGAGGATCACCTGGTCCCGATCACGCGTGGCGACCGGGTCCAGGATGTCTACTGGAGCTACAGCTACAGCCCCATCCTCGACGACGAGGGGGAAGTCGGCGGGGTGCTGGTGACGGTCCAGGAGACCACCAGGCGCGTCCTGACCGAGCGCCGCGCCCGGCTGCTCCAGCAACTGGCGACGCGCGAGCTCGAGGCGGAGTCCGAGCGCGACGCGATCGCGGTCGCCGTCGCGGTCCTCGACCGTCACCCCGAGGACGTGGCCTTTGCGCTGGTCTACGTTCGCGGAGAGGACGCGGTCGTGCTCCACCTGGCCGATGCCGCGGGCCTCACGCCCGATGCCTCCGCGGCGGGATTCCGGCCCGCGGCGGCAGAGGCCATGCGCGAGCGAACGGCCGTGCGCGTCAGCCCCCTTCCGGCCGCTCTGGGCGAGATCCGCCACCGGCTCTCGTCCGAGCCGGTGCGGGACGCGCTGGTGGTGCCGCTCCTCGGCGGCGTGGGAAGCGCGGGGGCGAGGGGAGTGCTGGTCGCCGGGGTGAACCCGCGGCTCGTGGCCGACGAGGACTGCCGCACCTTTTTCGGCCAGGTGGCTCGGGAGATCACCCTGGCCATGGACAGAGCTCAGGCGGTCGAGCTCGAGCGGCGCGCCTGGCGGGCGGCGGAACAGGCTGCCGCCGAGCGCGACGCCGAGCGGCAGCAACTGGCCCGGGTATTCCAGCTCTCGCCCACGTTTCTGGCGGTGCTCCGCGGACCCGATCTGGTCTTCGAGTTGTCCAACACAGCCTACCAGCAGCTCATCGGCTACCGTGACGTGGTGGGCAAGCCTGCCCGCGAGGCGCTGCCGGAGGTGGAAGGCCAGGGGTTCTTCGAGCTCCTCGACCGTGTGTTGCGCACGGGCGAGCCGTTCGTCGGCAACGAGCTGCCGCTGCAGATGGCGCGGCAGCCCGGCGCGGCCCTCGAAACCCGGTTCGTCAACTTCGTCTACCAGCCGATGCGCGGGCCGAACGGGGCGGTGACCGGCATCCTGGCGTCCGGAACCGATGTCACCGACCTGGTCCAGGCGCGCGAGGCTGCCGAGCGCCTGGCGCGCGAGCGCGACATCGAGCGGCGGCAACTCCTGACCGTGCTGGAACAGTCGCCGCTGGCCATCGTGCTGGCCGACGCGCCGTCCGGCCGCGTGACCTTCACCAACGCCCGGGTGTGGGAAATTTTCGGA
Organism: Gemmatimonadales bacterium; assembly: GCA_036262935.1. Lineage (GTDB taxonomy): Bacteria > Gemmatimonadota > Gemmatimonadetes > Gemmatimonadales > GWC2-71-9 > CAVVWJ01. The sequence continues at coordinate 24,083 of DATAHW010000113.1, read as the reverse complement.
GCCGCGCCGACGGCGCGAAGTGTGGAATCGTATAGCGATGAATGGCGGGGGCGGCACCCGGACGGGCGGCCGATCGCTGCCGGGGAGTGGCCGCTCTCGCGCGCGCTCCGGCGGGGTGAGGTGGTCGCCAACGAAACCGTGCTGGTCGAGGGTGCCGGCGGACGGCGCGCCGAGATCGTCATCAACGCGGCGCCGGTACGGGACGCCGAGGGAACGATTATCGCCGGCGTCGCGATGTTCTGGGACGTTACGGCGGAGCGGCGGACCGAGCGTCAGTTGCGCGACGCGGAGCGCCTGCAGTCCGTGGGCACGCTCGCCGGCGGCGTGGCGCACGAGGTGAACAACCAGATGACGACGGTGCTGGGGTTCGGCGAGTTCATCCTCCGCGCCCTGGGTCCGGACCACCCGCAGGCAGCGGATCTCCGCGTGCTGCTGACGGCCGCGGACCGGACGGCGCGCATCACCCACCAGCTCCTGACCTTCTCGCGGAAGCAGGTGACTCAGCCGCAGGTCGTCGATCTGCGCGCGCTCATTCATGGCCTCCGGCCCGTGCTGCAGCAACTGCTGGGGACCGACAAGCAGTTGGAGATCACCGGCGCCGAGCAGACGCGCGCCGTGACGGTGGACCCGACGCAGGTCGAGCAGGTGATGATCAATCTGGTGGCGAACGCGCGCGATGCCACCGAGACCAGCGAGCGGGTGACGATCGACGTGCGGAACGTCGATCTCACTGCCGCCGACGCCCAGCACCACACCTTTGCGATCGCGCCCGGCGCCTACGTCCAGCTCACCGTGTCGGACACCGGCCGCGGCATGGATGCGAGCACGCTTGCGCACGTGTTCGAGCCGTTCTTCACGACCAAGCGGCTCGGCGAAGGGACCGGCCTCGGCCTCTCGATGGTGTACGGCATCGTCAAGCGACACGGCGGCTACATCTGGGCGGAGAGCCTCCCCGGCCGGGGCACCACCATGAAGATCTCCTGGCCGGCAACCCCCGAGCTCCCCGGCCGAACTCCGGTGGATGCTCCGGCGCTCCCGGACCCGCGCCGGGCGGCGCGGGGTGCCGCGATCATCCGGGTGCTCGTCGTCGAGGATGAGCCGGGCGTCCGCGGGCTGGCGCTCCGGATCCTCCAGGAAGCGGGCTACGAAGTCACCGCGGCCGAGGACGGCCGGGCCGCTCTCCGGGCGCTCGACGGGGAGTCGCCCGCGCCCGATCTCGTCCTGACCGACCTGCTGATGCCCCGGATGAACGGCCGCCAGTTGGCCGAGGCGCTGGAGGCCAGGTACCCGGGGCTGCCCGTGATCTACATGTCCGGCGACACGGGCGAGAACATCGTGCCTCGGCGCCTGGTGCCCGACGGCGCTCCCTTCCTGCGCAAGCCGTTCACTCCCGCCCAGCTCCTGAAGATCATCTCCGCCGCTCACTCGCGCTCGTAGCTGCCGATGTCGCACGCCGCCCCCTGCGGCCGGGCCACCCCGCGCTGGTCGGCTGCCGGGCAGGCCGGGCTGGACGCGGCGTCGATGGCGGGGCTTCCCGCCTCCAGGGCGCGCGTAGCCGTCGGCCCGCCGTTGCCGGCGAGCGGTCCGAGCACGGGATCGATGGGCGTCGTGTAGGGACTCACGTTGCCGACCTGGTTGCCGTTGCTGTTCGTGAGACCGCTGCCGGCGCCGTCGCCGATCAGGCTGAAGCTCGCCCCCACTCCGCCCGTCACGTCGGGGGCGGTTGGCGCGGTGTTCTGTGCCACGAGGGTGTTCACCAGCGAAACGATGTTCGAGCTTTCCAGGGCCGCCCCCACGTCGATCCCGCCGCCCGTCTCCCGAGCCGCGTTCGATGCGATGGTGCTGTTGATCACGGTGACGAACGCTCCGCCGAGGCGGTCCGAGTTCTCGATCCCGCCGCCCGAGCCGGCGGAATTCCCCGAGACGGTGCTGTTGGTCAGTCTGACACTGGCGGACAGGCGGCCGAAGCGGTCGTTCACCGTGTTGAAGATGCCCCCGCCCACGCCGCTGGCGGCGTTGTTCGAAATCGTGCTGTTCGCGATCGTGTACCTGCCCCCGGCCGAGTTGATGATGCCGGCGCCGGTGCCGGCCGAGTTCCGCGAGAGCGTGCTGTTCGTGAGCGCGATCGTGCCCTGGTGGAGTGCCAGACCGCCGTCCGAATTGCCCAGGATTCTGACCTTCTCCAGAGTGGCATGGCCCCAGTCCAGGATGATGCCTCTTCCCGAGTTATAGGACACCGCCGTGCTCGTGATCGCGAGCGTACCGCCGCTGCTCGCGATGCCGCTCCCTGCATTGCGCACGATCGAGCTGTGGGTGACCGTGAGCGTCACCCCATGGTTGTCGATGCCCCCGCCGCCGACCCCGGAATTGTTCGCGACCGTGGTGTGCTCGAGGGTGAGTGGGCCGTGGTTGTCGATGCCGCCCCCGTGCTGGCTGGACGCGTTACCCGCGATCGTACAGTTCCTGAGCGTGAGCGTGCCGAAGTTCACGACGCCGCCGCCCACGCGGTCGGTCTTGCCGTTGCGGAGCGTGAGGTCGGCGAGGGTGACGGTCGCGCCCGACTCGATGGTGAGGATCCGGAACTGCGGGTCCGTGGCGCGCCGGCGGATAGTGATGCCGGCGTCTGGCCCAGCGACCGTGACTGACTTCCGGATCACGAGCGTCCCGCCGCCCGCCTGAGGCGTGGCCAGCGTGACCGCGCCGGTGAGGCCCGCCGCGAAGCTGATGTCGGTGCTGCCCGGGTCTGCAAGCGCCTCGCGCAGGGTGCATTGGGCAGCGTTACAGAGGCCGTCGCCGGGATCGGCCAGGCTGTTGACGGTCCGGTGACCCGCGGCCGCGGCGGCGAGCGACGGAGCCCCGGGCTCGGCGGTCGTCGGGGCGGGCTCCGTGGCGTCTCGGCAGGCCAGGGAAGTGGCCACGAGAGAGGGGATGAGGAGACCGGCGAGCCGGCGCATCCGGCAGGTGGGAGACGGCCGGACGCTCGGCCGCGGCGTGGTGTTACCAATGTGGGCCATCGGATCCTCCCGAGTGAGCGAGCTCGGTTGCTCGGCGGGAAACGGCGAGACTATCTGGATCAGCGGAGCAATGGTCTCTTCCCGGCGTCAAGTGGAGGTCAAGCAGGGGAGCGCCGCCACTCGCGGATGGCCCGCGTGTGGAGCGGATAGTGGCCGTAGGTATCGAGCCGGAGCCGGCGGCGGAAGCGCGTCTCCCGGGCATAGAGCTCCTCGGGCGCGGCGCCGACGTACGCGACCAATCGAGCGTGCACGTCGTCGTGCTGCTGGCGCACCTCCGCCAGCGAGAGGTGGCGCCGCTCCTCGGTCATCCGGGCGTTGAAGGCGTCGATGCCGCCGTACAGCACGGAATAACGGGGCGGCCTGCCGCCCCGGCGCACCAGCGGCAGGTGCTTGAGGGCTTCCTCCTCCCACCAGGTCACGTGCGCGATGATGTCGCGCACGGACCACCGGCCCTGGACGCCGGGCCGCAGCAGCTCCGCGTCCGGCAGGCCGGCGTACGACGCCTCGAAGTCCGTCCACGCCCGCTCGAGCCGATCGAGCACCTGATCGGTGTTCATGGACGCGTGGTGCCGCCAGGGCCCATGCTCTGTCGCCTCCTATGTCGCATCGTGAAAGATGATGCCCATCGTGTGACGGTGGCCGGAGCGCACCCGGCTTACCCCGTGCCGCAGCTTCACCCGATAATGCCCGCGCCGACCGGCGACCGGCCGGTGATGCACCGCGAAGATCGCGGCATCTCCCCGGCGGAGGGACACGACCTCCGCTCGGGACTGCATCCGCGGCCGCTGCTCGGTCAGCACGAACTCGCCGCCCTCGAAGTCCTCTCCAGGTTGCGAGAGCAGAAAGACCACCTGAAAGGGGAAGACGTGCTCGCCGTAGAGGTCCTGGTGCAGGGCGTTGAAGTCGCCCTCGCCGTACTGGAGCAGGAGCGGCGTCGGGCGGCGCTGTCCGGCGGCATGGCAGCGCGCGAGAAAATCTGCGTGCGTGGCCGGGTAGCGGACGTCGATGCCCATGGCGTCGTTCCAGCGGTCGGCGAGGGGCGCGAGCCGCGGATAAATCGCGGTGCGCAGCGCGTCAATCAGCTCGGGCAGGGGATAGGCGAAGTACTTGTATTCTCCCCGGCCGAAGCCGTGCCGGGCCATGACGACATGGCTTCGAAAGCGGCCGCCGTCCCGGTACAGGGCCGCGAGGGCGCGGCACTCGCCAGGGGTGATCAGGTGCTCGACCATCGCCCAGCCGTACGCGTCGAGTTCGGCGTGGATGTGCGTCCAGTCGCGCGCCTCGATGCGCGCCTCGACGGGCGCGCCGGCCAGAAGCGTCGACTCATGCTCCGTCGTGGTACTCATGCGGCAGCTCCTTCCTCGCGGCGGTGCGGCAGCTCAGCCTGGTCCGCTCAAAATAGGAGGTGGCACTACGCTCGGGCTCGCCGTTTCCGGCCAACGAATGCCGGTTTTGCATGTCCGAAAACGGCTAGTATTTCCGGCTGCCGCCACTAGATTCGGCCCATGCCGACCGATGCCGCGCTGTACAGCGCATACGCCTCCCGCGACCCCCGCTTCGACGGGGTCTTCTACATCGGCGTCACCTCGACCGGCATCTACTGTCGTCCGGTCTGCACGGCCAGGACGCCCAGGGCCGCGAACTGCCGGTTCTTCCACAGCGCCGAAGCGGCGGAGAAGGCCCGCTTCCGGCCGTGCCTGCGATGCCGGCCGGAGCTGGCGCCCGGGAACGCGCCGGTGGACGACGCGCACCGCATCGCCGGCCTGATCGTACAGCGGATCGATGAAGGCATGCTCGACACCGGTGTGGGACTGGAGCAGGTGGCGGCGGAGTTCGGCTGGAGCTCCCGCCAGATCCGCCGGATCCTGCAGCAGGAGCTCGGCGTCTCCCCGATCGACCTGCTCCAGACGCGCCGCCTCCTGCTCGCCAAGCAACTGCTGACCGAGACCGCGCTGCCGGTGACGGAGATCGCGTTCGCCAGCGGTTTCGCGAGCCTCCGCCGCTTCAACGACGCCTTCGGCGGCCGCTACGGGATGCCGCCCAGTCGGTTCCGGAAGGCCGCGGACGGATCGTCGGTCCGGCTGGTCTCGCCGGGGACGCTTACCCTCCGACTGGGGTATCGGCCGCCGTTCGACTGGGCGGGGATGCTCCGGTTCCTCCACGCCCGCGCGCTCCAGGGTGTCGAGCGGATCGAGGGGGACGCTTATCTGCGCACTGTCGCGCTTGGCGGCCGGACCGGATGGCTGCAGGTTCGCGACGCGCCCGACCGACGCGCCCTCCTGGTCGAGCTCACCCATTCGCTCACGCCGGTACTCCCGGCGCTGCTGGGCCGGGTGCGGCAGATGTTCGACCTGAGCGCGCGGCCCGACGTGATCGCCGAGCACCTCGCACAGGACCCGCTCCTCGCCGCCGCGGTCAGGCGGAACCCGGGGCTGCGGGTGCCCGGTGCGTTCGACGGCTTCGAGCTGGCGGTGCGCGCCATCCTGGGCCAGCAGATCACGGTGCGGGCAGCCACGACGCTGGCAGGCCGGCTGATGGATGCCTTCGGCGCGCCGGTCGAACCGCCGCACGGGGGCCTCACGCGCCTTTCTCCTACACCGGAGCGGCTCGCGGCGACGACCGTGGACGAGATGACCGCGCTCGGGATCGTACAGTCCCGGGCGCTCGGCATCCTTGCCCTGGCGGAGGCAGTGGCCGCCGGCCGGTTGCGGCTCGGGGCGGGCGCTCCGCCCGAGGCAACCATCGAGCAACTCGTCACCCTGCCCGGCATCGGCAGGTGGACGGCGCACTACATCGCCATGCGGGCGCTCCGCTGGCCCGACGCGTTTCCGAAGGAGGACACCATCCTGCGCACTCGCCTCGGACGCGTCACCCCGGCGCAGGCCGAGGCGATCTCGCAGGCCTGGCGGCCGTGGCGGAGCTACGCCACGCTGCATCTGTGGCAGGACGCGGCGCAGCTCGCTCGCGCCGGCTGAGCAGGAGACCGCAAATGCGCGCCACCCATACGGTCACCGACTCGCCGCTTGGCCAGCTCACGCTGGTGGCTCGTGACGGCGTCCTGGCGGGCCTTTACTTCGCCGAGCACACTCGCCGGCCCGACCCGGGTACGTTCGGCCCGCCCGCGCGCAGGGGCTTCGAAACCGCCCTCGAGCAGCTCGACGAATACTTCCGCGGTGAGCGCACCCGGTTCGAGCTGCCGCTCGCTCCGGCAGGCACCGCGTTCCAGCAGCGGGTCTGGGCGCTCCTGCGGCGCATTCCCTACGGCCAGACACGCACCTACGGGCAACTGGCCGTGGCCCTGGGTAACCGCGGCCTTGCCCGCGAGGTGGGCGCGGCGAATGGACGGAATCCGCTCAGCGTGATCGTGCCGTGCCACCGGGTGATCGGTGCGGACGGCGGGCTGGTGGGCTACGCCGGTGGCCTGGAGCGCAAGCGATCCCTCCTGGCGCTCGAGGGAGCTGCAGTCGGTGGATCGCACCCGGTGTCTGCTGGATCGTTTCGGTGGAGCGGCCCTGGCGCCTTGCGGGAAGGGGACTTACCCTTGTCGCGATGAGTGCACTTCGTCTGGCAGGCTTGCTTCGGTCACAGGCGCGCCGCGCTACGGCCACCTTCCTGACGGTCGTGCAGCTCGTGACGGTGCTGGCGTCGTTCACCGAGCCGCCGGCGGTGGCAGGCGGCCGGCAGCATGGCCCTCCGGGTGCGAATCACGCTCGGCAGAGCGTTCTGCCGTCGGATGCGGGCCACCAAGGCGCCAAGCACGACGAGGCAACCTGTCCCGCATGCATCGTGCGGTCGCTGCATGCGCGGCTCGAGGTCCGGACTCCCCTGCCGATCACGGTGACGGAGCAGCACACGCCGGCACCCGCCGCGCCAGCGTCTTTCCCCCGTATTCAGCAGGCCTTCAGCAACTACTCCCGCGCCCCTCCCGTCGTAGGCTGAGCCCCACGTCCTGAGTGAGATACGAGTCGAGCCCGTCTCGGGGTCGGCTCCCGTCACCACCATAGGCCTGGCATGCGACACCTCCTGTGGGTGTGCGCACTGGCGTTCTCCGCCAGTGCGGCATCCGGACAACAGCCCGACACCATCGTGCGCCAGCCGGCGCTGGACGGGATCCACGCGGCCGACTCGCTCGATCTCGCACTCCGGCCCGACTGTGTCGAGCAGCGCACCGATACCGTGCAGTCGCGCGCGACGCCTTCGGGTGCCGTCACCGACTCACTCTGTCTCACCCGCCGGCAGGCCGTCGCACAGGCCCTGGCCCACAACCCGCAGCTTCAAGTGGCGGCAGAGCAGATCGCCCAGGCGCACGCCAGAAAGGTGCAGGGCACAGCGATCCCCGATCCCGCCTTCAGTGCGGTGTTCGACCAGTCGCCCGGCCTGTTCGGTGCCGGCGGCGGCACCGAGCGGAGCGTGAGCGCGAGTCTGACGATCCCGTTCCTGGACAAGTTCCGACTGCAGGGCCGGGTCGGGACGGCGGACGTCCGCTCGGCCACGTTCTCGGCGGCGCTGACCCGGCAGCTCATCGTCTCGCAGACCTCGCAGACCTACGACTCGCTCCTGGCCGCCCTTCGCCGCGCGCGAGACCTGGGCGAGGCCAGGGCCCTCGCCCTGGATTTCGTCCGACGGGCCCAGGCCAGGTACAGCGCCGGGACGACTCCGAAGCTCGATTTGGTCCGGGCGCAGGTGGAGCTGGCGCAGGCGGAGAACCAGCTCATCGCGAACGCGCGTGACCTCGCCAACGCGCGGGCCGCGCTGAACCGGCTGGTGGGTCGTCCACTCGGCGCGCCCATCGCGGCGGCCGATTCCCTGGCCGTGCCGCCGGAGTTGCCCGAGCTCGACACCCTGGAGGCCGCCGCGCTCGCGACACGGCCCGAGCTGGGCGACCTCAGGAGCCAGCAGGAGGGCGCACGCGCGGCCACGGGGCTCGCGCGCGAGTACTGGCTCCCCGACCTGACCATCGGCATCAGTCGCGACTATGCCGACCCGGGGCCGGGTGTCCTCTTTACCGGCGTATCGCTCCCCATCCCGCTCCTCTTCTGGCAGCACTCGCGCGGTGAGATCGGTGAGGCTCGCCACCGCGAGCTCGAGCTCGCCGCCGCCTTTCGTGATCTCCAGGGGCAGGTCGGACAGGACGTGCGGGCGGCCTACGCGGCCGCGGCCGCCGCGCTCCGTCAGGCGGTCTACCTCCGGGACCAGCTCCTGCCGCTCGCACGACGAGCGTACCGGATCGCTTCCGTCAGCTACGGGCTGGGCGGGTCATCCGCGCTGGAGCTCATCGACGCGCGGCGGAACCTGCTCGATGCGGAGAGTCAGTACACCGATGCCCTGGCCGCCGCCAACAGCACTCGTGCGGACCTTCAACGCGCCGCGGCGACCCCGCTCGACGCGTTCGAGACCGGAGATCGCCATGACCGATAGATCCGCCCGCGGCTCGACCATCCTCGCCGCGGCAGTCGCCGCCGCAGTCGCCGGCTGTTCCCGCGGTGCCGAGCCCCGCGACCACGCCCCGACCTCGGCGGTCGAGGCCAGCACCGTCGAGCTCGACACGGCCCAGCGCTCGCGGATCCGGGCGGAGCGGGTGGTGCCCCGCGCCTACAACGCCCTCATCAATACGAACGGGACCGTCGCTTTCAATGGCGACCGATCGACCCAGGTGATCGCCCCCATCTCGGGCCCGGTCTCGCGCATTCTCGTCGCGCCGGGTGCGCGGGTCGAGCGCGGGCAGCCGCTCGCAACCGTCTCCTCTCCCGACTTTGCCGAGGCGGTTGCCTCGTACCGGAAGGCCGAGGGTGCGTGGCGCAACGCGGAACGGATCGCCACGCTGGACGAGCAGCTCTTCGCGAACGATGCGCTCGCCCGGAGCGATCTCGACCAGGCCCGGACGGATCTGGCCGCGGCTACCGCCGACCGGGAAGCGGCGCGTTTGCAGCTCCGGTCGCTGGGCCTGGACGAGACCGCGATCGCCGCGATCCGCGACGGCAAGCCGGTCCCCGCGCAGGGCGCCGTCCGTGCTCCCATCGGTGGCACGCTGGTCGAAAGGCTGATCACCCCGGGGCAGCTCCTGCAGGCGGGCAGCACGCCGTGCTTCACCATCGCGGATCTCTCGACCGTATGGGTCATGGCCAATGTGTTCGAGAGTGACGTGGGTGCGGTCCAGCGCGGGGAGGCGGCGTTCATCACGACCGACGCGGCGCCCGACACGCTCGTCGGCCGAGTGGACTACGTGGCCGACCTGGTGGACCCTGCTACCAAGGCGACCGCCGTGCGGGTCGTGGTGCCGAACCGGACCCGGAGTCTCAGAAGGGACATGCTCGTCCGGGTGGCCATCCGCGCCTCGAGGCCGCGAACCGGAATCACGATTCCGGTGGCGGCCGTGCTGCGGGACGACGAGAACCTGCCGTTCGTGTATGTGACGGGGACCGGTGGCACGTTCGAGCGCAGGCGGGTGGATCTGGGGGGACGGATCGGTGATCGGTACGAGGTCGCGTCGGGGCTCAAGACCGGGGAGTCGGTCGTCACCGACGGCGCACTCTTCCTCAATGGGGCATCGACCCAGTGAGCACCGTACCCGGCGTGCGGGACGATCAGGCTTCCACGCGTCGTTCCGTCATTCACCGCATCGTGGCCGCGGCTCTGGGGCAGCCGGCGATCGTTCTCGCGGGCTCGGCCATCATGGCGGCAGTGGGCATCTGGTCCTTCTCGCGGCTTCCGGTCGACGCGTATCCGGACATCGCGCCGCCGATGGTCGAGATCGTGGCCCAGTGGCCGGGGCACGCCGCCGAGGAGGTCGAGCGCTTGATCACGGTACCCGTCGAAACCGAGATGAACGGCCTGCCCAATCTCGACGTGGTCCGTTCGATCTCGCTGTACGGCCTCTCGGACGTCCGCCTGGTTTTCAAGGACGGGACCGACAACTATTTCGCGCGCGAGCGTGTGTTCGAGCGGTTGCACGATGTCGACGTGCCGGATGGGGTCGCTCCCGACGTCGCGCCGCTGTTCTCCCCCTCGGGGCTGGTGTACCGCTACGTCCTCGAAAGCCCCGACCGCTCCCCGATGGAGCTCAAGACGATCCAGGATTGGGTGCTCTCGAAGGCCTACAAGGCAGTGCCCGGCGTCGCCGATCTGTCGGGCTTCGGCGGCCAGACGATGCAGTACCACGTCATCCTCGATCCCACCAAGCTCGCCGGAGCCGGCCTTTCGGTCCCGGCGGTGGCCGAGGCACTGGGCGCCAACAACGGGAACGCGGGCGGCGGCTTCTACTCCGAGGGCGGCCAGTTCTACTACGTGCGCGGTCTGGGCCGCCTGCGTGCGCCGGAGGACATCGGGGAGGTCGTGCTCGCGGTCAAGAATGGCACCCCGATTCTCGTCCGCGACGTCGGCCGGGTGGTCATCGGCTACGCGCCTCGCCTGGGGCAGTTCGGGTTCAATGACCGGCAGGACGCCGTCGAGGGCGTCGTGCTGATGCGGACCGGCGAGCAGGCGCAGACCGTGCTGCAGAAAGTCCGGGCCAAGACCGAGGAGCTGAACCGCTCCGTGTTGCCGAAGGACGTGCGCATCGTCCCGTTCTATGACCGGAGCGACCTGATCCGGCTGACCACCCGGACCGTCGAAGACAACCTGCTCCGGGGCATCCTCCTGGTGATCGTCGTCCTGGTCTTCTTCCTGTTCGACATTCGCTCGGGGCTGATCGTCGCCGTGACCGTCCCGCTGTCGCTGCTCTTCGCGTTCATCTGTCTCGACCTGCGGGGAATTCCGGCCAACCTGCTGTCGATCGGCGCCATTGACTTCGGCATTCTGGTGGACGGCGCCGTGGTCATGGTGGAGAACATCCATCGGAGCCTGGCCCGCCGGCACGGGACCCGGTACTCCATTCGCCAGGTCATCGCGGAGGCGGCGTCCGAGGTCGACCGGCCCGTGGTCTATGCGGTCGCGATCATCGTCGCGGGGTTCCTGCCGATCTACGCGCTCTCGGGGCCGTCGGGCAGGCTCTTTCGACCCATGGCGGACACGACGATCTTCGCCCTCATCGGTGCCCTGGCGCTCGCCCTGACGCTCCTGCCGGTGCTGTGCGCCTTGTTTCTCCGGGGAGGGGTCCGCGAGCGCAGGAACGCCGTCTTCGAGGCCGTGCGTGAGGCCTACGCGCGCGCGCTGGACTGGTGCCTGGCCCGGCCGCGTGCCACGGTGGCGGCGTCGGTCGGCCTCTTCGGAGTCTCGCTCCTGCTCGCGACAGGCATCGGCGCGGAATTCATGCCCCACCTCGACGAGGGTGCGCTGTGGGTGCGGGCCACCATGCCCGCGACCATATCGTTCGAGGAATCAGCCAAGCTGGTGCCGCAGTTTCGCCGCATTCTCCGCGGCTTTCCCGAGGTCACCGTCGTCGCCTCCGAGCACGGTCGCCCGGACGACGGCACCAACCCGATCGGGTTCTTCAACGCGGAGTTCTACGTCGGCCTCAAGCCGTACGGCGAGTGGCACGGAGCCTATCACACGAAGGCCGAGCTGATCGCCGCCATGAACCGCAAGCTCTCCGTCTTCCCGGGGGTGAGCTTCAACTACACCCAGCCCGCCGAGGATGCCGTGGACGAGGCGGAGACCGGACTGAAGAGCGCGCTGGCCGTGAAAGTCTTCGGTCCGGATCTCCAGGTTCTGGAGTCGAAAGGCCGGGAGATCGAGCGCGTGCTGCACGGCGTGCGCGGCATGAACCGGATCATCGTGGTGGAGGAGCTGGGCCAGCCGAGCCTGACCATCGATATCGATCGCGGCAGGATCGCACGCTACGGCATCAACACGGCTGATGTGAACGGGCTGATCGAGGCGGCGGTCGGCGGTGTGGCCGCCACCTCGGTGGTGCAGGGGGAAAAGTCGTTCGATCTGGTCGTCCGTCTCGAGCCCCGGTTCCGCGAGACACCCGAGGAGATCGGGGGGATTCTCGTCTCCGCTCCGGATGGGCAGCAGATCCCGCTGCGTGAGCTCGCCACCATCGGCGTCACCAGCGGTGCTTCGTTCATCTACCGGGAGGACAATTCCCGGTACATCGGCGTCCAGTACGCCGTGGAGGGGCGGGATCTGGCAGGCACGGTCGAAGACGCGCAGCGCCAGGTACGGGCCGCCGTGACGCTGCCGCCGGGGTACCGCGTGGTCTGGGGCGGCGAGTACGAGGAATACACGGCCTCACGCACCCAGCTCGCCGTGGTCTTGCCGCTGACAATCGGGCTCATATTCGTGCTGCTGTTCGCTCTGTACCGGAACTTCAGCTTCCCCTTCATCACCGTCGTCGGTGTGGTGCTCTCCGCTCCGGTCGGCGGAATCGTCGCGCTCGCGTTGAGCGGAACCCCGTTCTCCGTGTCCTCGGGGATCGGATTCCTGGCGCTGTTCGGCGTTTCGGTCCAGACGGCGGTGGTGTACATCTCCTACGCCAACGAGCTCCGGCTCGGCGGGCTCGGTATTTCGGCGGCGACCCGCGAGGCCGCCCTTCAGCGGCTCCGGCCGATCATGATGACCGCCCTGGTCGCCGCGCTCGGGCTGCTGCCGGCCGCGCTCTCCACCGGTGTCGGCTCCGACTCTCAGCGGCCGTTCGCCATCGTCATCGTCGGTGGGCTGTTCTCGCGTCTGCTCATCAGTGTGTTCCTGATGCCCGTCCTGTACGGCTACGCCAGCAGGGAAGGGGAGCGCCTGGAGGTCTAGGGCGCGGCCCGCGATCCTGCCGGCAGTTCACCATCTACGGCAGCACCAGCACCGAGAGGTGCGTCGGGTAGCGCGCCGTGTGCCAGACCCGATGCTCCTGGGCGAGGAAGTCGGACGCTTTTGCGTGAAAGATGTTGGGGACGAACGTCTGCGGATTCCGGTCGTAGAGCGGGAACCAGGTGCTCTGTACCTGCACCATCAGGCGATGGCCCTTCCGGAAGCGGTAGAGCTGCTCGTGCAGGTCGACGGTGAAAGGGACGACGGTGTTGGGGGGGATCGGCGTCGCCAGGCTGAAGTCCTTCCAGTAGCGGCCGCGCATGATGTCGGCGTTGACCATGAGCTCGTAGCCGCCCAGGCGCGGGGCGTCGGGGACGCTGTCGGGATAGACGTCGATGAGCTTCACGACCCAGTCGGCATCGGAGCCGGTGGTGGACGCAAAGAGGTGGGCGACGACGTCGCCGGCGATGGTCAGGTCCTCCGTCAGCGGCTCCGACTTCCAGGTCAGCACGTCGGGGCGGTTGTCCACGAAACGCTGGTCCTGCACCAGCCAGGTGCGCCAGCCGCTCCCGTCATCCGGGCGCGGCAGGTAGGGGATGGGGTGAGCGGGGTCGGAGATGTAGCCGTCGTATTCCGGGGTGCGAGCCGGGGCGAGTTCCGCCGGCACCGTGCGGTGCGCAGAGGGCGCCGGCGGCGGATCGAAGGAGAGCCGCCCGTTGGCGCGCAGATAGAGGTTGCGCGGTCGGACATTCCTGGGCGGCCACGTGTCGAACGTATGCCACTTGTTCTCGCCGGTCTCGAATGCCCACGCCTCCGGGAATCGCCCGTCGCCCTTGCCGTGCAGGTAGTACGCGAACCACGGCCGCTGGACGGCCTCGCGAAAGTAGTCCGCCGTGTTGCTGCCCAGCCGAATCGGGCCGAGCGAATCCCCGCCTCGATCCACCCACCCCCGATGGGCCCACGGCCCGAGGACGATCCGGTTCCGGCCCGCCGAGTCCACTTTCTCCACCGCGCGATAGGCGAGCTGCGGGCCCAGGATGTCCTCCTGGTCCCACCAGCCGCCCACGAAGAGGATCGGCACTTCCGGCCCGGTGAGCACGTTCTGCATCGCCTTGGCCTGCCAGTAGGCGTCGCGGGCCGGGTGCGTGCTGTATCTCACCCATGATGGAAGCCGCGCCACGCCGGTCGCGCTCGAGAGCGAGTCCAGCGTCGGGTACCTGAGATAGAAGTCGTAGTGGTCGTAGTCGGGGATCGGCAGCGGGTGGAAGCCCTTCGGATCGAACTCCATGAACGCCGCGAACTCCAGTCCCTGCGTTTGCCGGAAAGCGCCCTGATGAAAGAAGTCGTCCCCCAGCCAGGTATCGGTCGTCGGCGCCTGGGGCGAGATCGCCTTGAGCGCCGGGTGGGGATCGACCCCGGCGAGTCCGGCCAGCCAGCCGGAATACGAGATCCCCATCACCCCGACCTTACCGTTATTGCCCGGCAGGTGCTTCACCAGCCACTCGATCGTATCGTACGCGTCGGTGGACTCGTTGGTCCCCGCTGGATTGCGCGGGTCGTGCTGCGCCCGGTTCACCACGAACTCGCCCCCGGACCCGAAGCGTCCGCGAACGTCCTCCACCACGAAGATGTAGCCGTCCTTCGCGAGCTCCTTGTACATGCCCGGCAGCTCGGCGGTCGGGAACGCTCCGGCGGCACTGAAGGGCGTGCGGATGAGCATGATCGGGAGCGGCCGGCGTGCGCCTGTCGGGATCAGCGCGACCGCAAAGAGTCGGGTGCCGTCGCGCGCAGAGATGGTGAGCTCGCGGCGCTCGTAGGCCGCATCCCGCTGGGCGTCGGCAGGCGCCGGGATGAGGGTGAAGGCGGCGGCGGATAGGAGGCCGACGAACGGGATGGGGATCGTGAGGCGCACGCGACCTCCTCGGGTTCGCTCGGAATGAAGCTCTGTACCGCCGGCCAGCGGTTCATCGCCGGCAGGCCATTCTGGGCCACCGGCCTGCACGAGCGTGGAATTCAGAGGCGAAATGGGTCCGGGATCAGCGAGGCTGAGATCGCTCCAGGGTCAATCAGGGCGACTCCCGCTGCGCTCCTGGCCCTCGAGGAGCCGGGAGACGGCGCTGAGCAACGCGTCGGGTTGGAAGGGCTTGGCGAGCACCTCCCCCGGCACGTCGGGGTCGGCAAAGCCCGAGACGAAGAGGATGGCGGGAGAGCGATTCAAGCGCGCCAGGTGTGCCGCCAGGGCCGGCCCGGACAGTCCGGGCATGCGCACGTCGCTGACCACTACCCGGACGTCCGGACCCCAGGCCTCGATCACGTTCAACGCCTCTAGGCCATTGGAGGCAGTGAGCACTTGATAGTGCGGTTCCAACGTTCGTTGGAGCACCGCCAGCGCTACCGGCTCATCGTCCACCACGAGCACCACCGGTCGCGCCGAGCTGCTTGGGGAAGAGGTCATACGCCTTCCGGGCTCGAGAGGACAGCCCTGCCCGTGGGTTCCCGGGTAAGGTACACCTCGGAAGCATCCTTGGTAGATGGACGGGCTCCGGTGCCGAAGGGCCGGGCGGCGCACTGAACCGGGCCGCGTTGGCGTAGCAGGGGCGCTCGGCTCGGCCGGGGCGGAGCTTCCAAAGTGTGCCGGCGGGACTCGAACACGCGACTTCTTGCTCCGGAGCCGCCCGAGGCAGGTGATCGCTAGCGGCCGTTAGCCTGACTCCCGCATTGTCGCTGGTGGGTGCGCAGATGTGTCCTCGGCCACTGGGCGAGGGGAGTATCGAATGGATTTCAATCGGTTGCGGCCGACGCGACCAACTGTCGTAGCGGGCGCGCGCGGCGGTACCTCCGGGTACATGGTCCGGAACACGACTGGCCCGCGATCGACGCACCCCTTTTCGCTGAACAGTGCCCCGCGGGGCCTCTTTGGGCGCCACTTGTCGCAAAATGGACCCCCGATGTCGCATTTCAGCCCTTGTTCACCTCTGAAACTTCGCCATGATGCGGTACCCCGTTCACGACCGGAGACGGCATGGACCTCCCGCCGGCCCCCCGCCGCTGGCTGCGCGCGATCGGCACCGCGCTCGTGGCGGTCGTTGCCTTCGTACCCGTCTCGTCAGCGCAGGCGGCCCCCGACCCAGTGGCACCCCCCATCGCCGACAGCGCCCAGGCGGTGGCGATCGCCTGCGCAGTGGCCCAATCCCTCCGCCGGGCCGCTGAGCGGTACCGCTGCAGGGTAGAGCGGTACGCAGAGACGTCCACCGAATACATTGTCCGGGTCTTTGAAGACGCCGCACCTGGCGCCCCACCACTCGTGTTGAACCACTCCGAGGTGCGCCTCGAGAAGCGGGAACGCTCGGTCATCGTCACTCGGTCGCCCGAGCTCTAGGCCATGACCTCTGCCACGGCATCCGGCCTCCGCAAGGTGAGCGCCGAGCTGCTTACCACGCTGGGATGGCTGAGCGGGACCCTGCATGTGCCCAGTCATGTCCCCCTCGAGGAGCACATTGCCCTCGGCCGGCACCATCTCAAGCTGACGGGCGTGGCGGTCCCCGGTGAGCCCGATCGCCTGCGGTTCCTGGCCCTCCGGCGCGATGCCGTCGTGATGGTGGCACCCGCCATGGCGGAGGCAGAGGCCATCCCGTCGCCATTCAGCACACCCCGCCATGTCGCCTGTCTCTTACCCGGCGCGATCCTGCGGGGCACACTCCAGGTCTTCTCGAACATGCGCCTGTCGGATCATCTCCAGATCGAGGGGCAAGTGGTCACGTTGCGCCATTGTCTACTTACTCCATACGGAGGCACCGCCCACTCAGCCGACGCCCGGGCCCTGCACACGGCCGTCGTGAATCTGAGCTGGGCGATCGGCGTCTCGGAGGAGGACTGAGATGTGGGAGAGCGGCGTCTCGCCGGCTCAGCCCCCGCGCGCCACTACGGTAGGCCCTCGGTCATCAGGAGCATCCTTCATTGAGCAACCGTACCTCGCAGCGGCTGAGTGGGGCCGAGTTCCGCCTGCCCGTCCGGGCGAAACCCGGTCACGTCTTCCGCGCCTCGAGGTTGGACGGATCATGAAGCGCCAACTCGGTCGAGTGCTGATGGCTTGCCCTTGCGATCTCACCCAAGCGGGGCGCGCGGCGCTCGCAGGTGACCGCCGGCTGGGGCCGCTCCCCTGAACGACGGAGGGGACCAAGCGTGCCGATGGCGTATCGTCTCGAAGCGGGCGGTGTAGTGCGGACCCTGTTGACCGAGGTCATTGGGGGGGAGGACCTGGTGCAGCATGCGCTCGAGCTCGGCGCCGCCGGCCACCTCGCACGTCCGCTCCTGCTCGATGCGCGCGGAGCCCGGCTCCAACTGAGCGAATCCGAGATCGCGTGGCTGGCCGATGTGGTGGGCGGCATGCGTCGCGTCCACGGTCAGGCGCCGGTTGCCCTGCTCACGCAGGATGAGGAGTCCGCCGAGGTGGCGCGTCGCTACGCCATGCTGATGCGGGCGCACAACCCCCACTTCGCCGTGTTCCGGGTGCTGCGGGAGGCGGAAGCCTGGGTCCGCTCGCCTGCCGCCGGCCAGCCGCAGCCCGTGGTGCGCCCGGTCGAGGGGACGGCGCCGGCCCGGCCAAAGCTGATCGGCTGGGCACGGGTGCATCCCGCGCACCTGCGGCGGCCGCTCGGCCTGGACGCCAACCGCTGGTACCCGGTCATCGAACGGCCCCCGGACATCCCGAGCGCACCGTTGCCGGGGTACGTCTGGTTGGACGATCAGGGACGATACCGGCAGGTGTGGCCGGGGTTTCTCGAAACGATTCCAACGCGAGAGGAGCAGGGGTGATCGCGAGGGCAGCGCGGCGCCGCCCCGGCGACATGTCGGGAGAAGCAAGCGAGGAAGGGAGTGCTGACTCAATGCGCCTGGATAGACCGCTTCCCGGCCTTGCACCCGTGATTCTCAATAATGTTCGCGGCGAAGGTGGGAGCGCACCGCGCGCAGGCCCGGCTGCATCGCCAGCGCCCCCGTCCGTCACGAGCATCCTGGCGCCTGAGGCGGAGCAGCCGCTCATCCGAAACCATAGGAGGCTCGGAGTGGCGCGCTGCTTACCGCGTGGGATCTCCTCGTGGTACGTCCGTGCGCCGCGAGCGTGCACTCGTTGGCCTGGTCTCCGGCGGGCCACCCCGGAACTCGAAGTGGCGCGGGTCGAGCGTCCGCTGATGGATGCTCAGCGCCCGCGCCGCCTGGGCGCGGCGGACAATGATGTCGGCAACATCGGCTGCGGCCATCCAGCGGCCGGCCGGGAGCTCGGCATAGACCTCGGCGTACTCCGGCCGGAGCCGGGCTTCACGCCGGTCAGCCATCGCCGACCGGCCCCCCGAGACCGAGCCACGCTACCGCTTCCCCGTGGTCGAGGAACACACGGACCCCCTGCTCCGGCGCGGCGAGGGCCTCATACATCCGCAGCATCCCGTAAAACATATCTTGGGCCGTGACAAAGGCCGTCCGCGGCGGGCGGAACGCCTGCCGGAGCTCCCGGAGTGTGCCGAGCATCTGCTGCAGGTCCTCCCCGGGGAGGTCTACGAACGCCGCGCGATAGTCCTCGAGTCGGCGATACCCGAAGAGCCCGGCCGCGGCGAGGCCCCGCAGGTGCGCCTCGTGGTCGCCAGCCGTAACGACGCCGCGTGCGGTGACTCTGACGGCCTGCTCCGCATGGTCGACCGTGTAGCTGATCGTGGGCGGCGTCAGGCCATCGGCGGCAAGGGCGAGCTGCCCGAGTTCGGTCAGAGAGCAGAAGACGGCCAGGGGATCCGTGCCGGGCGTGTGCTGGACCATGGCAAAGTCGGCGACAACCAGGCCCTGCGCCTCGAGGGAGCGGGCACGCTGAACCAGGATATGGAACGCATGGCGGTCCGTGTGGCGCGTGCTCTCCGGCGCGAAGCTGATACCGCTCGGGGGGATCTGGCGGAGCAGCTCCAGTTCGGCCTTCGTCATAGGTCGCTCATCGCCGTGGTCCGAGGCTGCGGTCGCGCTCGAGCGCCCGCCGGCCGGCCTCGGTGAGATCACAGGGTCCCGTCAGGTATCCCCCGCGCTGGCTTCGCATGATGCGACCCTCCTCCAGCCGGAGCAATCCACGCTCGCGGAGCTGGCGGAGATGTGCCACCAGCACGTCGAAGTCCCCGCTAGCGGCGTCGGCCGGTCGGTAGGTGCGGCCACGCTCCGCCAGACCGAGCACCCGCACCTCCGCATCGGTCAATGGTTGAGGCGGACTGGCACCCGCCCGTCCGCCGTTGAGGGCAGGCCGTCGATCACCCACGGCCCGCTGGACCACCGCCGCGAACCCCTGAGGTGGCCAGGGCTTCTTGACTACGGCGGACATGCCGAGGCGGCGGGCCTCCGCGAGCAGCGGCGAGGTCTCGCCCTCACTGGTGGCGATCACAACCGGCGTGTCCCGGTGCTGCGGTCGCTGGTGGAGCGCGTGCAAGAACTCCACCCCGTTCATGTCCGGCATCTGGGGGTCGAGGACGATCGCGTCGAAGGGCTCCCGCGCGGCGGCGAGGCGGGCCAGTGCCTCGAGCCGTTCGCGGCGTCGTGGAGTTCGTCGCGGGGAAAGGCCAGCCGGGTGACCTTCCGAATCAGCTCGGAGTCTTCGACGATCAGGAGGCGCACCAAGGGCTCTCGAAAAGGAGACGAGGAAGGTAGCGAACGGTGCCGGGACAACTATTCAGGTGGTCCTAAGGCGTCGTCGCGTTGAACGGACTTCGGCGCTCCCCGATGACCGCCGGCCGGAGGATCTTCCCGCCTGGTGTGCGCGGTTGGCGCGCGGCCTTCAAGGCCGCCCCGGAACATGAAATGCCGATCATCGAGGAGCCGCGGCCCGACTGCCCAGCGAGGCGGCCGGGCCCACTCCGGCTCCCCGTCGAGGAGCTGGCGGGCCACCGCCCGTGCCGCGGTGCTGGCGGCGATCCATGCGGTCACCGAAAGCGTCGGGTACCACGCTGCGTATTCTCGCCGCAACCGAGCTTCACGTCTCGCCCCCACGAGAGCCTCCCTGCATACGCTGACCTCCATCCTACCGCACCCAAAGACAGCACCGCGGTGAGGGCCGACACGACCTGGCGGTACCGGTACAGTTCCATTTTTCGGACGGTTCCAGGCGCGGGAGGCTTGGCGGGGTCGTAAACTCACCGCGCTTCCTCTGGAAATCCGGCACCGAAGAAGAAGAAGGCCGTCAGCTTCGAGCTTCGCCACACGGCTTTTTCTGGGGCACTGGACGTTATAGCGGGGTCTGCGGAGACGGGGATTGGATCCCATTCTGCGGCGATCTGAGAGGATCCAGACCTCATCGTCGGGTTTCGGGCTCAAAGCGTTCGGTGAGGTGGATAAACTGGTGATGCGGTCGCTTCGGTGATCTCGGTGGAGACGCAGGTGTCAAAGAAGAACCTCACTTTGCGCGCCGCTGGCGGATACCCTCCTCAAAGTTTACGGGCTGCTCGCCGGATCGGGCCCGGTCCCGACGTGACATACCCAGGCCTGCGCTGCGGTAAGCTCCCGGAAGACGGCGAAGCCCGGATCGCTCCGCCTGGCCAGGGTGCCGTACAGCCGAGCGGCGACATAGCTCGCCTCATCTCCTACCACCATCCCGACCCGGGAGGGCCCATGCACGTGGCGCAACCCCGCGACGAGCCCCACGATCCAGGTGACGTCGTCCCGGCTCAGCGCGAACCGCCCGGCGCGGAGGTCGATCAGTTGCGGGCAGCCGAACAGTTGCTCGGCGGCCAAGTGAAGTAGGTGGCGCGCCAGCGGCTCGGCCCTCACATCGTCGGCCATCCTGACGCGGAGCACCTGCCGTCCGCCGCAGGTGTCCAAGGCGTAGGTGATCCCCCTCGATCCGGTCTGGTCGACCGGCACCGGGTTGTACTCGAGCTCAAGGTATGCGGCCCACACGCGCCGGAGCCGCCCGTCCACCTCCAGCCAGACATAGCCTTTGAGCTCCTCCG
This sequence comes from Gemmatimonadales bacterium, assembly GCA_036262935.1. Classification (GTDB taxonomy): domain Bacteria; phylum Gemmatimonadota; class Gemmatimonadetes; order Gemmatimonadales; family GWC2-71-9; genus CAVVWJ01. The sequence continues at coordinate 3,418 of DATAHW010000113.1, read as the reverse complement.
GGTGCGGCGCGTCGGGATTCCGGGCCATGATGGGGAGCCAGCGGTCACGCGGAAGCCCGAGCAGCCGGTTGCCGGAGGCCACGCGTGCCCGGCCGATCACCCGCGGCCGCGTTTCCGGCGTGCGACGCTGCGTCCCGTCCTCCGGCTCGTCATTCATGCCCAGCGTTCCCTCGTCATGGCGCCGGCCTCCAGGCATCGGTCCAGGTGGACCAGCTCCGGGGACTATGGGGGCCACGCCCAGCATGTGGGCGATGACGCGGCACAACACCCCCAGGCTTACCGGCTTCTCGAACAGGAGGCCCGGCAGCATGGCATCCGGGTGATGCCCGAAGGCGGAGAGGAAGACGAGCGGAAGGTTGGGCTGCCGACGGGAGAGCTCCGCCGCCAACGCCTCGCCCGAGCCCTGGGGCATGTACAGATCGATCACGGCGAGATCCGGCCGGGCCGGGAGTCGTTCGAGCAGCCGAAGCGCGTCGGACACATCCGACGCCGTGAGGACGTGGAAGCCGGCGTCGAGGAGGGCGCGCGCGAGGACGGAGCGCACGCTCCCCGTGTCATCGACCACCAGGATGAGCGGTCGGGTCATTAGCGTGTCGGTAACGTGCATGTCAGCGGCAGCTCGCCCGCGCCAGGGGGTGGCAGGCGCTCGCGATGCTAGGACATCGTTCCAATTTGCCGCGCGGGCGCATTCTGGCAAGAGGCCGGGTTGGCTGGGGCGCCGTGCACACACGAACGCCTCGCCCTTGCGAGCGAGGCGCTGTGCTGGTGGATGGGGCGCCGACGAGCGGCCGCCGCGCAGTCCAATCTAAGCCGTTGATCGCCGGGCGATCTGATCCCGCTACGCCGCGCTGAGCCCCCGCTCCTGCACCAGCGTCGGGAGCGCCGCCGCGACGTCCGCGAACACCGGACCCCACTCGCCGACGCGCCGCTGCCGGAAGGGTCGTGGTCACTTCGCGGCTGCACCGGCTCCCACCCCGACGTGACTCTCGAGCCAGTTGTTGATCAGAGCCGCGATCCGAAGATTGTTCTTCTCCAGCATCATCATGTGCCCGTTCCCCTCGATGCCGCGCTCGTCCAGGTCGATGTGCGTGTTGGGGACGCCCGCCTGCTCCAGGTACTTGGCCGTGCAGTGGTCATAGCTCCGATGGTAGCCGGCGCCGCTGGAGATGATCACGATCGGGATGCCCTGCAGGGTCGGCAGCTGGCGGGCGGGCTCGGCCTGCTGGTAGCAGCGGACCAGATCGGGCGCGTCGGGCGCGTCCTGGTAGACGGCCGTGAGCTGGGACGGGTCCGTCACCTCTGGGGAATAGTGGATCGGCGTTGCCGTAATTCCCCACGGGCGAGCCAGCGGGCCATCCTCGAACCAGTCAGGCGGCCCCACCTGGATGACGTCGTGGAACGGTGGCCCGCTGGGCTCCACGGCGACAATCGCCGCCACCTTGTTCGGCCGGGCATCGGCGATGAGCCAGCCGTGCGGCCCCGACTGCGAGTGGGTCAGGATGATGGCCGGGCCGATCCGGTCGAGCAGCGCCGCCCCGGCGTCCTGGGTCAGGTTTTCCTGCGAGTCGCCGGGAACGCCTCGGACTTCGGAGGCGAAGAACTGGTCGAACACCCGGTTGCCGATCCGCCCGCTCCCCGGCCACTGGGTGTGCAGGTGCGCCTGGGGCCAGAGGTTAAAGTCCTCCGGCGCGGTGAAGCGCTTTTCGAGGCCCTCGGCGGTGCCGGCCGGGTTGTACGGTCCGTTGATCTCCGGGTGATAGGCCGACCGCCCGCGGGCTGGCTGGTCCACCACGTAGACCTTGTAGCCGCGGGCCACGAAGAAGTCGGCCCAGCCTTCGCGCCCGTCGGGCGTCGCGTCGAAGCCGGCGCCGGTGAGCCCGCCGCCGTGGATCAATACGATGGGGTAACGGTGGGTCACGTGCTGCGGGATCTTGTACGAGACGTACATCTGTCGGGCCATGATGTGTTCGCTGGAGGTGTCGTTGGGCGCGACATAGTGCCCGTTGACGAAGAAGTTGCCCTGCTCAGCCAGGGTGAGCGGGTAGTCCGGAAAGTTCGCTTTGCGGCTGGCCTGGTCCCCCGTCTGGGCGGATGCGTCGATGCTGCCGAGGACCATCGACATGGCCATCGTAGCCCGGGTCAGCCAACGCGTGGCCGTCCTGGGCGAGGCGGTGTGCGTCATAGCGCTTCTCCTTCGATCGACCGGTCCAGACACTGGTCTGGTCGCGAGTTTTCGAGGTTGGGGATGGAGCCTCCTCGGACCGCAGAGCGGCCGCTGCGGTCGGTGTGACGCGTGGTGCCGCGTGAGCCGCCGGCGCCGTGCTGAGCGCGGCAAGCGGCGGGGTAACCAAAGTCGGGGCGCGCTTCGGCGTGAACAACCGCAGAATGTCTCGCGGGAGAGCAGAATGTCCGCGGCGTTGCTGGCGCTCGACCCGGCGCGCTACGGCCCGGACTCCTCGGCTCTCGCGGTGCGGCGGGGCGATGTGGTCGAAGAGATTGTGATCTGGAACAAGCTCTCGACGGTCGAGACGGCAGGGCGAGTGTTGGTGGAGATGGACCGGCTCGGGTTGCCGAAGGGTCACGGGGTCACGGTGGACGAGCCCGGCCTCGGCGGCGGTGTGATTGACGTGTTACGGGAGATGGGCGTGGAGACCCGCGGATATAACGGCGGCGCCACCCCACTCGCGCCTGAGAAGTTCCGCAACCGACGCGCGGAAACGTTCTGGGGCCTGCGCCGCCTTCTCGAGCGCGGGGAAATCGCCCTCGCGCCGGATGACAAGCTGGCAGACAAACTGTGCTCTATGCGGTGGAGCATCGGACTGGACGGCCGAATCATGATCGAATCCAAGGACGAGCTGCGGGCGAGGATCGGGCGGTCACCGGACCGAGCGGACGCGGTGGCCATGGTTTTCAGACGGCAACATGTCCGGTGGTGGCTCGGACCCGCTGAGAGGCGGAGGGCGGCCTAATGGTGGATACGTGGAGGTATCCTGGGCAACTCGGACGGGCACCCAGGATTCTTCACTCTGACCATGGACGGGAGGGGCTACCGAGCGGAAAAGACCGGGCGCATTCGGAGAGGCAAGTGACTCAGCAGAGCAGGGGCGTGCAGCTCGGTGGCTTGGGGCGGTCGCCCGAGGAGTTCAGGACTTCATGCCACGAGTGAACCCCAATCTTTTCGTGTGGGCCCGGGAATCGCCGGTCTTTCCCGCGACCAGGCTGCTTCCCAGCTCAAGCTTAGACAGGCTCGAGGCGTTTCACCCGCCGAGCGACTTGCCGCCAGGCAGCAAGGAACGGGAGAACGCGGAGGCCGACGGGCTCTGAGATACATTTGCACCAAAGATCCGCACCATTTCCATAACCTCCCCGAAACACCGAACCCCGCCACATTCTTAGTAGTGGCGGGGTTTCAGTTACC
>DATAHW010000112.1:0-9483 GCA_036262935.1 Gemmatimonadales bacterium | reverse complement strand
CCCCCCCCCCCCCCCCCCCCCCCCCCCCCCCCCCCCCCCCCCCCCCCCCCCCCCCCCCCCCCCCCCCGGCCCGCCCCCTCAAAACCGCAGCAGCTCCTTCAACGCCTCTCCCATCTTCCGACCGAACTCCTTCAGCCGCTCGACGAGCGGCGCTTCGTGCTCGCGGCAGATGCGGGTGGGCTCGGTGCCGGCGCGGAACCACTCTCGCTGGGTGACCGGGCACCATTCGTTGGCAAGGTCGCCATTGAATGCGTCGATGGTGCGGCTCACCAGGCCGGCCGGAGGCGTCCAGTCGGCCGGCTCGCGCTCGCGCCAGCCGTCGAGGTAGAACGCGGCCCAGGCCGGCGCGGCGAGGCGGCCACCTGAGGCCGACGGCCCGATCGGCCGCGGGGCATCGTAGCCGAACCAGACGGCGGCGACGAGGGTCGGCGTGTAGCCCACGAACCAGACGTCGGCGCCATCGTTGGTGGTGCCGGTCTTGCCAGCCACCGGCCCGCGGACGCCACGGTCTCGCAGCGACCGGCCGGTGCCGCCATCCACCACCGAGCGCAGCATCGAGGTGAGCTGGAAGGCCGCGGCCGGATCGAGCACGCGCTCGCGCTTCCGCGCGGGCGCGCGCCAGAGCACGGTGCCGTCGCCGGCTTCGATGCGGCGGATGAGCGATGGCGCGACCGCGAGGCCGCCGTTGGCGAACGGCGCGTACGCCGTGACCAGCTCGATCGGGGTCACTTCGGCGGCGCCCAGCGCCAGGGCCGGCACGGCGGCGAGCGGGCTCTGGATCCCGGCCCGGTGGGCGAACGAGGCCACGCGCCGCTCGCCCACGGCCTGGCCAAGCCGCACCGTGGCCGCGTTGGCCGAGCGCATCAGCGCTCGGCGAAGTGTCAGCCGGCCGGCGTATTGGCCGTCGTAGTTGACCGGTCGCCAGATCACGCCGTGCTCGGCCGTGATCGCGACCGGCGTGTCCTCCAGCACGGCCGCCGGCGTGATCCCGCGCGCGAGCGCGGTGGCGTAGACGAACGGCTTGAACGCGGAGCCGGGCTGGCGGCGGGCGGTCAGCGCCCGGTTGAAGCCGCCCGGGATGTAGCGCCGGCCGCCCACGATGGCGCGGAGCTCGCCGTTTCTCGGATCGAGGGCGATGAACGCGCCCTGGAGCGTATCGCGGCCGGCCGCCCCGGCGCTCCGCTCGATCGCGTCTGCCTGCCGGCGCACGGCTGCTTCGGCGGCGCGCTGCGCGCGGCCGTCCAGGGTGGTGTAGACGATCAGATCACCCACCTGCTCGTCGTCGCCGAGCAGCGAATCCACTGCGGCGCGCACCGGGTCGATGGCGAACGAGCGGTCCTCGCGCGGCCGCCACTCGGCCGGCGAAAGCCGCAGCGGCTCCGCCCGGGCGCGGGCGGCGAGCGTATCGCTCAGATAGTGCTCGCGCGCCATGACGGTGAGTACCAGGTTCCGCCGGGCGACCGCGCGATCGGGGTGGCGCCGAGGCGCGTAGAGCGAGGGCCCGCGCGCGAGCGCGGCCAGCGTGGCGCCCTCGGCCACGGTGAGCCGGTCCACGCTCTTGCCGAACAGATCCCGGCTCGCCGCCTCGACGCCGTAGGCGCCGTTTCCGAGGTAGATGACGTTCAGATAGAGCGCGAGAATCTGCTGCTTGGTGAGCGCGCGCTCGAGCCGGTAGGCGAGCCGGATCTCGATCAGCTTCCGGCGGAGGGTGCGCTCCTGCGCGAGCCGGGGCACGAACGCGTTCCGCACCACCTGCATGGTGATGGTGCTGAAGCCTTCGCTCACGTCGCCGCGGGAGATGTTGCGGACCAGCGCGCGCGCCGCGCCACGCCAGTCCACGCCGTGGTGGTAGTAGAAGCGTCGATCCTCGACCGCGATGAAGGCGGCGCGGACGTGGCGCGGCACCCGGGAGAGCGGGACGTTGACGCGCCGCACGTAAGTCAGCCGGCCGATGGGAGCGCCCGCGCGGTCGAGCACGCGCCCGCCCTCGCTCGGACGGAAGGCGAGGATGTCGGCGGTGGACGGACACCCGGCAAAGCCGCAGGTAGCGGTCCAGCTTCCCGCGGCCAACACGACGAGCAGGAACACGCCGAGCGCCGCCAGGCCGGCGCGGCGCCAGGAAAGATGAGGGAGCTTCAGCTTGCCTGCGGCGCGGAGCCGGGGGCGTCCATCCGGGTGTCGCTCTCCCTGTCGGCGTGCCCATTCTCTCGGCGCCGCTGGAAGTTGTCCCAGCGGGCTTCGGCCTCGTCCTTGACGGTGGCCGCGGCCTCCCGCATGCGCTCGCGGGTCGGCGCGGCCCGCTCGCTGGTCAGCAGGTACGCCGCGGCAGCCAGCCCGGCGGCGACGGCCAGGACCGTGGGCAGCGCGCTCGAGCCCTCATCCGCGTCCTCGTCCTCTTCGCTCTCGTCCTCGAGCTCGTCGTCGCCCTCGTCCACATCGGCGAGCGACTCGATCGCCTCCTCGTAGCGCTTCCGCCCACGGCGCTTGAGCTGCGCGGCGCGCTTGCGAACGGCCTTGCGGGCGCGCCCGCCGCGCTCCTCGAGCTCTTCCAGCTCCTCGCCGAAGTCGTCGCCCAGCGCGGCCATGCGCTGCCGGAGCGCCCGGCGGGTGTCCGCCCCGGGCTGCGGGGCCGCCAGTAGTCCGACACCTACGCCCAAAACGGTGGCCAGAAACAGCGAGCCGACGTGGCCACCACCCTTGTTCCCGCGCTCACCTGTGCTCATGCATCCTCCAGCCGGCGCCCGGGGGCGCGGAAAAAAATTCGTGGACTCGCGCCCGGGCCGCTGCCCGGTACGGGATTGCCTCGGACACTAATCAAACCGGCGGTGGAACGAAACATCTTGCATTCCACCAGCGGCCAGGGAAAAACGCGGGCGGGCGGGCCGAGGGTCGGGCGGTCGGGCGGTCGCGCGGTCAGTTGGGGGGTGGAGAAGGGCCATGTAGTAAGACCGTGTCGGTACATACGTTCCGTGCTCGCGTCCCAACGCGGAACGCGGAGACGGCCGGCCAGGCGCTCGGGAGCACGGAACTGGCACGTTCGGGGGCGACGGGTCAGCAGGACCCCGAGCCGTCAGACCCCCGCAACCAGGGCCTCCGGGCCCGCGACGACACACCGAGTCCACCATGTACCTCGTCGAGCTGAGACCGGGCAAGGAGGAGCTGTACCGAACTGGCGACGAGCTTGCCACCGCTATCCGGAACGGTGACGTGGACATGCACTCGCGCATCTACCACCGCGCGACCTCCAAGTGGATCTCGGTGACGTTGCACCCGCAGTACAAGGCGATCGTCTCGGAGCGCCCCGCGCCACCGGCCCAGCCGTCGCTTCCGGCGCTCGAGCGCTCGACCTGGACGTTCTTCAACGACTCGGCCGACACGCTGGCCGGCGCCAACGCGCCGGATGAGCTCCCGAAGGAGGGGCAGAGCGCAGGAGAGTCCGGCCACGATCAGTCGTGGCGTCGACCGCTCGCGCTGAGCGTGGCGGGCGGATTCCTGCTGCTCGGCCTGCAGGTGTCAGCCTCCGGTCCCCGGCCCCCCTGGGCACCGCGGGAGGCAACGCTGTCTTCCACGATCGCGGCACGTCCGGCCGCGCTGCCGGCGGTGCGTGGGACGGTCCCGACCGTCTCGCTGGTGGACAGCCGTCCATCCTGGCCCCGGCCCGGCGAGCGCTACAGCACGACGGCGGAGGCTGGCGAGCCCGCCGCGACTTCCCCGGCGCTCCTGCTCCCACCGGCCCCGCGGGTCCGGGCAAAGACACTGCTCAAGGACGCGCTGTCTCGGCCAGCCGAGGCTCCGCAGGCGGACGGTCAGTCGGTCCGCGGGATGCTCCAGCAGTGGAGCACAGCGCACGATTCCGCCCGCGCACGGCTCGAGAGCGGGATCCGGGTGGCGCGGCTCAATCAGCTCTTCGCGCCGGGGCGCCTGACGCCGGGGGGCGGAGTCACCGAGACGCGGATGAGCCTGGCCGGCGCGGCGAACTTCGTTCGCGTCTACCGCCAGCAGCAGGCGGCGATCGATCGGGAGTACCAGGACTCGTTCTCGGTGGCGGCCAGGGAGCACGGGTGGGCGCCCGCCGCGATCCGGGAGTGGAACAGCAAACCCGCGCAGTCGGAGTCGCCCGCCCTCCGGGCGCTCACCTCGTCGCTGCTCGAGGGGGTCGACAGCGTGTTTGGCGTGCTCGATTCGCAGGCGGGCGCCTATACGCTGGGCGCGAACGGCATCGAGTTCGAGGACGCGGGTGCCGCGCGCGAGTATTCCGTGCTGCGGCAGCGGATCATGACCATGGTGAACTCCGCCACCGCGGCCGGCGGCGCCGACGCCGCCGGGCCGATGCGCTACCTGCTGCAGGCGATCGGCACTACGCGCCTGCCCCGGGCGTCCTGACGGCCTCGGCCGCCTCTTCCCCCGCCTCGTCCCGCAGCACCGCACCCGGCCGCTCCACCATTGCCCCGAGGGCGAGCGCCTGCTCGCCCCTCGCCGCCAGGCGGCCGAACGCCTCCAGCGGCGAGACGCCGGCGCGGCGCGGGCCGTGGTGGTCCGTCGCCACGATGTCCACCAGCCGGTTTTCCACCATCGCCCACGCCAACGCCTCCGACATCGGGCGGTGATCCCGGTAGTGGCCGGAAAAGCTCCCGGCATTCACCTGGAGCAGGGCACCGTGCTCGCGCCACCGTCGCATGAGCTCGAGCGGTTCGACGTCCGGCGGATAGGCGTAGCGCTCCGGGTGGGCGATCACGATGCCGCGGCCCGCCTCGAGGGCGGCGCGGACCACGTCCATGTGAGTCCCGGTCAGATCGAAGCCGAATTCCACCAGCAGCGCGCGCGAGCCGCCGAGGCCGACATCGGGGCGCGCGACGACGCGGCGCAGCGCGGCGGCATCGGGCGCCCAGATCTCCTGGCCGAGTCCGACGGTCGGGACGTCACGCGCGCCCTCGAGCCGCTCGCCCAGGCGCGCGAAGGCGCGGCGCTGGATATCGAGCTCGCTGTCGATCGCCGCGTCGGTGCCGAGCCGCGGGAGGAGCAGGTGCGGGGTGGCGACGAGAGTCCGGACGCCCTCGGCGTAGAGCGTGCGAAGCGCGTCCAGCGACTCGGGAAGGTCGGCGCAGCCGTCGTCCACGCCGGGGACGAGGTGGTTGTGAAGGTCCACGAATGCGGGGAGCGGGGATGGCATCTCGGCGGGAAAATCCGGCAACGATCGGGCCACGCGGGCGCACCCCGGTTTTGCCCTCACCGGATTGCGCGGTAGCTTCCAGCATGCAAACCGCCAGACGCACTCACGGCTTCCGCGAGTCGGTCATCCGTGGCATGACCCGGCTTGCGCGCGAACACAATGCCTTGAACCTCGCGCAGGGGTTCCCCAATTTCGCCGCGCCCGAGCTGCTGAAGGAGGCCGCGGCACGCGCCATTCACGAGAACATCAATCAATACGCGATCACCTGGGGTGCGCAGCGGCTCCGGCAGGCGCTGGCCCGGAAGTATGCCACGTGGTATGGCCTCGACGCGGACCCCGAGCGCGAGATCACCGTCACCTGCGGCGCCACCGAGGCGATGATCTCCACCCTGCTCGCGCTGGTAAACCCCGGCGACGAGGTCATCATGTTCGAGCCGTTCTACGAAAACTACGGCCCGGACACCATCCTGGCGGACGCGCGGCCGGTCTACGTGCCACTCGAGCCCGGCCAGCCGCTCGACCTCGACCGACTGACCGCCGCGTTCAGCCCGCAGACGCGCGCGATCATCGTCAACACGCCGAGCAATCCGGCCGGCCGCGTGCTGACCCGGACGGAGCTCGAAGCCATCGCCGCGCTGTGCATGCGGCACGACACCCTGGCGGTGACCGACGAGATCTACGAGCACATCCGCTTCGAGGGCCCGCATATTCCGATCGGGACGCTCCCGGGAATGCGCGAGCGCACCGTGACGATCAGCGGCGCCTCCAAGACGTTCAGCGTGACCGGGTGGCGGATCGGCTGGATCGTGGCGCCGGCCGGCTTGACGGACGCCATCCGCAAGGTACACGACTTCCTCACGGTCGGCGCGCCGGCTCCCTTGCAGGAGGGAGTGGCGGCGGCGCTCGACGGGCTCGATGCCGCTTTCTACGAGGGCCTGGCGGCGCTCTACCTCGGCAAGCGCGATCTCCTCCACGCCGCGCTGGTGTCGGCGGGCTTCCGCTGCGGGAGGCCGGAGGGCGCCTACTACATCCTGGCCGACTACACCGGCCTCGGGCCGGACACGGGAACCGCCGCGCCGCCGGACGACACCGCCTTTGCCGTCTGGCTGAGCCGCGTGGCCGGCGTAACGCCGGTGCCGGGCTCGAGCTTCTACCGGGACGGCGGCGGCCGCTCGCTCGTGCGCTTCGTCTTCTGCAAGACGGACGAGATCCTCGCCGAGGCCGCACGGCGGCTCCGAGGACTGCGCGGCGCGGCGTCCGCCGAGCCGCGCGCGGCCGAGGCCGCGGTCGAGAGCGGTCTGCAGCGCTGATGGCCGCGGGCACGGCCCTGGTCACCGGCGCTTCGGCGGGCATCGGCCGCGAGTTCTGCCGCCAGCTCGCCGGGCGGGGTTACGATCTCCTCGTCGTGGCGCGCGACGCCGAGCGGCTGCAGGCGCTCGCCGGCGAGCTGGGGAGCGAGTACCGGGTGAACGTGGAGGTGCTCCCCGCCGACCTCACTCGCGACGAGGAGGTGGACCGGATCGTCGCGCGGATCCGCGGGCTGGATGGGCTCACGCTGCTGGTGAACAACGCCGGCTTCGGGACGCTCGGCAGCCTCGCCGCTGCGCCGCCGGAGCAGCAGGAAGCGATGATCCGGCTGCACGTGCTCACGCCGATGCGCCTGACGCAGGCGGCGCTGCCGGGTTTTCTCGAGCGGCGCCGCGGCGCCATGGTGAACGTGTCGTCCGTGGCCTCGTTCATCTATTCGCCCGGAAACGTGAACTACTGCGCGACCAAGGCCTATCTCACGACCTTCAGCGAAGGCCTCAGCACCGAGCTCCGCGGCACGGGAGTGCAGGTGCAGGCGCTCTGCCCGGGGTTCACGCGGTCCGAGTTCCACGATCGGATGGGGGAGGACGGCGGCCTGCGGCCCCGCTTTGCGTGGCTCAGCGCCGGGCAGGTGGTGCGAGCCTCGCTCGAGCAGCTCGACCGGCGGGGCGCGGTGGTGTGCGTGCCGGGCGTCAGCTACAAGCTGCTGGTGGCGCTGATCCGGCATCTGCCGCGGGCGCTGATCGGCCGGGTGACCGCCCTCGGCTATCGGCGCCTGTGATCCACGCCCTAGCCGGCCTGAGCAGGCGCTCGCTAGCCTCGACACATGCGCCTCGATGTCCGGCAGTGCCCCACCATCTCGTTTGCCGTGCTCGCCGCGGCCTGCGGCGGTGGTGATCTCACTCTTCCGGGCGATTCGACCCCGGCGGTGCTCTCCATCATCGCGGGCGACGGACAGACGGCCACCGAAGGCTCTCCGGTGGCCGACCCGCTCGTGGTGCAGCTCGAGGACGGGGCGGGACGGCCGGTTGCAGGTGGGCAGGTGGAGTTCCGTTTCGTCGGGGAGCTGCCCGGCTCGGCCATTACCCCGGGCACCGCGCCGACGGATGCGAGCGGCCAGGCTGCCGTCCACGCCAGGCTGGGGCAGCAGGAGGGTGCCCAGGTGATCGAAGCCCTCGTGGCCGTGCCGGGGGAGGATCTGCGGGTGCACTTCCAGTTGACGGCCCTGGCGGAGCACACGGGGAGCGGGGACCCCCCGGGTGAGCCGGGAACGCCGCCCCCGGCTGGGGGAGGGGACGATAGCGGCGGTGCCGATGGGGGCGGTGGCCACGGGGGTGGCCACGGCGACGGTGGCCACGGGGACGGCGGGCACGGCCATGGCAAGGGAAGCCACAAGGGGGGCGGGCACGGGCACGATTGACTGGCGCCCCATGTACGGCTGCCCTCCGGGCCAGTTCATGTAAAATGTGATCCAGGTCACAATATCCTGCTGGGCCCTACCGACTTCGGTACCCGCCCGTTATCCTTGGACCGCCTGTCGATCCAGTTTTCGCATCCCGGAGTACGGCTCCCTCTGGCCGGCGCACCCGCCCCTCAACAGGCGGGCGCTCTCGCGTGGACCTGGTTCGGCGCGCTTTCCTGTCCGTGCTGGTGACCCATCATCACGCAGAGTGGGGAGGTACGCATGAAGAGGTACGCTTGGGCCCTGATCGTGGTCGGCGCGCTCGCAACGGCCGGCTGCAACCAGGGCGAACTGAAGAAGGCGCTGGCCGACTCCAAGGCGGCGGAGGCGCAGAAGGACAGCCTGCTGACCGAAGTGCTCGAGACCACGCAATTCGTGACCGACATCAACAGCGAGCTCGCCAAGTCGAAGAGCCTCGCGGTCACGAAGACGAGCACGGACCCCGGCGTCCCGGGCGCCCGGAAGGATCGGGAGGATCGGAAGGCAGCGCTCGAGCGGGTCCAGGCGGTCATCACCAAGCTGAACGAGAGCGAAGCCAAGCTGGCGCAGACGGAGGCACGGGCCAAGACCTCCCGGCAGCGGAACGCCCGGCTGCTGGCGCAGATCGAGACGTACAAGAAGACGATCGACGATCTCCGATCGACCGCCGAGACGCAGAAGGCCGACTTCGAGGCGCAGCTCAACGAGAAGAACACCCAAATCGCCACGCTCGCGGGCCGGGTGGACACGCTGACGACCGAGAAGGGCCAGCTCGAGAGCGACAAGGCCGCACTAGCCGACACCGTCATGGGACTGACGTCCTACAAGAACACCGTCTACTACGCGATCGGCACGAAGGACGAGCTGATCAAGAAGGGCGTCATCACCAAGGAAGGGTCGAAGTTCCTGGTCTTCGGCGGCACCCGGCTCGAGCCGGCGCGGAACCTCAACCCCGAGGCGTTCACGGCCATCGACAAGACCCAGAACACGTCGATTCCGCTGCCGCGCACCGACAAGAAGTACAAGATCGTGTCGCGGCAGAGCCCGAGCTACCTGGCGGCGGGCGTCGCCAAGGACGGGAAGGTGAGCGGCGCGGTGGAGATCGCGCAGCCGGAGGAGTTCTGGTCGGCGTCGAAGTATCTGATTCTCGTGCAGGACTGAGCCAGGGGGAGCCGAACCCCGGGATGCAACGCGACGGCCGCCTCCGGGCGGCCGTTTGCGTAGGGAGGACGTGGACCGCCCCGGGGCGGCGAGTCGGTTACCCACAGCGTGTGACCAACTAATCGTCACATGACGATGACGTAACTCCATACAACATTGAGCTTAACAATTGTACCGTCAACAATTTTCACATTTGGACGGGGATAACTTTCGGCAGCCCCAAGCCGCCTCCGTGACCCGGAGCACAGGCCGGAATGCCCCCGTACGCGAGATTGCTGCCGCACAGGAAAATCACCCATCCCGGCACCGGAGGTATTCATGCGGAAGCTCACGCTGGCCGCGGGCATCGCGGCGTTGGTGGTCACGGTCGGCTGCAAGAAGACAGGCGAAGGGGAGTACGAGG
>DATAHW010000111.1:0-5847 GCA_036262935.1 Gemmatimonadales bacterium | reverse complement strand
CTGCTCGACCTCTACGCCCGCCGCGCCGTAACCGGCGGCTACGCCTTTCCGCCCGACACCCGGTGGCAGCGCGAGCTCGAGTCGAGCTTCCTCTACGAGGACACGCCCGACCAGCGGAAGGCGACCGAAGAGGTCAAGTCCGACATGGAGCGCCCCCGCCCGATGGATCGGCTGCTGGTGGGCGATGTGGGCTACGGCAAGACCGAGGTCGCCGTCCGCGCCGCGTTCAAGGCGGTCCAGGGCGGGAAGCAGGTGGCCGTGCTGGTGCCGACGACGATCCTCGCGGAGCAGCACGGCCGGACGTTCCTGGAGCGTCTGGCTGACTTCCCGGTGACGGTCGAGGTCCTCTCGCGCTTCCGGACGACCAAGGAGCAGAAGCTGGCGCTGGAGCGGCTGGCGGCCGGGAAGATCGACGTCGTGATCGGCACCCATCGGCTTCTCTCGAGGGACGTAGGCTTCATGGAGCTGGGCCTGCTCGTGGTGGACGAGGAGCATCGCTTCGGGGTGAAGCACAAGGAGAGGCTCAAGGCACTGCGGCTCTCGGTGGACGTGCTGACGCTCACGGCCACGCCGATTCCCCGGACGCTGCACCTCTCGCTCGCCGGGCTCCGCGACCTCACGTTGATCGAGACGCCGCCGCGCGACCGCTCGCCCATCCTCACGTTCGTCGAGCCGTGGGACGACGCGCTGCTCGAGGAGGCGTTCGCGCGGGAGATCGACCGCGGGGGGCAGGTCTTCATGGTGCACAACCGGATCGAGACGATCGACACGATCGCGGCCAAGGTGCGCTCGCTGGCGCCTCGCGCCCGCGTGGGCGTGGCGCACGGGCAGATGGCGGCCGAGGAGCTCGAGGCGGTCATGCGGGAGTTCGTGGCGGGCAACGTGGACATTCTGGTCTCCACGATGATCGTGGAGTCGGGGCTGGACGTCCCCAATGCGAACACGATGGTGGTGCACGATGCCCATCGGTTCGGGCTGGCCCAGCTCTATCAGCTCCGCGGCCGGGTGGGCCGAAGCCACCGGCGGGCCTACTGCTATCTGCTGGTGCCCGACACGATTGACCCCGACGCCGAAGAGCGGCTCAAGGTGCTGGAGCACCACACCGAGCTGGGCGCGGGGTACCGGATCGCGCTCAAGGACCTCGAGCTCCGCGGGGCGGGCAATCTGCTGGGCTCCGAGCAGTCCGGCCACGCGCAGGCCGTGGGCTTCGATCTCTACATGCGCTGGCTCGAGGAGACGGTGAAGGCGCTGCGGGGCCAGGGCACGACCGAGCAGCCGGCCCCGCCCGACGTGGTGCTGGACCGGCCGGCGCACCTGCCCGACGGCTACGTGCCCGACGACGACGTGAAGCTGGACCTGTACCGGCGACTGGCGCGCGCCGGGTCGCCAGGCGAAATTGACGGGCTCCGAGACGAACTGCGCGAGCGCTTCGGGCCGCTGCCGGCCGAGGCCGAGACGCTGCTCGACATGGCGCGGCTTCGCGTCCTGGGAGCGGTGCTCGGCCTCCAGCATGTCCTGGTGCGCGGCGACGAGGCCCGAGTGACCTACCGCGCCGGCACCGCGCCCCGGCTCGCGGGCCTCACGTCGGCCCTGGACGACGTGCAGCTCGCCGCGGAAGTGCGGCGCACGCTGCCGCTCTCGCTCCGGCTGATGCGCCTCGGCGGCGAGCCGCTCGTGCCGGCGCTCGTCCGCGCGCTCAAGGCGGCGGTCAACTGATTCCGTGCGGTGTGGTACCCCTTTCTGGAGATGTCATGCGACGAAACGTGATCCTCGGGGCGGTCCTCGCGATCGGCCTGGTCGGCTGCGGGAGCTTCCGCGACCTCTTCTCCGCGCACGCCAATGTCGCCGCGGAGGCAGGCGGCCAGGAGCTCCCGGCCGAGCGGCTGGCCCAGATCATGGTGGGCGGCGGCAAGAGCGTTCGGATGAGCCGCGAGACGGCGGACTTCATCGCCAACGCGTGGGTGGACTACACGCTGCTGGGGCAGGCCGTGGCTCAGGGCAAGCTGCCGCACGACTCGGCGAGCATCGCCGAAGCGGTGTGGCCGGAGCTGTCCGAGCTGAAGGGGACGCACTGGCACGACTCGCTCATGGCGCGGCGCACGTCGATCTCCGACGCCGCGGTCGACAGCCTGTACGGCAAAACCGACATCCGTCTGCTGCAGCACATCCTGTTCGGCGTGCGGCCGAACACCGAGCCGGCGCAACGCGCGGCGACCCGCAAGAAGGCGGAGGGGACGCTCGCGCAGATCCAGCACGGGGCCAACTTCAGCGGTCTGGCGGCCCAGCTCTCGGAGGACCCGGGCAGCAAGGCCGACAGCGGGTACCTGCCGCCGGGGCCCAAGGGCCGCTTCGTCCCGGCGTTTGACAGCGCGGGTTGGACGCTGCAGCCGGGCCAGGTCAGCGGCCTGGTCGAGACGGCGTTCGGCTACCACATCCTCAAGCGGCCCGCCCTGGCGGACGCGCGGCCCCGCATGCGCCAGTACCTGGTGGCGAGCGCCGGCGTGCGGCTGGACTCGATGTACATGGACAGCCTCGCCCAGAGCAAGAAGCTCGAGGTCGCGAAGGACGCGCCCGCGTCAATCCGCGCCGCGCTCGAGTCGCCCGACGACGCGCGGCGATCGAACAAGACCGTGGTGCGGTTCACCGGCGGGTCGGTCACGGTCAAGGACCTGATGCGCTGGATCAGCGCGCTGCCGCCCCAGTATACCACCCAGCTCCGGCAGGCGGACGATGCCATGCTGAGCCGGTTCGCCCGGCTGGTCAGCCAGAACGTGCTGCTGCTGCGCCAGGCGGACTCCGCCGGCGTGACGGCGACGCCCGAGGAGTGGCGCGGGCTTCGCCAGCGCTACGAGAGCCAGGTGGACAGCCTGAAGGCGGAGATGGGTCTCACCGGAGACGTCACCGACTCGTCGGTGGCGCTCCCCGAGCGCGAGAAGGTGGCCGCGCTCAAGGTGGAGCGGTACTTCGACCAGCTCGTGGCCGGCAAGTCCCGGCTGCGCCCGCTGCCGTCGGCGCTCGCCTCGCTGCTGCGCGAGCACCTCGACTACAGCATTCACGAGGCCGGCGTGAGCCGGGCCTTCGAGCTCGCCAGCGAGGAGCGGAGCAAGACCGATTCCGCCGCGGCGCCGGGTGCGATGCAGCGCGCGCCCGGACCGCCCCCGGTGCCGGGCGCCCGGCCGTCGCCGCGCCCGGCCCCACAGCCGACCCCCCGGCCGGCGCAACCGGAGAAGCCACGATGATCGCACGCAGGATCCGCGGCGCCGCCGCGCTCGCGGCCCTGGCCCTCGCCGGGCCGGTGGCGGGCGGCGGCCTCGCGGCGCAGGACTCGACCGCCGCCGCGGCGGCGGCAGCCCCGGCTCCCCCACCGATGCCGGACAGCGCGGTGGTCGTCGACCGCGTGGTGGCCGTCGTCGGCAACCAGCCCGTGCTCGCCTCGCAGGTGGACGAGGAGGTGTTCTCCCGCCAGTCGCAGGGACAGCAGCTCCCCACCGACCCCGACTCGCTCACCGCGATCCGGAAGCAGGTCGTGACGTCCATCGTGGACGAGGAGTTGCTCGTCCAGCAGGCGCAGCGGGACACGAGCATCAAGGTGACCGACCAGGAAATCGCCGACGGCGTGCAGCAGCAGATCGCGAAGATCCGCACCAACTTTACGTCCGAGGTGGACTACCGGGAGGAGCTGCGGAAGGCGGGGTTCCAGACGCCCGAGGAATACCGGCGCTGGCTGACCGACCAGCAGCGGCGCGCCGCGTTCCAGAACCGGCTGATCGAGAAGCTGCGCCAGGACGGGAAGCTCAAGCCGGTGGCGCCCACCGAGCAGGAAATGCGGACGTACTTCGACGAGCAGAAGGCCAACCTGGGTAACCGCCCGGCCACGATCTCCTTCCGGCAGATCGTCATCGCGCCGCGCCCCTCCCCCGCGGCCAAGGCGCGAACCCGGGCGCAGGCCGACTCGATCGTGCTGGAGCTCCGCCGGGGCGCGGACTTCGCCACCGCCGCGAAGCGATTCTCCCAGGACCCGGGCTCCAAGGACCAGGGCGGCTCGCTCAACTGGTTCCGCCGCGGCGTGATGGTGCCGGAGTTCGAGCGCGTCGCATTCATGCTCAAGCCCGGCGTCGTGTCCGACCCGGTGGAGTCGCCGTTCGGCTACCACATCATCCAGGTGGAGCGGGTCCAGCCCGGCGAGGTCCAGGCCCGGCACATCCTGCTCATTCCCCAGATCGATTCGGTCCACGTGGACAGCGCGCACGCGCTGGCCGACTCGGTACGCCGGATGCTCCTGCGGGGCGCCTCGTTCGACTCGCTGCAGCGCGCCCTGCACGACCCCTCCGCCGAGCGGCACGCGGAAGACGTGCCGGTGGACAAGGTGCCGGAAGCCTACGCCAAGGCCATCGGCCAGGCGGACTCGGGAACGGTGGTGCCGGTGTTCAAGGTGCCCGGTGCCGGGACCCGCGACCAGTTCGTCGTGCTTCAGGTGACGGGCCGGCGTCCGCCGGGCGATATCCGCTACGAGGACGTGCGCGACCGCATCCGAGACCAGTTGGGGCAGCAGCTTGCGATCCGGCGCTACATCGACGAGCTGAGGCGCAGCACCTACGTCGATATCCGCTCGTAGGTGGCGCGGGAAAGCGGGGGACGAGCGGTCCCGCGGATAGCGATCACCCTCGGCGATCCGCGCGGGATCGGCGCCGAGATCACCGCGCGAGCCCTCGAGCAGCCGCTCGCGGCGGAGATCACGCTCGTCGGAGCGGAGGACCAGATCGCGGCGATCGGCGCGGCGCGCCGGGTGAGCGTCGGGACCTGGGGCCAGGGTAGCGGGGAGCGGGCGGACGATCGGGCGCGGGTGATCCGGGCCGGACGGCTGGCGGGGCATGCGGTGGAGGCGGCGGTCAAGCTGGCGCTCGAGGGCGAGGTGGACGCGATCGTCACCGCGCCACTTCACAAGCACGCGCTCAACCTCGCGGGCTTTCCGTACCCCGGCCATACGGAGTGGCTCGCAAAGCTCGCGGGCGACGTGGACGTGGCGATGATGCTCGCCGCGCCCGAGCTGCGGGTGGTGCTGGTCACCACCCACGTGGCGTTCCGGGACGTGCCGGCGCTGCTGACGGTGGACCGGGTGACGCGCACCGGGCGCATCACCGAGAAGGGGCTGCGTGAGTGGTTCGGGATCGCGGCGCCGCGACTGGCGGTCTGCGCGGTGAACCCCCACGCGGGCGAGGGCGGGCTCTTCGGCGATGAGGAATCGCGCGTGCTCCGGCCCGCGGCCGAGGCACTGGGCGCCGCCGGCCCGCTGCCGGCGGACACGGTCTTCGTGCGCGCGCTGCGGGGGGAGTTCGATGCCGTGCTCGCGCCCTACCACGACGTCGGCATGACCGCCATCAAGGTGGCCGCGTTCGGTCGGGCGGTGAACGTCACGCTCGGCCTGCCGTTCCCCCGCACCTCCCCCGACCACGGCACGGCGCTGGACATCGCGGGTACCGGGCGGGCCGATCCTTCGAGCATGCGGGCCGCGATCGAGCTCGCTGTCGAGCTGGGATCGCGGCGCTGAAGCGTGGGCATCGGGGTGCACGGCTCCGGTGGGCGGTGAGGCACGCTCTGGTCGCTGCACTGCGCGTGGGCGTTCAAGATCCCGCAGAGACCTGAAGCGCGCACTGACGCTCCCGCCGCGTGCCTCACCGCCCGCCTGCGCCCGCAGATCGGAGCCAGGGGCATGAAGTGTCCATCCCGTCCCCCGCCATGCGCCGTTTCTGTCTCTCCGAGCGGCACCCCCGTGGGGCGCGGAAGGCCCCCGCACGGAGCCCAGCCCCGCAAGAACTAGATCTCCTCCAGCCGCCCCATCAACCCCAG
>DATAHW010000110.1:0-32271 GCA_036262935.1 Gemmatimonadales bacterium | reverse complement strand
CCGAAGTGGTCGCGCGCCACGAAGAGGCGCCGGCGGCGCCGGTCCCACAGCGCGAAGGCGAACATCCCGCGGAGCCGCTGGAGCATCCGCTCGCCCTCGTCCTCGTACAGGTGGACGAGGACTTCCGTGTCCGTCCGGGTGCGGAAGGTGTGTCCGCGGGCCACGAGCTCGCGCCGGAGCGCGTCGTGGTTGTAGATCTCGCCGTTGAGGACCAGTTGTACGCTGCCGTCCTCGTTGGCGATCGGCTGGTGCCCGCCGGCCAGATCGATGATGCTGAGCCGCCGCATGCCGAGCCCGACGCCCTCCTCGGCGAACGTGCCCCAGTCGTCCGGCCCCCGGTGACGGATCGCGTCGCACATGCGCGCGAGCTCCGCCTCCGTCCCCGCGCCCAGACCGACCATTCCGACGATCCCGCACATCTCAGCGGACCTTCCTTCCCCAGGCCACCATCATGTACCCCTCGGAGAACGGGATCAGATGATCGAGCAGGGTCCACGCGCGGAGCGCGGGATAGACGGCGGAATAGACCTTGTACGCGGTCCCGACCTTGTCGAGCGCGTCGGCCGACATCGGCGCGGTGTCACCGTGGAAGTCCTGCTCGGCGGTCTCCTTCCCCTGGGTGGCCTTTCGGTGGTAGGCGAAATTGAGCAGGTCCTCGAGCGACTCGGTGAACAGCCGGCAGTAGCTCTGCTGCCCCTGCACCTCGATCCCGTGGCGCTCCATGAGCGCCCGTGCGGCGGGCAGCGGGTAGCCGTCGCGGGCGTGGCCGAATCCCTCCTGGTCCGCCGTGAACCCGAGCACCCGCTTGAGCGCGAACCCGGGGCGGCCGTGGTCGCCCCGGGGCGCCATGAACAGGAAGTCGCCGCCGGGCTTGAGCACGCGCACCATCTCGGCGAAGAACGTCTCGTCGTCCTCGATGTGTTCCAGGAAGTTGATCGCGGCCACCAGGTCCACGGAGGCGGTCCGGAACGGCAGTTCGCGCTCGCCGATCTGGGCCACCCGGTCGCCCACCAGCGCCTTGGCGGAGCGGACGTGGTCCCGCTCGAAATCGCAGCTCACCCAGGTGCCGCCGCGCTCGCGCAGGAAGTGCGAGGTGAGGCCCGTGCCGCAGCCTAGCTCGAGGCAGAGGCGGCCCTCGACCGGCGGCAGGTGCGCCAGCAGGGCGTCGACGGTCTGCCGCTTCTTGAGCGAGCGCCGGAAAAGCTGGAGCTGCCAGGGCTCGGTCACGAGAGGATCTCCAATCGGACGACGGTTGCCATGAATGATACCACGCACGAGGCGGGTCCCTTATCCTAGCTCCCCGGCCGCCCGATAGCTCTCGTACGTGCGCCGCACCCCATCCGGGAGGTCCACGCGCGGTGTCCAGTCGAGCAGCCGGCGCGCGAGGGAGGTGTCGAACTCGGAGTCGCTGGTGAAGAAATCCATCCGGCGGCGATAGATCGGGGGGTCGAGGTGGAGCGCCTGGCAGACGTCCTCCACCACCGCCGCCGCGGCGAGCATCGGCGCGAGCGGAAGCCGACGGCCGAACCGCGGGCTTCCGGTGGCGCGGCGCACCTCCTCGATCAGTTCCCGGAGCGTGCATGTGCGCGGCCCCGCGACGATCATCGCCGCGCCCACGGCCTCCCGCCGGACGCAGGCTTGAAAAAAGGCCTCGACCACGTCGTCCACGTACACCATGTGGCGCCGGCCCGTACCGCCGCCGAACAGGGGAAAGCGCCCCGCGCTCACGCCCTTGAACAGCTTGAGCAGGCGCTGGTCACGCGGACCATAGACATCCGCCGGCCGGAGGATGGTGAACGGCACTCCGGCGGCGGGCGCCAGTTCCCCCACGAGGCGCTCCGCCGCCACCTTGGTTCGCTCGTAGATGTTTCCGGGCCGGAGTGGCGACCCCTCGGAGGTGATACCCGGGGCGCGGTGGCCGTAGATGCCGATCGTGCCGCAGTAGATGAACCGCTCGACACGCCCCCGCCCCGCGGCGTCGAGCAACCTCCGGGTGCCATCGAGGTTCACCGCCTCGAAGAACTCGTCCCGCTTTCCGCCCTCCCGCATGGCGACGGCAAGGTGGAACACGTGGCTGACGCCGCGCATGGCCCGCTCGCACAGCTCGCCGTCGGTGATGCTCCCCGGGAGGATCTCGACGCCCTGCCCGGCCAGGAGCTGGGCATTGGCGCGCTCCTCCGGCCGATCGGTGAGTCCGAGCACCACAACCTCGGCCCCCCGCCGGCGACCCGCCTCGGCGAGATGGGAGCCGATGAATCCGGTCCCCCCGGTAACCAGCAGTCTCATCCGAACCGTTCGACGAGCGCCGCGGCAATCCGCTCAGCCGCGTGGCCGTCCCCGTAGGGATTCACGGCGTTGGCCATCCGCGCATACGCGGCCGGCGACGAGAGCAGCTCGCCGGCGGCGGCAACGATGCGGCCCTGGTCGGTTCCGACCACGCGGGCCGTCCCGGCCGCGACCCCTTCGGGCCGTTCGGTCACGTCCCGCAGTACCAGCACCGGCTTCCCGAGCGAGGGCGCCTCCTCCTGCACGCCGCCGCTGTCGGTCAGCACCAGGTCCGCCCGCGCGAGGAGGTGGACGAATTCCAGGTAGTCCACCGGCTCGATGAGGTGCATGGCCGGGAGATCGCACAGGAACTCCTCGACCGTCGCCTTTACCTGCGGGTTGGGGTGGACCGGGAGGACGAATTGGAGATCGGGGAAGCCCATGGCGAGCTCGCGGATCGCGGCGCAGATCGACCGGAGCGGCGCGCCGAAGCTCTCGCGCCGATGCGTGGTGACCAGCACCATGCGCCGTCCGGGCTCCAGCGCGGCCAGAGCCGGAGTCCGGAACCGGTAGTCCGGCCGCACCGTCTGCAATAGGGCGTCGATGACGGTATTGCCGGTCAGGTAGACGTCTGCCGCCGGCACCCGCTCGCCGAGCAGCGCGTCGCGCGCGGCGAGCGTGGGCGCGAAGTGGAGCGCCGCGATCCGGGTCGTCAGCACCCGGTTCATTTCCTCGGGAAACGGCTGCCAGCGGTCACCGGTTCGAAGCCCCGCTTCGACGTGCCCGGTAGGCACCCGTTCGAGGAACGCGGCGAAGGCGGCCGCGAACGTCGTCATCGTGTCGCCCTGCACCAGCACGACATCGGGGCGGAGTCGTTGGAGGAGGGATGGAAGACCCTGGAGCACGCCCGCCGCAATCTTCGCGGGCGACTGGCCCGGCACCATGAGATCGAGGTCGGCATCCGCGTCGAGCGCGAACACGTCGAGCACCTGGTCGAGCATGGTCCGATGCTGGGCCGTGACGCACACGAGGCTTTCGAAGCGCTCGGGCGCGGCCCGGAGGGCGCGCACAACCGGAGCCATCTTGATCGCCTCCGGCCTGGTGCCGAAGACGCTCAGGACACGGATCATCGCGCGGAGGTTGCCGCCTGCAGCCGCTCCGCCAGCGTCTGCATGGTGACGAACCGGAAGCCGCGCTCGACGACCCGCGCGAAGATCTGGCGCAGCACCCCTTCGCGCACGCCCTCGTAGCATGGGTGGCCGTAGAGCACGACCTCGTCATGCGTGTCCAGGTGCTCGTCGAGCAACCGGAGTACCTCCTCCTGAGGCGTGCCGCGGGCGCCGTGGTACTCCAGAAAGGGAATGGTCCTGGGACCGGCCAGGGTAACCGGCACGGTCCAGTGGCGCAGCGCGCGGCCCCCGGCGGTTGCGCGCTGCGGCTCGCCCCCGATGCCGTCACCGTTATAGAGGAAATCCAGCCGGTCCAGCAGCAGCATGACGCGCTCGTCGGAGTAGAACCCGGGCGAGGAAAAACCGGCCGGCGGGCCAAAGTGGCGGACAAAGTGTCCGTACGACTCCTCCACGTCCGCCGCCAGCGCGTCATCGGGCAGCTCGTGAAAGCGCCGGCTCCAGACCACGTGGTCCATGCCGCCGTGGAGTCCCAGCTCGTGGCCTTCCGCCTGGAGCGCCTGGAGCACGGGCACGAACCTGAGTCCCACCGGGCGGCCCAGCGCGGTTTCCACCAGAAACCTGGGCCAGCCCGTCTTCTTGATCAGGTGGACCGCCTCGCGGTCCGCCAGCTTGGCCCGGGATCGGGTGATCCCGCGTCCCAGCCATTCACGGAGGTTGGTGGAGCGGCCGAGGTTCACGAAGAAGGTGTTGGGCACACCGAAATCGCGGCAGACCGCTGCGATGCGGGGGAGTCCGTCGGTGATGCAGACCCGATGATCGACATCCCAGCGAAACGAGAAAAGCCGATCGCTCACCGGCTCGGTACCGACGTCACTTCGGCGTAGATTTGCTCGAGCTGCTCGGCAGTGCGGTCCCAGTCGAACAGCCGGAGCGCGCGCTCGCGCCCGGCACGTCCCATCTGCACCCGCCGGGCGGGGTCGGCCAGCAGCCCGCCGATGGCCTCGGCCAGCGCCGCCGAGTCGCCGCGGGGCACGATGAGGCCGGTGACGCGGTCTTCCACTACTTCGGGCAGTCCGCCCGCATCGCTGGCCACGACCGGCGTCTGACAGCCCATCGCTTCGGCGGCCGGAATGCCGAACCCTTCCTCCAGCGAGGGGATGACCGACACCGCGGCGGCCCGGTAGTACGGGGGCAACTCGCTGTTGGGAACCCAGCCGAGGAAGGTCACGTCGTCGCCGATGCCGAGCGATTCGGCCAGGCTGATCAGCTCGGGCCGCTCGAACCCGTCGCCCGCGAGGACCACCTTGAGGTCCGGGAAGCGGGGTTTGAGGGCCGCCGCGGCTTCGATCAGAAAACGGATGCCCTTCCGCGGAAAGAGCTGGCGGCAGGCAAAGATCATGTGCGGACCGAAGCGCGGGTCGACGGCGCCGTTGCCGCCGGGAGCCGGGCTGAAGCGCCGGAGATCGGTGCCGTTGAACACCAGGCGGATCGCCCGATCCGGAGCCCCGGCGCGGAGGGCGTGCTGGCGGCAATCCTCGGTGATCGCGGTCAAGGCGCCGGCGTGGCGCAGCGTCCATCGGAGCGCGGGACGCACATACCAGCGCGTCGGAAAGTCGTATCCCTGCTCCGGGTTTACGTAGACGTCGCCCCCGTGCATGGTGATGACGCTCGGCAGACCGAGGGACCGGGCCGCGTGGACCGCCGCGGGACCGGTGGGGATGGCCCAGTGCGCGTGGATGACCTGCCCCCCGCGCTCCCGGCTGGCCGCGAGCGTGGCCCGATACTGCGCCTCGAGGTAGTGGGCCATGACTGCCACGCGGGCGAACTTCCCCCAGAAATTGACCCGGGTCTGCGCCACGCGGCCGTAGGTCAGATCGACCGGGAGCTCCATCGGAAACCGGACCACCTCGACGCCGTCGAAGCGGTCCGTCGCCGGCATGGAGGCATTGCCCGGCGTGACGACCGTCACCTGGTGGCCCCGACGCACGAGATGCCGATTGATGTCGTGGACGTACGTCGCCTGGGTATCGGCAGCGTGTTGAGGATACCAGTACGTGGGGCAGATGATCCGCAAAGAAGCCCTGGGGCCCTTCCCCGGAAGCGACGACCGCTTGCCGGGTTGGACCGCCACCTCGAGTGACGTCATCTCACTGCCTCGGCAGGTCGTCCGATAGAGGCGAAGCCTACGGGGACGTGCCTGAAAGATCAACATTTATGCCATCTGCGCGCGCGCCGATCCGGCGCAACGAGCCCACCGGAACTCACGGCCGCACGGATTCTGCCGTGACCCCGCAACACCTGACTGTGGCTCCGAGTCGGACCGGCGACCGGGAAGGAACTGCGGACGGGCGGCTTATCCCGCGGATTCCAGGAGGGCGCGGACCTTTGCGGCCAGATCCTCCTGCGTGAAGGGCTTGGCCAGGAACGGCGCTCCCGCCTCGAGCAGACCTCCCTGGAACACCTCCGATGCGAATCCCGACATGTAGAGAATCGGCTTGCCCGGCCACCGTTCCTCGACGTGCCGGCCGAGCTCGCGGCCGTTCATCCCCGGCATCTTGATGTCGGTCAGCACGAGATGCACCGGACCGTTGTGCTGCTCGATAGCCGCCAGCGCCTCACGCCCGTGCCGCGCCTCGATGGCACGATAGCCCGTCCAGGTCAGCATCCGCACCGCCAGCTGGCGCACCGCCTCCTCGTCATCCACCACGAGGACGGTGTATCCGCCCGGTGGGCGGTCGCCCTGCGGTCTGGGAACGCTCAAGCGGGCGGGTCCTCGTCGTGGTCCGAGTTGAAGCGTGTGAGAGGTAAAAAGCTCGTCTGGTCCGGGGGCCCCCGCAAGGCCCGGAGAGACCGGCGACTCTTGACATCCGCTTGACTGCGCGGATGCAAGGTAGGAGCTCCGATCCGCGCGGAGGAATTCTCCATGTGGCGACTCCTCAAGAGACTGCCCGTGCTGCGGGATCCATCCCACCGGCGGTTCCTGAAGCAGATGCCCGTCGTCCGGCAGCTCAAGCGTGCCGTGAGAAAGACTCGCAGGGCCTATTACCGGCGCTTCGGTCATCACTGGCTGAGGCGCGCGCTGGCGGCCAGCTCGCCCAAGCGCATCGTCATCGGCGCCTGGAGCCGGTACGATTCCGGGTGGATCCCCACCCAGCGTGAGTTTCTCGATCTGCTCGACCCGGCAGGCTGGGAGCGTTGCTTTCGGCCGAATTCCGTGGACGCGATCCTCGCGGAGCATGTCTGGGAGCACGTCACGGAGGCGGATGGCCTCGCCGCCGCCAGGACCTGCTTCAGGTATCTCAAGCCCGGCGGGTACCTGCGGGTCGCGGTCCCGGACGGACTGCTCCCCGATCCGGCCTACATCGATCTGGTGAAAGCCGATCCCGCCGGCTCCTCCCCGCGCGCGCACGGACCGGATGGAAATTCGGCGAATCACAAGGCGCTCTATACCTACCGGAGCCTGCGGGAGCTGTTCGAGCGCGCCGGCTTCCAGGTCACGCTGTACGAATACTTCGATGAAGCCGGGATGTTCCACTGCCGGCAGTGGGACCGCGAAGCAGGGACGATCTGGCGATCCAAGCGGTTCGACCCGAGAGACCGGCACGGCACTCTCGCCAGCGTCTACCCCGGCACACTGGACGACTATCTTGCCTATTCATCCATCATTCTGGATGCCGTCAAGGAGCCGGCGCCCTTGCCTCCCCTGCCCGATGCTGCGAATTTACCCGCGCACTGGAGTGGTGGCCGAGTGGCTGAAGGCACCGGTTTGCTAAACCGGCATAGGGGGTAAACCCCTATCGAGGGTTCGAATCCCTCCCGCTCCGTCGGACCCCACGCAAAGGTGAAAGGTGAGGCACTTCACCTTTCACCTTTCATGCATCCGCCAGGGCCCATGACCGCTCCGCGCGTCCGCTTCGCTCCCTCCCCCACCGGTTATCTGCACGTCGGCGGCGCGCGCACAGCCCTGTTCAACTGGCTGTTCGCGCGGCACACGGGCGGTACCTTCGTCCTCCGGATCGAGGATACCGACCGGGAGCGGAGCACCGACGCTCACACGCAGGTCATCCTCGACGGACTCGGCTGGCTGGGCGTCGAGTGGGACGAGGGGCCGTTCTTTCAGGGCGAGTACGGCGCGCGCCACCGCGCCGATGCCGAGCGCCTCCTGGCGGAAGGCAAGGCGTATCGCTGCTTCTGTACCCGCGAGGAGCTCGATGCCCAGCGCGCCAGGGCCGAGGCGGCAGGGGGCGCCTTTCGCTACGACCGCCGTTGCCGCCGGCTCGGCGCGCCGGAGATCGCGGCGCGGCTCGAGAGCGGCACGCCGTTCACTATCCGCTTTCTCCTGGAGGACAGCGAGATCGCCTGGGAGGACGCGGTGCACGGCCGGATCAGCTTCCAGGGCCGCGATCTCGATGACTTCGTGATCCTCCGAAGCGACGGCACCGCCATCTACAATCTCGCGGTGGTGAGCGATGACATTGCCATGCGGATCTCCCACGTGATCCGGGGCGACGACCACATCTCGAACACGCCGAAGCAGATCGCGCTCTATCGCGCGCTGGGCCATGAGCCGCCGATCTTCGCCCACGTGCCGATGATCCTGGGCACCGATGGCAAGAAGCTCTCCAAGCGGCACGGGGCCACCGCGGTGGGCGACTATCAGGATGAGGGCATCCTGCCGGCCGCCATGCGCAATTTTCTCGCGCTGCTGGGCTGGTCGCCCGGCGGCGACCGGGAGATCCTCGCAGAGGACGAGCTGGTCCGCCTGTTCACCCTCGAGGGCATCCAGAAGAAACCGGCCGTCTTCGATACCACCAAGCTCGAATGGATGAACGGACAGTATCTCTCCGCGTTGCCCGCGGCCGAGCTGGTGCCGGCCGTGGCCCGGGAGCTCGAACGGATGGGGATCCCGGCGACGGAACGCGACCTCGCGCCCGTCGTGGACGCGGTAAAGGCGCGCTCGCGTACGCTTCTCGAGGTGGCCGAGCGGGTGGCGGTACGCCTGGAGCCGTCTCGCGCACAGCTCGATGGCAAGGGCGAGGCGCTGATCCGGAAGCTGGGTCCCGCCTTTTCCGCCAATCTCACGCGCGCCGCAGATGCGCTCGAGAAGTTGCCGGGCGATAGCTGGACCCCGGACCCGATCCTCGACACCCTGAAGCAGGTTGCGGAGACGCATGCGCTCAAACTGGGCGACGCGATGCAGCCCGTGCGCGTGGCGCTCACGGGCTCGACCGTCTCGGAACCCGTGAACGAACTGCTATCCGTGATCGACCGGGCGGCGGCGCTGGCCCGCCTGCGAGAGGTGGCGCGGCGCTCGGCGACGGCGTGAGCCGGCGGTTCGGCCTCGCGATGATGACGCTCGCCGGGCTCGCCGCGTGCGCCGGCCAGCCGCCACCGCCTGCCCCGGAGCCCGCGCCCGACACGGTCGCGGCGACCCCCACCGGCCCTCCGCCGCCGCGTCCGCGTCAGCTTCCGGTTCCGGCGCCGCTCCGCCACCTCACGCCCGTCCGCCTCGCCTTGGTCGGAGACATCAACCTCGGTACCAGCACGCTGCCCGGCGGCCTGCCGCCGGACACCGGCCGGCGCCTGCTCGCGCGCGCGGCTCCCTGGCTGACCGGCGACCTGGTCATCGGCAACTTCGAGGGGGTGCTCGCGGACACCGGCACTTCGGAAAAGTGCAGAGAGCCCTCCGGCGATCCTCCCCGCCCTCGGCAGGCTCGCGGCCGCCGTCACGTCGCCTCGGAGAAGGCAGCGCGCGCACCCGGCTGCTTTGCGTTCCGGACGCCCACCGCGCTGGCACCAAGACTGGTGGACGCCGGCTTCACGCACCTGAACCTCGCCAACAACCACGCCAACGACTACGGACCCGCGGGGCGCGAGTCCACCGAGCGCATCCTCGACAGCCTGGGTATCCGCACGTATGGTCCACTCGGACAGATCGCGATCGACACCATCCGGCGCGGCGACCGCCTGACGATCGTGGGACTGATCGGGTTCGCGACCTACCCGCATTCCTACGACCTGCTCGATGCCACCCGGAGCGAGGCCGTAGTGGATTCCATCCGGCCGCTGGTGGACCTGCTGGTCGTGACCTTCCACGGCGGCGCGGAAGGCGTGCGGGCGTTGCACGTGCCCGAGACGGCGGAGTCGCTGGCTCAGGAGCCGCGAGGTGAGCTCCGCCGCTGGACGCACGCGGTAGTCGACGCCGGCGCCGACGTGGTCGTGGGCCACGGGCCGCACGTGCTCCGCGGGATCGAGTACTATCGCGGAAAACCGGTGATCTATTCCCTGGGCAACTTCGTCACTTATCGTGGTTTCAATCTGGAAGGCCCACTCGGTGTGACGGGCGTGCTCCAGCTCGAGTTCGCGGCCGACCGGCGGCTGCAGCGCGCCCGCCTGGTGGCGATGACCCAACACCCCGGCCACGGGCCTGCTCCCGACCCGGCGCGCAGTGCGCTCGACGAGGTGCGGCGGCTCTCGGCCGAGGACTTCGGGCCGGCCGCCGCCCGCATCTCGGATGACGGCGAGATCAGCGCCCCCGCTCCGAGCTTGCCCCCGCCCGCGCATCCGCCTACTGATTCTCGATGATCGACGACGCCCCTCCGCCCGCCCAGGGCGATGGCCCCTCGCCCGCCGCAATTGCGGCTACGGAAAACCCGGTGCAGATCACCGTCGGGCTGCTGGAGGACGAGCGCGTTCCGGAAGGCATGGTCTGCATGGGCAGCTACCGCAATGGTCGCCTGGTGGCGCGCGCGGTGCTCCCGCCGGAAGCATGGCACCAGATTCACGAGTACGGGATCTTCGACGAGCCGGTCCAGGTCGTCCTGGTGGCCCGCGCCGCGCCGCCCGGCCTGCAGTGCCAGCTCTACGCGATGGTACCGCTGCCGGATGAGGATGAAGACGAGGACGAGCCGTGGACCGCGAGCGTCCCTGGCTCGTCCTACGAATCCGTGGTAGAGGAGGAAGACGACGCCGAGGATGACGATCCGGCCGTCGCACCGATCCCGCTCGGCAACATCGTCCGCTACGAGCGCGACCGGGTCCACCCCGAGAGCCTCCCGCTCGAGGCCGTCGACGTGCTTCGCAGGATCATCGATGGGGAGACGTCGGAGGTCGTGGACCGGGCGCTGGCGGATCTGCTGGGGCTGTAGGGCGGAAAGCGGTACCGCTTCAGCGGTACCGCTTCACACGAACATGCCCACCCGGAACCTCCAGATCCGTCCCAGCAGATCGTCGAGGAATCCACGGGTGCTGAATGCCTCGACGGCCTCGCCCGTGCAGGCGGAGTTCACGCCCCAGAGTGCCGCCCGCTTCAGCTCTCCCTCGAAATCCGCCTGGATGAAGACCTCTTCCTCCCGGTTGTACACCGTGGCCAGAAAGCCGCTGAACTCCTGCGCCACGCCGTTTGCGCCCGGGCCCCCGATCGCGATGGTGGGGTTCAGGTGGAACAGCCGGTTCTCCAGGTACCATGCGTCCCCGACCACGACGGCGCGGCGGTACGCATGCCCCGCTCCGCGGCGGTCGATCTCGGACTTGAGGGCGTCGGCCAGCGGCCGGTCCCGCTCTTCGGCGGTGGGCGAGGAGCCGGTCACCAGCACGACCGTCTCCTCGGTGTCCACGAGCTTCATCGTGATGTCGTCCTCTCGGCGGTCATGGTGTCGCGGGCTCCTCGGGAGGCGGAGCCGTGCGCTGATTCTGCTCGAACTCGCGTTCCCGCTCCTTCCGGAGCCGCATTTCCCGGATCATGAGCTTGAACTCCTCCAGATTCTCCGCCCGCTGGGCTGCGTACTGCAGATCGGCACGCATGTCCATCAGGTGATTGTACGCGCGGTTCTGATCGATGTTTCCGCCGCCGATGGGCAGCAGCGCCAGGACCGCCGCGGGAATCTTGAGACCCGCAATGTAGATGTTTTTCGAGTCGATGCCGAACTTCTTCCCGGCGACCTGGGTGGTCCAGCTCGGCAGGCTCTGGCCGCGGGAGGAGGGTTCGCTGGCGATCGAGTCCAGATAGGCCTGCACGATCGCGGTGACGGCGCTGTCCACCAGTTGCGCGTGATTCCGGCTGAGCCGCTGGGCCAGCTCCCTGGGCGGCAACGGCAGCGGCCGAACCCAGAGTCGTCCGTCCGCCAGCGTCGGGCCGAGACGCCCGATCAGCGGCCTGGAACGCGCCGCCGGTGATGCGGCCGTGTCCATCGGCGGGGGCGTGGGTTGGGGCACGGGCAGCGCGGCGACCGTCTCGGGGCGCGGCCGGAACGCCGGCCTGGCGTGACGCGTAGTCGAGTTTCCGCTTCGGACCCGGCCGGGCGCCGCGGGCGTGCGGTAGGGCATCGGCACCGCCGTCGGCCCCTCGACAGGCGGGAGCAGGAGGAGGATCTCGGAGCTCCGATGCGGCAGTGAAACAGTCCGCCCGCTGATGTAGCCGAAGAGCAGAAGACCGTGCACGGCAACGCTGGCCAGGATCGCGATCCACGGCCAGGGCCGCCTGGGCGGCAGACCGAGCTCAGCCGGCGGGCGCAAGCTCCCCTCGACGCGTGGCGCCGAGCGTCTGGCCCAGCCGGCCCGCCGCGAGCCGCAGGCGCTCGGCGCCCACCGTGAGGGCGATGCGGAAAAAGCCTTCCCCCGCCGGGCCAAAGCCGCTGCCCGGGAGGACGACCACCCCGGTGTCTTCCAATGCTCGCCTGGCGAACGCGGCCGACGCGATGCCCGTGGGGAGCGCGATCCAGAGGTACATCGCCGCCTTGGGCGGCTCGAGCGCGAACCCGGCCGCGCGGAGCGCGGTGACCGCCGCGTCGCGTCGGCGCTCGAGCTCCTCGCGGATCGGGACCACCAGCGCTTCGGCCTGGTCGAGCGCCGCGGCGCCGGCCTTCTGCACCGCCAGGAACGGCCCGGTGTCCACGTACGACTTGACCCGGGTGAGCGCGCCGATCAGTTCCGGCCGCCCCACGGCGAAGCCCAGCCGCCAGCCGGTCATCGAGAAACTCTTCGACAGCGAGAAGAACTCGAGGGCCACATCGCGCGCGCCGGGAATCTCGAAGATGCTCGGTGCCCGGTAGCCGTCGAACGTGAGATCACAGTAGGCGTTGTCGTACGCCAGGAGGATGCCGTGCCGCCGGCAGAGCGCGACGGTTCGCTCGAGATACTCCAGCGTGGCCACGGCTGCCGTGGGGTTGTTCGGGTAGTTCACGAACACGAGCTTGGCGCGGCGGAGAATCGCGTCCGGCACGCGCTCGAGATCCAGCAGGAAGTCGTGCTCCGGCCGCAGCGGCGCGATGTAAGGCTCGGCGCCCGCCAGAATGGAGCCGCCGATGTAGGCCTGGTAGCCCGGCTCGGGGACGATGGTGGCATCCCCGGGGTTGACGACGGCGAACGGCAGGTGTGACAACCCTTCCTTGCTCCCGATGAGCGGCAGCGTTTCGGTCGAGGGATCGAACCCGAGGCCGAAGCGCCGCTCCAGCCAGTTCGAGGCGGCCTGACGGAACGCCGGGAGTCCCTGCTGGAAGCCATACTTGCTGTAGGCGGGATCCCGCAGCGCCGTGGTCATCGCGGTCACCGCGATGTCGGGTGGCGGCGCATCGTTGTCGCCCGCACCGAGATCGATGACGTCCACCCCGGCCTCGAGCAGGCGGCGCTTGAGCGTCGGAATCTCGGCGAGTGGATAGCCGGGGAGGGCGCGGAGACGCTGGCTCAACTCGATCATCGGGCGGTGCCGTCATGCACGGGGTTGGAGAGAACGCCGACGCCGGGAATTTCCACCTCGACGACGTCGCCGGACCGGAGCGGGCCGACGCCGGCCGGCGTGCCGGTGGCGATCAGATCGCCGGGCTCCAGCGTCATGATGCCGCTGATGAACGACACCAGGGCCGGAATGGAAAAGTGCATCTCCGTGGCCCGCGCGCGCTGGCGTTCGGCACCGTTGACCCGGCAGATCACTTCCAGCGAGCGCCAGTCCAGGCCCGGCCGCACTGCCGGGCCGGCGGGGCAGAAGGTATCGAAGCCCTTGGCGCGCCCCCACTGCCCGTCGGTCTTCTGCAGATCACGGCAGGTGACGTCGTTCACGCACACGTATCCATCGATCCCCCGCTCCGCCCCGGCCTCGTCCACCTGGCGCAACCGCGAGCCGATGACCACGCCGATCTCCGCCTCGTACTCTACCTGGCGCGAGACGTCGGGGAGGACGATCGGCTCACCCGGGCCGATCAGCGCGCTCGGCGGCTTGAGAAACAGCATCGGGACCGGTGGCAGCTCGTTGCCCAGCTCCCTGGCGTGGGCCACGTAGTTCCGGCCGACGCAGACGATCTTCGAGGGGCGCACCGCGTTCACGCGACCGCCCCGATGCCGTGCCGGGCGAAGAAATCCTCGCACCTGGTGCGGACCTGCGTCCAGCTCCCGATGACCCGCTCCGCCCGCGGGAGTCCCCCGAGCAGTAGCGGTCCATAGCGCTTGGTGACGACCCGGCTGTCGAGCAGCACGACGACACCCATGTCCTGCCGGCTACGGATGAGCCGCCCGAAGCCCTGTTTGAGCTTGAGCGCGGCGTGTGGCAGGAGATAATTCATGAACCCGTCCTGCCCCTCCTCCGCCAGCCGCTCGAGCCGCGCGGCCGTGAGCGGCTCGCTGGGCACTTTGAAAGGTAGCTTGTTGAGCACCAGCGTGCGGAGCGCGCGGCCGGGGACATCGACGCCCTCCCAGAACGAGTCGGTGCCGAGCAGGATGGCGTTCTCCGCCTGACGGAACCGCTGGAGAAGGACGTCGCGGGGGCCTTCCCCTTGCACCAGGATCGGCCAGCGGGTGCCGAGCACGGCCCGCACTTCGTGCGCCGCCTTCCGGAGTGCCGCGTGGCTGGTGAAGAGCACGAACATCCCGCCGTCCGACGCGTAGGCCAGGTCCGTCACGACCTGCACGACCGCCGTGGCGTGGGCATGCTCGTCCTCGCGCGGCTCCGGCATGTCGTTGGGGATGCCGAACACGCACTGCGAGGGGTAGTCGAACGGCGACGCGAACGCTTCCCGCACCGTCACGGGGGAATCCTCGCCCGCGAGGCCCAGCCGCGACTCGAGAAACCCGAACTCCCCGCCCGCCGCGAGCGTCGCGCTGGTGAGCACCACGGTATCGAGCCGGTCGAACAGCAGCGTCCGGAGCACGGGCGCGAGGTCCAGCGGCACCGCCGAGAGGCTCACCTGCTCCCCGCGCTGGCTGCGCTCCATCCAGCGCACCGTCGCCGCCCCGCTGCCGTTGCCGCGCGGGCCCGGCCGGAGCGTGCGGTTGAGCCCATCCGACACGGCGTCGAGCCGGCGCATCACGGCGCGCAGCTCCTGGAGAATGGAGGCGCGTCGCTCGGTCTCCTCGGACTCCGCGAGCCGGTCGGCGATGGTCTCGACCGTCTCCCGCAGCGAGCGGAACGAGCCGAGCGTGGCGTCGAGCTCGAAGCCGAGCCCCTCGTCCCAGATCTCGTCGGCGGCGAAGTCGTCGGTCAGCCGGAGCTGGCCGGCCGGCAATCCCTCCAGCCGCTCGTAGAGCCGGAGGAACATCGCGTCGCCGGCCCGGCGCGCGTCGGCCAGCGCGGGCAGCAGCCGCTGCTTGAGCAGATCGAGACTGGCGCGGCTCAGGAGATCGCTCCGGCTCATCAGCTCGTGTGCCAGCGTGGGCGCCAGCCCCCGGCCGTTCCGCTCGAACCGCGCGAGCAGGCGGCGCACCGACCGGCTGCTCACCTGGATGCCGAGGTGGGCGGCCGCGACGTCCTCGAGATGATGGGCCTCGTCGAGCACCAGCCGCCGGTAGGGCGGCAGCACGGCCGCTTCCTCCCAGTTGTCCTGCGCCTGCCGCACCGAGAGATCGGCCGCCAGGAGGTGGTGATTGACCACCACGACGTCCGCCTCGGCGGCGCGGCGCCGGGCCCGGAACAGAAAACATTTGTCGAAGTGGGTGCACTTGAGGCGGGTGCAGAGATCGGCCTCGGCACTCACCTCGTCCCACACCTCGGCCGAGGGCGTGACCGGAAGGTCGCTGAGCGTGCCGTCCGCGGTGTGCCCGGCCCACTGGGCGATCCCGAGCAGCTCGTCGAGCTTGTTCTGCTCGAGCAGCGTCCGTTGCGACGCCACCGCCTGGTGCATGCGCGCGAGGCAGAGATAGTTCCGCCACCCCTTGAGCAGCGCGAACGTCGGTGTGTAATCGGCCGTCTCGAGGGCGCGCCGAAGCAGCGGCAGGTCCTTCCCGACGAGCTGCTCCTGCAGGTTGATGGTGTTGGTGCTGACCACCGTGCGCTCGCCGTTGACGCGGGCCCAGTGGAGCGCCGGCACCAGGTAGGCGAACGACTTTCCCACCCCTGTCCCGGCCTCCAGCAGTTGCACCCCGCCGTCGTTGTAGCCGTCGGCGATGTAGGCGGCCATGTCGCGCTGGCTGCGCCGGTCCTCGTACTGCCGGAGCTGTTCCGCGACCGCCCCGCGCTCGCCCAGCGTCTCGATCACGTCGAACGGGTCGATCCGCAGCACCGGCCGCTCGTGCGGCACTTCGACGACCACGTAGAGGGCCGTAGCCCCGTTGTCGATGATTCCGAAGCCGATGCCGCCGTCGTGCAGCCGGGCGGCCACGTCGAGATCGGCCCCGGACGGGTCGAGGCGGCCGCTCGGGTGGTTGTGGAGCAGCATCTCGCCCCCGGCAGCGACGCCCGGCAGCGCGAGCACCATGTCCACCGTGCCGCGCGCCACCGCGCGGGCGGCGGTCACGACGCCGTCCCGGTCCACCTGCGCGACGAACGACACTTCGCGCCCGCCCGCGTCCGCGATCTCTCCAGCCAGGTAGGCCCGGACGCCGGGGGCGATGCGCTCCGCCTGGGAAGGGCTCACTACGTCTTCAGCTCCTTCTTCTTGGCCGCCGGGAACAACACGTTGTTGAGGATGAGCCGGTACCCCGGCGAATGCGGGTGGAGCGAGAGATCGGTCGGCACGTCGCCAATCTGGTGCTGCGGGTCCTCGGGGTCGTGGCCGCCGAAGAAGGTCCACGTGCCCTGCCCGTGCTCCCCGTGGATGTACTTGACCCACGGCGCGCCCGGCTCGTCCGCCAGCACCGTGACGCTCGGCTTAAGCCGACTCCGGGTGAAGGAGGTGGTGAGCCCGTAGAAGTCCGGGATGACCTGCCGGTGGCTCTGCACCAGCATCGTCGCCACCGGATCGATCTTGGCGCTGAAGTTGAACAGCGTGAACGAGCCGAGCGGCTGGCGCCGCTCGGGGGAATTGACCTGGTGGCCGTCGATGTCGGAGTACACCGGGATCGTCGGGCTCAGCTCGAGCTGCGCATTCTGGAACGCGAGCGCCTCGTTCCAGCGCATCCGGCTCGAGGCGTCGGCGTCCATGGGCGTGCCGTCGGCGTACGCCGCCGCGATGTCCACTCCGTCCGCGGCCAGCGCCAGATCGAGCGTTTCGGTGGCCGTGCACATGGCGAAGAGAAAGCCGCCCCGCTCGACGTACTCGGCGATCGCGACCGCGACGGCCCGCTTTTCCGCGGGCACGGACGGATAGCGGAGCTGGCGCGCCATCGCGCGATTCCGGTCGACCATGTCCACCAGCCACGGCGCACCCGCGTAATTCAGGAAGAACTTCGAATACTGCCCGGTGAAGTCCTCATGATGCAGGTGCAGCCAATCGTACGTCCTGAGCTTGGTGCCGAGCACCTCGGGGTCCCAGACCTTTTCGAATCTGATCCCGGCATAGTTGAGCACCATAGTGACCGCATCGTCCCAGGGGGCGGCGTTCGGCGGCGCGTATACGGCCACCTTCGGGGCCTTCTCGAGCGGCACCGCGTCCATGTTGCCGCCCTGGATATCGCCGCGGATCCGGACGACCTGCGCGTCGTCGAGCGGCTCGGTGGTCACCCCGTTCAGCGCGGCATCGCGGGTGGTGGCGCCGTCCGATGGGAGCAGAAACGAGCCATTGCGATAGTTGAGGAACCACTCGCCCCGGCCGCCGCGCTCCAGCAGCCGGAACGCGAGGCCGTACGCCTTCAGGTGGTCCGCCTGCGCGTCGTCCATCGGCACCAGGAGCCATGACGCCGCGGAGCGCGGCCGAAGCCGTGAGAGCGCCGGCGAGAGCGTCAACAGGCCGGCGCCGCTCCGCGCGAGGAACTCGCGGCGCCTCATGTTCGCGGTACCGCGCCGCGGGCCTCGTCCAGGCGCCGGCGCGCCTGGGGCACGAGCGCGCTGCCCGGATAGGTGAGGATCAGGTGCTCGAGCTGCGCGACGGCGTCGGCGGGCCGCTTCTGCTGGAGCAGCAGGTCCGCCAGCGCCAGCTCGGCCGCGGGCGCCGTGCCCGGCGCGCCGGGCACGGCTGCGGCCCGGAGCAGCCGCTCGGCATCGGCCGGCCTGGCCGCCGCCGCGGCGAGGCGGCCGGCGAGCAGCCGGATCTCGGCCGCTCCGTGCGCCGGCGGGAGCATGCCGGCCACCCGGTCCAGCCCCGTGATCGCGGCGGCCGTATCCCCGCGGGCCAGCCGCAGCAGGGCCGCGCCGAGCTCCGGCAGGCTGTCCCGCTCGATCGGCTGCAGCAGCGCCAGCAGCGCCGTGCGCTCGGTGGCCTCGTCGCGGTCGCCGGCGAACGGGCCGGCTGCCTCGAACCGCTGTACCGCGCCCGCCAGGTCGCCCTGGTAAAGCCTGATCCGGCCGCCCAGCGCGAGCCCGTCCACCGTACTGTCGGCCCCGAGCACCGAGTCCGCCCGCGTGAGATTGCCGGCGCCGATATACCCGAGCACGAGTCGGCGGCGAAGCCCGGCGTATTCGTCGCCGGGCATGGCCGCCTGGTGCTCGGCCAGCCGGCGGGCGGCCTCGTCCAGCTTGCCCTCGCCGATGAGCACCTGCACCAGCGTGGACGAGGCGCCGGCAGAGACCGTGGCCGGCGCGCTCCGATCGTCGGCGATCCCGACGAGCATGCGGTGGGCGGCGTCCCGATCGCCGGCCTGGGTATACGCCCGCGCCGCGTCCAGCCGGAAGCGGGCCTGCTCCGACGACGCGCTCCGTCCGGCCATCAACTCCAGGGCTCGCCCCTGCGCCGCCCGCGCGTCGCGCCCGGGGGCGGTGCGGAGCTGGGCGAGGAAGTCGTGCAGCGCCTCAGTCGCGGCGGGGCCTTCCGCCGGCAGCGCCGACTCGAGACGCCTGAGCGCGCCGAGCGGGTCGCCCCACCTGGTCCGCAGATTGGCTTCGAGCTGGATCGCCGTGAAGTCGCGCTCGTGCCCGAGTTGCGCCAGCAGATCCGGACGGACCGAGTCGGGCGCCTGCGCGAGGGTGCTCACCGCGACGCCGCGGTAGCCGGGCAGGCTGCGGACGGCGGCGAGCCACTCCCCGAGCGCGCCGCGATAATCGCCGTCGGCCACGGCCACCTGCGCCAACTCCGCGGCCAGCGCGTCAGGTCGATGAAGCTCCTCCCGACCCCGGCGATACGCCGCGACCGCGCCGGCACGGTCGCGGCGGGCGAGTGCCGCCGCGCCCCACTCGCGGAACGGCGCCTCGTCGCCCGGTACCTTCGCCGCCCAGCGCTCGGCAACCGCGCGCATGCTGTCGGGCTCGTCCGCCGCCGCCCACGCACGCAAAGCCACGCCGTACACCGGAGCGTTGGCCGGCGCGGCGGCGAGGGCCGCGCGCAC
The DNA here is from genome assembly GCA_036262935.1 of Gemmatimonadales bacterium. GTDB lineage: Bacteria > Gemmatimonadota > Gemmatimonadetes > Gemmatimonadales > GWC2-71-9 > CAVVWJ01. The sequence goes on along the minus strand of DATAHW010000110.1, from coordinate 13,255 downwards.
CTGCGGCAGGATGTCGGTCGGGCGGTCGAGCGGCAGCAGCACGCGCTCCAGACCGAGCAGTGCCGCGGCCGAGGCCGGCCTGGCGGCGAGCACGGCTCGATACGCCGCCGCCGCCCCGGCATAGTTGCCCTGCCGCTCCAGCTCGAACGCGCGGGACATGGCCGCGTCCTGGGCGTGCAGCGTGCCGGGTCCGAGACACGCGAGCAGGAGCGCCAGGGACGCGGCCCACCCTATCATCGGGATGCCGGCTCGGAGAGCCGCCGGAAGTAATCCACCACCAGCCGCCGCTCCTCGGGCGAAAGCTGCTGGAGCTCATCCCAGGTGGGCACGCGGAGACGGTCGTCGTCACCCATGAGCCGGGCGCGGAGCGCGGGCGGGAGGTGGACGCTGTCGTCGGTCGCGGTGATACTCTGGCGCTCCTTGCGCTCATCTTCCTCCGTCCCCTGGAGGGTGCGGCCCGCGTCGAGCATGCGGCGAAACAGCCGCTCCTGGCGCGCCACGATCTGCCGGTCGATCCGCCCTGCCTCCATCCGCTTCGCCAGGTCGTCCGCCTCGTCCGCCAGCTCGCCCGCGCCGGGCAGGTTCCCTCCGCCCTCCAATTTCTTGAGCTCCTCCGCCAGCGCGCGCTGGCGCGCGCCGAGCTGACGAAGCTGCTCGCTCATCGCGCCGCCACCGGCCATCGGCAGGAGCCCCGCGCCCTCGCGGCCGAGGCCGCCCTGCTGCTTGGCCAACTGCGCCATGCGCTCGAGCGCCTCCGCCAGCCCCGAACCCGAGGAGGAGCCCGAGACGTCGCCACGCGCCCGCACGAGCTGGTACGCGGCCGCGTTGAGCGCGTCCACCGCCCCGCCGGCCTGCTCGGCGCCGTCCCGGGTGTTGGGGACGGTGCTCGCGATCGCCTCGCGGGTCCGCTGCATCTGGCGCTGCGCCGCACTCAGCGCCGTGCCGATTCCCGGTGATACGAGCGCGTTCTTGCCCGAGGCCATGCGCATCTGGTCGAGCAGCCGCTGCACCCCTTCCTCGATGGCGCCCTGCTCCGCCCGGACACTGCTTCCCGGATCGGCGCCGCTCCGGAGCTGCTGCTGGACACCGAGCTGGCGCTCGGCCAGCCGGCTGGTTTCCGCCAGTGCCTGCTCGAGCGCGGCCACGATCTCCTGGCGCCACCCCTGCTGCATGGACGTCCGCTCGCGCTGGAGTTGAGCGGCCATGGGCGCCAGCGACTGCTCGGCCTGCTCGCCCTGCTGCCGGGCCTCGGGGCGCCGGCCCTGCTCGCTCGCGCCGGCCGCCTGCTGCATCTCCCGTCCCGCCTGGTGCGCGCGCCGGCCGGCGTCCTGGAGCCGTGCCTGCCGGCCGGAGTCGCCCACCGTCTTGCTCAGGTGGTCGAGTGCCGCGGCCAGCGAGTCGGCGCGCTCGGCGAGCTGCGTCTCCGCCTGGGCCGAGCGGGCGGTGTCGGCGGTCTCCACCTGCCGATTCCAGTCGCGCTGTTCCTGGGCCAGATCCCCGGCTTCCCGGCTCAGGTTGCTCAGGTCGCCCTCGAGCGCGGCCCGGCGGAACAGTTCGCGACTGCGCTCCAGCGCGTCGCGCATTTCCTGCTGCTTCTCCGCCAGTTGCTGCAGCGCCTCTTGCGTCCGCTCCGCGTCGAGGCTTTCGAGCGCCTGCCGCAGCTCCTGCAGGCGCTCGCGCAGCTCGGGCGAGAGCGCACGGTCCAGCTGCTCCCGGATCTCGGAGAGCTGCCGTTGCCACGCCGTGTCGCCCAGGCCGGCCGCCTCGGCGCTCTTCCTGAGCGCCTCGAGCGACTGCTTCAGCGACTCCGCCTGCTTCATCAGCTCCTGTTGCGACTGCGCGACCGCTTCGGCCCGCTTGGCCTGCTGGAACGGCAGCGACTCGGTCGTCTTCCCGCCCGGGCCCTCGGAGGTGCGCGGCCGCTCGCGCGACAGGTCGTCGGTCTCGCGCCCGAGCTCCCGGCTGGCCGCGGCCACCGAGTCGAGCCGGCTGCCCACGGCTTCCGTGGCGAGCCGCTCGGCCGCCCGCACCTCGCTCATCGTGGGCAGCCGCAGCACGTACTCCCGCGACCGTCCCGTCTGGCGTCGGGGCGTGTTGTCGGCGGCCACGGCGAAGTAGCGAACCGTATCGCCCGGCAGCAGACCGCGGCGGGTGAGATCGAGGGTGTACGTGAGGATGGCGCGGTCGGGCGTGTCCGCCGGGACCTCGACCGCCTCTCGGCGCACCGAATCGACCAGGCCCAGGCGGCTGATGCGCCGGCTCTCGATGGCGACGCTCGTGATGCCGTGATCGTCGCGCGCGTCGAGCACCAGCGGGAGCTGGAGACTGAGCGGCGCCAGGGTATCGGCGCCGGGCACCGGCACGTCCACCCGCGGGGCACTGTCGGCCACGAGCCGGATCGGCAGCCGGACGGTATCGGAGGTGAGGGGCGCGCCGCCCGCAATCGCCAGCGCCAGCCGGTACTCGCCCGAGGCCTCAGGGACGAAGCTGCCGGTGAAGCGGCTCGCCCTGACCTGGAGCGCGGCCATCCGCGCCCCGGCGCTCCACGCGGCGCTCAGCAGCGGCGCCGTGGCCTCACCCCGCGTGTCGAGCCGCGTGCCGGCGGGCAGGAGGAGCGTATCGCCGCCTGTCGGGACCGGCTCCGCCTCCATGCCCAGATAGGCCGGGTAGTGGGCTGTGACGCTGAGCGTGCCGAGAAAGACCGGCAGGCGCACCCGGACCATGACCGTGTCGGAGGAGCGGCTGCCGCTCGTCGCACGGGCGAAGAGATCGCTGCGGAGCGCGCCGGTGGTGATCCGGGCGCGGCCCAGCGAGTCGAGACGCACCCCATGCGGGCGCCATCCCTCGCCCGGCGCGCGGAGCCAGAGCGTGGCCGTCCGGCGGCCGAACGCCTCGAGTACGAGCGCGGTGGAATCGCCGCGGTCGATTAGATCCCGCGCCGCGCGCAGGCGCACCGGCGCCACGGTCGCCTCCCACGCGCGGCGCGGGTGCCACAGTGCCGCGGCGGGCCCGTGCACCGGACCCGAGGAGCCGAACGCGGCGGCTCCAACGACGAGCACGCCGAGGCCGACTGCTCCGAGCGCGCGCACCGGTCGCGCCAGGGGCTCCGCGGCGCCCGGGCCGCGGCGCGCGACGTCTTCCGCCTGCTCCCGATCGGCCAGCGCGAGCAGCGACGCGCTCGTACCCGCCGCCGACCGGTCGAGCAGCGCGGTGAGTGCCCCGCGGCGCCAGGCGCCGAGTTCCTCGAGCCGCCCCGCGACGCCTCCGGTCGAGAGCCGCTCGCGCCGGCGCCAGGCCGTGTACGCAGCGCCCGCCAGCAGCGCGAGCACGGCGCTCCACGCCGCGAGCACCCAGTACGGCGCCTCCAGCCACCCGAGCCGCACGGCCCAGGCGGCGGCCCCCAGCAGCAGCCCGCCGCCGCCGAGCGCCAGCGCGGCCCCGCCCGCCGCGGCACGCGCCCGCAGCGGGCGCGCGAGGCGCCGCAGCGCGAGCTCGGTGGCCGGCGGCGTCACCCGCCGTACCCCACCGCGTAGGCGAAGAGATTCACTCCCATGCGGAGCGCCGCTTCGTGCTTTTCGGGCGGATCGTGGTGCACCTCGAAGTCTTCCCAGCCGTCTCCGAGGTCCGACTGATAGGAGTAGTACACCGCGAGCCGCCCGTCGAGAAAGATGCCGAACCCCTGCGCCGGCTTGCCGTCGTGCTGATGGATCTTGGGAATCCCCTTGGGGAAGTCGAACACCAGGTGGTAAATGGGATGGTCCAGCGGCACTTCGACCAGCGGATGATCGGGAAAGAGCCGCGCCAGCTCGCGGCGGATCGAGGCGTCCATGCCGTAGTTGTCGTCCGCGTGGAGGAAGCCGCCCTGCAGGAGATAGCGACGCAGCGTCGCGAGGTCCTGGTCGCTCCAGTGCACGTTGCCGTGCCCGGTCATGTAGATATAGGGGACATTCCAGAGATCGTCGTCCTGGAGGGTCACCACCTTCTCTTCCGCCGCTACGCGCAGCCCTGTGCGGGTGCGGATGGCGGTGAGGAGATTAGGCAGGCTGGACGGATTGGCGTACCAATCGCCGCCGCCATCGTAGTGCAGCCTGCCGATGGTCATCGCCGCCCCGGCATCATGTGGCGGCGGCGGGGCGGCGGCGGCGGTGGCCAATAGCAGCACGAGCGCGAAGGCGCGCGATCTCATCACGGCAGCTCCATCACCAGCCGGTACGCATCATTGCGGGAGAGCCCGAGGCCCTCGCTCAAGCGGCGGACCACTTCTCGTCGGGTGAGCCCTTCCGCAAGCAGCAGCGTAGCGTGCTCCACGGCAGCCTCGGTGCGATCCGGCGGCTCGGGCGGGGCACCGGTGCCCTCGAGGACGACGGTGAGCTCACCGCGCGGAGGATGCTCCGAATAATAGCCCGCCAGCTCCTCGAGTGGCCCGACCCGAAGCTCCTCGTGCAGCTTGGTGAGCTCCCGCGCCACCATGGCGCGCCGGGCCGGCCCCGCGGCCCGGGCCAGGTCCTCGAGCAGATCCACCAGTCGGGGCGGCGCCTCGAACAAGACGACGCTCCATTCCTCCTCGGCCGCACGGGCGAGCAGGCGCGCCCGCTCGCCGCCCTTCCTCGGGATGAAGCCGAGGAACAGATAACGGTCGCCGCCGAGCCCCGCGGCCGAGAGCGCCGTCGCCACCGCAGAGGGGCCGGGAATCGGCACGACCGTGACGCCGGCGTCGCGCGCTGCCGTCACGAGCTCGGCGCCGGGGTCGCTCACCGCGGGGGTGCCGGCATCCGAGACGAGCGCGACATCGCGGCCGTCGGCCAGGATGCCAAGCAGCGTCGCGAGCCGGTGCTGGTTCGAATGCGCATGGTAGCTGAGCAACTGCGGCGAGGCGCCGAGGTGGGAAAGCAGACCGCGCGTCCGGCGGGTGTCCTCCGCGGCTACGACCGGCACGCTGCGGAGCAGCTCCGCCGCCCGCGGTGAAAGGTCGCCCAGGTTCCCGAGCGGGGTGGCGACGACATAGAGGGTGCCGGGCATGGCGGAAAGGTAGAGCGGAAGACGGAAAGGCGGAAAGGCGGAAGGACGGAACGAGGGGAGGATCCGGCGGGCCGCGCCCGCACCTCCTTCCGTCGTTCCGTCCTTCCGCCTTTCCCCCTACGCCAGGTGCTGCTTGATCTTCCCTTCCAGCGTCGTCTTCGGCACGGCGCCGATCACGGTATCCACGTGCTGCCCGTTCTTGAAGAAAAGGATGCTGGGGATCGAGCGCACGTTGAAGCGCATGGCGGTCCGCTGGTTGGCGTCGACGTCCACCTTGGCCACCTTGGCGCGGCCGGCGTATTCGCCGGCGAGCTGGTCGAGCACCGGAGCCACGATCTGGCACGGGCCGCACCACGTCGCCCAGAAGTCGACCAGCACGAGTCCATCGGCCTGCTCGATCTCGCTGGCGAACGAGGCATCGGTGACGTGGACAGTCTGAGCATTCGTCGCGGCCATGATAATATTCTCCTGTGGTATGTCGCTGTCTCGATCAACTCGACGGAGGGACCGTTTGACGGATCGCCCCCGGATCGCCCATGTCGGCATTGCCGTTCCCGACCTCGACGCCGCGCTCGCCTTCTACCGCGACGTGCTCGGCGTGGTGCCCCACCCTCCGGAGGAGGCGGACGGCGCGACCATCGTGTCGCTGCCGTTCGGCGAGTCGGACGTGGAGCTGCTGGCGCCACGCGCACCCGATGGCCCCATTGCCCGGTTCCTCGCGCGGCGCGGGCCCGGCATCCATCACATCTGCTACCGCGTGGCGGACCTCGATGCGGCACTCGCCGCCTGCCGCCGCGCCGGCTATCGCCTCATTGACGACGCGCCGCGCATCGGAGCCGGCGCCCGGCGAATCGCCTTCGTCCATCCGAAGGCGACCGAGGGCATCCTGCTCGAGCTCACGGAGTAAAGATAACAGCAGGTGTAGGGACGGCGGTTCCCGCCTCAGCGGGTGCTATCGGGCGTGCTGTCCTGCGCTGATGGATTGCACGGACGCGCCGGGTTGCCGGCCGCGGTGAGATCGATCTGCTGGACGATCCAGCTCCGGTCGGCGAGCTGGACGACACCGAACGGCACCGTCCAGGTGCACGCCTGACGGCGGAGCTGCACCTGAATCTCGTGACGGTCTCCGGCCGCGTCGGGCGTGTCGGACAGGATCCGGGAGTCATCGTGGCTCAGGTAGGTCTGCATGATCACGATACGCCGCTCGTAGTCGGCCGGCTGCCTGGTCCGCCCCGCCGGCCCCTTGGCGGTGCCCCACAGCATGGCCATCTTGTCGACGTTGCTGTCCGCCACCGCGCGCATGAACTCCTGGACCGCCGTGCTCGGGGTATTCGCCGGGCGCACCGATCCGGCCGCCGCCCCGCCGCCGCAGCCGGCCAGGAGCAGTCCTGCCACGTACCACCGTCGCTTGATCACGATTGTCCCGTTGGGCGAGTGATAGGCTGCGAAACTAACCGGCCGCGGAGCGCCGAGCAATGATCCCGCAGCGGCTCTACGTCAACATCGACCACGTCGCGACGGTCCGGCAGGCCCGCCGCACCGACGAGCCCGATCCGCTCGAGGCCGCGCGGCTCTCCGAGGCCGCGGGTGCGGACGGCATCACCGTCCACCTGCGGGAGGACCGCCGGCACATCCAGGACGCGGACGTCGAGCGGCTCGCCCCTGCGGTACGCGTACTCAACCTCGAGCTGGCGACCAGCCCGGACGTGCTGGCCATCGCCTGCCGGCTCCGGCCCTACCAGGCCACCATCGTACCGGAGCGCCGCGAGGAGGTGACCACCGAAGGCGGGCTCGACCTCGGCCGGCCCGCCCCCCGACTCCGGGAGACGATCCGCCGGCTGGAGGACGCCGGCGCGCGGGTGAGCCTCTTCATCGATCCCGATCCGGCCACGCTCGACGCCGCCAAGGACCTGGGCGTGCCCGCGGTCGAGCTGCACACCGGGCGCTACGCGCACGGCTGGCGCCGGAGCGAGGCGCCCCTCGACGAGCTTCGGCGCGCCGCCCGCCACGCCGCCGACATGGGCCTGGCCGTGCATGCCGGGCACGGCCTGACCTACCGGAACGTCGTCCCGGTCGCGTCCATCGCCGAGATCGAGGAGCTGAACATCGGCCACAGCATCGTGAGCCGGGCGCTCACCGTCGGCATGCGGGCCGCGGTGGAGGAGATGCTGCACTTGGTGCGGGGCGCGAGGCGCTGATAGCTTACGGCATCCATGACCAATCCCCTGGCTGCCGCCGACTTCTTCGCCCTCGAGGCGGGCGAGTGCCTGGACCGGCTCGAGACCCTGGCCGCGCGGCCGGACGGCCCGGCCGCCGAGGAGTTCCTGCGGACCACGCGCGTGCTGCGCGGCTCGGCCCTCATGGCGGGTCAGCAGCCGGTCGCCCGGGCCGCCGCCGGGCTCGAAGGTGTGGCGCGCGCCTACCGCGACGGGCGCCGCCCGTGGGACGCCGCCACCCGCGAGCAGGTAACGCAGGCGGTCGAGGAGTTCCGGCTGCTGGTGCGCCGGGTGCGCGAGTGGACCGAGGCCGACACCGCCCGCAGCGTGCGCCTGGGCCTGAGCCTCGAGTCGCTCGCCGGGCGCGCCACCGACACCCTGCCGCGGCGCGATGAGCGGGGCGAGCTCCACAGCGGCGTCCGGGCGTTCGTGGCGCGGGAGGGCGCGCTCATTGCCAGCGCGCTGGACCGCGCGGCCCGCGCCCTCCGTTCCGCCCCCGGCGACCGCGAGCCGCTCTATACCGTCATCCGTCGCATGCAGTCGCTCCGGGGCCTGGCCGAGCTCGGCGAGCTCGTGCCGCTCCCCGAGATCCTCGACGGCATCGAGCTGGCCGTGGGCGATCTCACCCGCCTGTTCGCCCCGCCGCCGGGCGTGGACGAGGTCATGGCGGCCGGGTCGCTGGCGCTCACCCGGATCTCGCGGGATATCGCCGAGCAGGGGCGGCCCGAGCCGGAGACGGAGGAGGCGCGGCGGTTCACCGAGCTCCTGCTGCGGGCGTTCGCCGTCGAGCGGGACGTGGTTCCGATCGAGTCCCTGTTCGTCACCGGCGATCCCGAGCCGATGACCCCGCCGCTCGCCCAGCCGCAGTTCGCCGCGCCCGCGCCCCTTGGCCCGCTCGAGCTCGTGAGCCACGGCGAGCACCTGTGCCAGAGCGCCGACCTGATCGAGCGCTCCCGCTCCCCCATCGAACGTGACCTCCGGTTGTACCGCCTGCTCGGGACGCTGCGCTCGGCGGGCACGCCCGGTCCCGATCCCGTCGCCGGCGCGCTGGTGGTCTTCGCCCGGTCCGCCCGCGAGGCGCTGGCGGCGGGAGTGGCGGCTCGCGCCTCCCCGGCCCTCGTGAGTTGCCTTCGGGAAGCCGGCGAGCTGCTCCGGGCCGTGGCCGACGCGGACGACCGGATGCTCATCTCCCGCCGCATCCTCGACGCCGCGTATCGGCTCGATGGCCTTCGCCTGGCCGAAGCGACCCCGCCGATTCACGTAGCCGCGCCCCCGACCCCCGCGGCGTCGGAGCCGCCGATCGTGCCGATCGCATCGCTGCTGTACGATGCGCCGCCGGCCGCCGCCGTGGCCGAGCTCCCCATCGTCGCCATCGAGAGCCTCGGTTACGGCCCGGCTGACGAGGTGGTCCCGATCGAATCGCTGGCGCCTGAGGGTGGGCTCGAGGCCAGCTTCCGCAGCTACGATCGCCTGCGCCGGGAAGGCGCGCCGGTCCCGGCTCGCGCGGAGGAGACGGTGACAGTGGAGATCGGCGTCCTCTGCTATACCGGGCGCGCCGCGCTCGAGCGCGCGGTGGCGGTGCGGCAGCAGCTCGCGGCCGAACTCTCGCGCGATGGCGGCCTCGAGTCGATCAAGCCGCTCCTGCAGGAACTCCTCGACCTCGTCCCGCTCGCGCTTGCCGAGTCCTGAGCCACTGGCGGCGGGCGGCGGCTGGCGCCGCACGCTCTCCGCCATTCTCGGCGCCGCGCTCGCGCTGGCCCTGCTGGTATGGGCCCTTCGGGGCGTACATCCGGCGGAGGTCCTGGTTCACCTCCGGAACGCTCACGCGGCACCGCTGCTGGCCGCCGTCGTCGTCGCGACCCTCACCTATCCGATCCGCCTGATCCGCTGGCGCCTGCTCCTGCGCGATGCCGATGGCGCACCGCTCCCGGCAGGCCCGCTCTGGCACGCCGTCGCCATCGGCTTCATGGCCAACAACACGCTGCCCTTCCGCGCCGGTGAGCTGGTGCGCGTGCTGGCCGCCACCCGGCTTACCGGCGCTCGCTTCACCAGCGTCCTGTCGTCGGTCGCGGTGGAGCGCATCTTCGACGGCCTGACGGTGGTGCTCCTGCTCAGCCTGGCGCTGCTCGCCTCCGATCTTCCGCCCGGCGTGGTCGCCGGCGGCGTCTCGGTGCGGCACGCGGCGCAGGTGGCCGGGGCGCTCGGTGCGGCCGCGCTCGTGGCGGCGGTGCTGGTGGTCGTGTTTCCCCTCGCCGCGGAGCGGATGGTGCGGCGCGTGCTCCCCGCCGGCCGGGTCACCGAGCGACTGGTCACCGTGCTCGAGGGGCTGCGCCACGGCTTGTCCGTGCTGCGCTCGCCCGCGCTGCTCGCGGGGGTCGTCGCCTGGTCGCTGGTGCTCTGGCTGGTGAACGCGCTGGCCTACTACGTGGGCTTCGCGGCCTTCGACATTCCAGTCGACTTCGCGGGTGCGCTGCTGGTGCAGGGCATCCTCATCTTCGGGATCACGGTCCAGCTCACCCCGGGCTTCCTGGGCCAGTTCGAGGCCGCGATCGTCGCCGGTCTCGCCCTGTTCGGCGTGTCGAACGATCTCGCCTCCTCCTTCGCCATCGCGTTCCACGCCACCACCTTCGTGCCCATCATCCTGCTCGGCGCCTGGTCGCTGGCGCGGACCCCCGTGGCCTTGACCGATCTGCGCGCGCCCCGGCGCCCGTGAGCGCCGACGCCGTCACGGTCGCCGCGCCGGCCAAGCTGAACCTTTTCCTGCGCGTGCTCGCCCGCGAGAGCGACGGCTTTCACAGCCTGGAGACGCTCTTCTGCCTCGTGAGTCTGGCGGACACCGTGGTCGCGACGAGGCGGGAGGAGCGCGTCGTCTCGATCGAGGTCGAGGGTGCCGACGTGGGTCCGCCGGAGCAGAACCTGGCCTCGCGCGCCGCGGCGCTCGTGCTCGAGGCCACGGGACACCCGTTCGGCGTGCATCTGAGGCTGACCAAGCGCATTCCCGTCCGGGCGGGTCTGGGCGGCGGCTCCAGCGACGCGGCAGCGGCCCTCCACGCGGTCAACGCTCTGGCCGGCGGGGCCGTGCCGCGGCACGAGCTGCTTCAGTTCGGGGCGCGGCTCGGGAGCGACGTTCCCTTTTTCGTCACCGGGGCGCCGCTCGCACTCGCCTGGGGACGGGGCGAGCGCCTGTTCAGGTTGCCGCCTCTACCGGCCGCCCCCGCGCTGCTGGTGACACCGCCGGTCGGGATCGATACGAGCGAAGCTTACCGATGGGTGGACGCGACCCGCGTGGCCGACGCGCGGCGCGGCGCCGTCGCGCTCGATCTCGACGCTCTCTCGCGTTGGGGCGACATCGGAAGGATGGCGGGGAACGACTTCGAATCGCCGGCGTTCGAGCGTATGCCCGGCCTGCGTGCCGCCTTCGAGGCGCTGGCGGGGACCCACCCCCTCGTCTGCCGGATGAGCGGCTCGGGCTCCGCGCTCTTCGCCGTGTACCGCTCCGCCCGGGATCGGGACGACGCGCGCCTGATGCTCGGCCGGAAGCACGGCCGGGTCGAAGCCGTGGAAACCCTGGCCTCGCAGCATTCATGACGCCCCTTCCCGAGAGGCCGCCGTGCGCATTGGAGTGATGCTGCGCCACTACGACCAGCATCAGGGTGGGGTCCGGGTGTATACCCGGAAGCTGCTCCGCGCGCTGCTCGACCTGGAGAGCGAACATGAGTTCGTGCTGCTGTATCGAGACCCCGCCCTGCTGGGCACCTACGGCGGCGAAGCGGGCGTCGAGGAGCATGCGCTGCCGGCCCGATCGGTCTTCGCGTGGGACCAGCTCGCGGTGCCGCGGGCCGTCGCGCGGAACGGGATCGACGTGCTCTTCAACCCGAAGTATTCGATCCCGCTCCGCGCGGGCTGCCCCGCCGTGTGGGTCTGCCACGGGCTGGACTGGTACGTCATGCCGTGGGCCTCGCGCTACGTGGACCGGCTGAGCCACCGGTTCCTCGTCCCGCGCTACGCTTCGAGGGCCGCCGCCATCCTCGCGGTCTCCGAGATCACCCGTGAGCACGTCATGCACTATCTCCACGTGCCGCCGGAGCGGGTGGTAACGGTCTATTCCGGGGTCGATGACGTGTTCCGGCGCCCGATCGAGCGCAGCCGCCTGGACGAGATCCGTCGCAAGTACGCGCTCCCCGAGCATTTCCTGCTGTACGCCGGCGCGATCTACCCGCCCAAGAACTTTACGCGCCTCGTCCGCGCCTATGCCGAGGTCGGGCCCGAGCGCGGTATCCCGCTGGTCGTCGCCGGTGGTGAGAACCGGTTTCTCTCCGAGCACGAGCTGCGCGAACCCGACGCGCTCGGCATCGCGGAATGGGTCCGGTGGCCGGGGTGGGCCGAGCAGGAGGACCTCGCCGGGATCTACGCCCTTGCCGACGCGCTGCTTCTGCCGTCCCTGTTCGAGTCGTGCGGGCTGCCGGTACTGGAGGCGATGGCCGCGGGCTGCCCCGTCGTGACTGCGGACCGCTACGGCACCAGGGAACTGGCCGAGGACGCCGCGGTGCTGGTGGACCCCGAGTCGGTGGATGCCATCGCTGCCGGGATCCGGCGGGTGCTGGACGACGGCGCGCTCCGGACACGCCTGATCGCCGCGGGGCGCGAGCGAAGCGACGCCTTCCGCTGGCGCCGGAGCGCGGCCGACACCCTGCGGGTGCTCGAGCGCGTGCAGGGTTCGGCCCGGTGACGGCTCCCGACGTCGAGCGCCGGCTGGAGCTGCTGGTCAACGCCCGCCACCTCGCCGGGGCACATACGGGAATCGAGGTGTATATGGAAGCGCTCCTCGCGGCCCTGGCCCGGACCGGCCGGTTCGACATCACCGCGCTCAGTTGGGCGCCGCTCGGGCTCGGCCTGCCGGGGGTGCGCGAGGTGATCCCCGCCCGGCGGCCGGAGATGGCTCCGGGATCGGTGCGGGCAACGCTCTGGAAGCTCTGGTTCGATCAGTGGGGCTGTCTGCGTACCAGTCCGCGGAAGGATGGTATTCTGTTCCACGGCATGGATGGCTTCCTCCCGTTTGCCCTCCGCGCCCGTGATCGGTGCGTCGCCACGGTGCACGACCTCGGCTGGCAGGTCCATCCCGAGCTCTACAACAGCCGCGTGCGCCTTATGTACCGGGCGCTGTTCCCGTGGGTCGTTCGGCGGGCGGATCGCTTCATCGCCGTCTCCCGCTACACGGCCGACGACCTGGTCCGCCGGGCCGGCGTGCCCGCGTCCAGAATCGATGTGGTCTATCACGGGCTGGATCCGAGCTTCGCGGCGCCGGCGGCGGCGCCGGCGCCCTCCGACGGGCCTTACGTGCTCGCGGTCGGCGGCGTCTCTCCTCGCAAGAATACGCGCCGTCTGATCGAGGCGTTCAGCCGCTGGCGGGAGCGGGGCGGCCACCGGAGCCGGTACCGCCTGCTCATCACCGGCACTTCACTCGACGCCGACTTCCTCCAGGACAGGAGTGCGCTGCCGGAGCATGTCACCCTGCTCGGCTACGTGGACAAGGCCGAGTTGCCCGGGCTCTATGCCGGAGCGGCCGTGTTCCTGTACCCTGGAATCTACGAGGGGTTCGGGCTCCCCATTCTCGAGGCGATGGCGTGCGGCGCGCCCGTCGTCACCTCCACGACCGGCGCCGCGCCCGAGATCGCCGGCGGCGCGGCGATTCTCGCGGACCCGTTCGATGTCGCCGGTATCGCCGACGCGCTGGAGCAGGCGACGCTTCCGGCGGAGGCGGAGCGGCTCCGGGCGCTGGGCCGGGCGCGGGCCGCAGCCTTCGACTGGGCCACTGCGGCCGCGGCCACCGAGGCGGTGTATCGACGACTGGTCTGACCGTCGCGCCGCGTGTACGTTTCGGGCCACTGGCCCTTCGTCCAACGGCAGGACAGCGGACTTTGGATCCGCGAATGGTGGTTCGAATCCACCAGGGCCAATGACGACGCCCCTGCCGGGCAGCTGCCCGGCAGGGGCGTTCATCTATCCGTTGTCCGTCCCGT
>DATAHW010000109.1:0-1551 GCA_036262935.1 Gemmatimonadales bacterium | reverse complement strand
CCGCAGTTCCTGCTCCCGATCCTCGCCGAGCGCGGCTATGCGTGGGAGGTGGACGAATCGCCTGCCGACCACGTCGTCGTGCGGATCCGGCGGCGCACTTGATCGGATCTTCATCATCCAAATCAAACAGGAGAATCAACCCATGACCCCACAGACTCTCGAGCTCGACGTTCGCGCGATTCCGCCGCGGGAGAAGCATCCCTCCATCTTCCGCACGTTCGATGGGCTCTCGAGCGGCCAGGCGATGGTGATCATCAACGATCACGACCCGCGTCCGCTGCGCTACCAGTTCATGGCCGAGCGGGCCGACAGCTTCGACTGGCAGTACGAGGCCGAGGGGCCAGAGATCTGGCGGGTGCGCATCAGCCGGCGCTGAGCACGGGTGCGGCGGCGCGGAACGGCGCCCGCTCCGTTCCCGGAGAGGCCCATCAGCCGCCGTCTTCCTCATAACGCGGACGCTCGCCGGGCCGGGCGAGGGTGCGAAGGCGGCCCACGTCGGGCAGCAGCAGGCGGCGGCGGCCCTGTTCTACAACCAGTCCCTTCTCCCGGAGCTGCTTGAACGCGCGGGAGACGGATTCACGGGCCGTGCCCAGCTCGACCGACAGCGCCTCGCGCGTGCGGTCGAGGGTGACCACCACGCCGTCGGCGCTCTTGACGCCATCGCGGTCGGCCAGGCCGGCCAGATAGAGCGCCAGGCGGGCGGCCACGTCGCGGAACGCGAGCGTCTGGGTGAGCTGGACCAGGTGGCGGAGGCGGCGCCCGAGGTCGCGGATGATCGCCGCGGCGACATCGGGGTCGGTGCGGTAGAGCGCCTCGAACTCCGCGCGGGGGACGAACAGCAGCTCGCTCGGCTCCTCCGTGACGGCGGAGGCGGGATAGGCGCCGCCGTCGAACAGCGGCAGCTCGGCCACCGGCTGGCCGGGACCCTCGGTGTGCAGCACCTGCTCGCGGCCGGAGGGGCTCGCGCGGTAGATCCGCACGCGCCCGGAAGCGATGACATAGAGGCCGCGGTACGGTTCGCCGGCGGTGAAGAGCAGGGAGCCGGCGGGATGGCTGCGGAGCACGCTTCGCTGGGCCAGTCGGCGGAGCGCGGCCGGCTCGAACGCGGCAAAGAGCGGCAGCCGCTGCAGCAGGGCGACGGGATCGCCGGCAGGTGACATGGTGCGCAATTTATCCGGGGAGGTTTCGATGAGTGAGGCCGAGCAGTCCGTCGATCCGCGGCTCGATCCGCTGTGGCAGGCGCTGAGCTCGGTGATCGACCCGGAGATCGGGCTCGACATCGTCACGCTGGGCCTGGTGTACGGCCTGGAGATCCGGGACGACGTCGCCCGGATCACCCACACGCTCACCACGCCCGGCTGCCCGATGGAGAAGGTCATCAGGGACGGGATCCGGAGCGCGGGGGCGATGGTGGAGGGCGTGCGGGGGGTGGAGACCGAGCTGGTGTGGGAGCCGGCGTGGCATCCGGGGATGATCTCGGGCGGCGGATTTTCCTGACCCGGAATCCCGCCGGCGGGTGTCCCGGAGGGGTCCAACCAAGGCTATATTACG
>DATAHW010000108.1:0-88291 GCA_036262935.1 Gemmatimonadales bacterium | reverse complement strand
CGTGGAGTCGGGGCTCCGGGCGGAAGTGGTCTACACCGTCCTGGCGGTGGGCGGGCTCGTCGTCGCCGCCGGTGCGTGGGCCGGCACTCACGCCATGATGGCGAGGGCGCCGAGGACGGCGGTGCCGAGCATCTGATCGCCTTCGATGCGAGATCGCTCGCGCGCGGCGTCCGGCGGAAGCCCCTTCGAGAACAGTCGCCACGCCGTGTCATCCGAGAGCCGCACGCTGGCCGCCGCGGCGGACGCGGCACCGGCCAACAATTCCCACCCGGCTTCCCCGCGCCGCACCGTCCAGTCGCCACCCGCCTCGCCTGTGATCGCCACGTGGACCGCGGTACCCGGCGCCCGCATGACCCCTCGCAACGCCATCGGTACCGCCCGAACGAACAGGTCGAGCACGGGGCCGAGCCACTCCGCTCCTGTGAGCAGCGGCGCGCCGACCGCCTCGCGGATCTGCTGCTGGTGCAGCCAGCGCTCGGTATAGTCGCGGCCGACGTCGAACCAGTGCGGCGACTCCGTCTCGCCCGCCCAGGCGACGGCCCAGTGCGCCGGCGCGAACGGATCGCGTGAGCGGAACAGCTCGACCACCTCTGGACCCGTCACCTCGAGCAGGTCCACCAGCACGCGTGGGCTCAGCCGCCGCGCGGCCGCGACCCATTGCGCGTTCATCCGGTTGATCCAAGCGACCAGTGACGCGTAGTCGCCGGGGCCGTCCTTGTCGGGCGGCAGGCCATCGCGGTCGGACGAGAGCCGGCGGAGGTCGTCGTCCAGCAGGTGCGCGACGATGTCCTTCACCGACCAGAGCGCGCAGGCCGTCGGCCGCTGCCAGTCGCCTGGCGCTAGGCCGCGCAGGAGCGCGATCAGCTTCGCCTGGAGCGGCGCGAACCGATCCAGCAGCAGCACCGGCCCCAACGGTCGCAGCGGAGGATGGCTCTCGCTCATGGCGGGAATCTGACGAGCCGAGGGACGAGCGCAATGGCTTCGTTGACCCCTTCTCCGGCCCGGTCCATATTTCGCTCGCTTGAGCCGAGTAAGTCGTTCGGAATTCAGCAGCTTTCAGCCTGAGGAGTCAGTCATGGCGTTTACCCTTCCCCCCCTCCCGTACCCGTACAACGCGCTGGAGCCGCACATCGACGAGCAGACCATGCGGATCCACCACGACAAGCACCACGCCGCCTACGTGAACAACCTGAACACCGCCCTCGAGTCCCACCCCGACCTGCAGAAGAAGTCCGTCGAAGAGCTGGTCGGCAACCTGGACGCGGTGCCCGAGGGCATCCGGACCGCGGTCCGGAACAACGGCGGCGGTCACGCGAACCACACGATGTTCTGGGAGATGATGGCCCCCGGCGGCGCCAAACAGCCCGCCGGTGCGCTCGCGGACGCGATCACGAAGAGCTTCGGCGGGTTCGCGCAGTTCCAGGAACAGTTCGCGAAGGCGTGCGGCGGACGGTTCGGGAGCGGGTGGGGCTGGCTGGTGGCCGATCGGAACGGCGCCCTCTCCATCGAGAGCACCCCCAACCAGGATTCCCCGCTGATGAGCGGCAAGAAGCCGATCCTGGGCTGCGACGTGTGGGAGCACGCGTACTACCTCAAATACCAGAACCGGCGCCCGGACTACGTCGCCGCCTGGTGGAACGTGGTCAACTGGACCGACATCGGGCGGCGCTTCGACCGCGCCGGCAAAGCCTGATCGCCATGGCCGCGCTCCCCGCCGTTGGCTCGCCCGCACCCGACTTCACGCTGCCATCCACGGCCGGCACGGACGTGACGCTGTCCCGGTTGCGCGGCCGGAACGTGCTGCTGGCGTTCTTCCCGCTCGCCTTTACCAAGACGTGCACCAGCGAGATGTGCGCGCTCTCTGATGATTATTCGCAGTTCCAGGACGCCAACACGGTCGTGCTTCCCATCAGCGTGGACTCCGTACCCACGTTGAAGGAGTTCAAGGCCAAGGAGCGGATGACGCTGGACTTGCTCAGCGACTTCAAGCGGGACGTGAGCCGGCGGTACGGGACGCTGCTGGAAGACAAGTTCTTCTCCAACCGGGCGTACGTCCTGATCGACCGGAACGGCGTGGTCCGGTGGACGTATGCCGAGACCACCCCGAGTACGCGCCGGGAAAACGCGGAGCTCCTCGAGCAGCTGCGCGCGCTTCAGTAGCGGTGCGGCGGGTGGGGCTGGTGGCCGAGCCCCGAGGGGGCGACCCGGGTCGCGGTGCGCCGGAGCTCGACGCGCTGCTCGGCTGGCTGAACATGCTCCCGGTGGGCCGGGCCTCGCGCCACGAGCGGGTGCAGGACGTGCCGCTCGACGACACGGACGTGCTGTGGATGCGTGGCAGCGTCGAGTCGGACGCGCGGCTGCTCGCCTGGCTCGAGGCCGGTGGGCGCCTGCTGGCGACGGGGGCCGCCGCCGTGGCGCCGACCGTGCTGGGCCTCGAGCGCGCACCCCCCACGACAATCGAGCTCGGGCAGCCGCCGCCGGCGGACTTCGGTCTGGCCGGCTTCGGCGCGCATCCCCTGTTCGCGGGACTTCGCGGCGGGGCCGTGCTCGGCCCGCCCGCGGCCGAAGTCCTGTGCTGTTACGACGGCACGCGGCCGCTCGACGGCGGCGTGGTGGCCGTCGAGCGCAGCGGGCTGACGCTGCAACCGGGTCGCATCCTCGCATGGGAGTACGCCGTCGGCGCGGGCGGGGTGCTGTGCCTGGCGTTGCATCCGTCGCTCCTGTACGCCGGACCGACTGACTCACCAGGCGGGGGCGAGGTCATGCTCGCGAACGCGCTGGTCGGTGAGGCGGTGCCGTATCGCGCCCGCGGCCCGGCGGCGCTCTGGCCGCCGCCGGGGAAGCGGGCGCTCCGCACGGCGAGCGGTGATCCGCTTCCGGCCGCGCCCGCCGACGCGTGGCCGCCCGGCTCGATGCCCGCGCTCGACCTCACTCCCGCCGCGGCCTGGACGCACGCCGGCCGGCGGCTCCTCATCACCGCACGACCCGCGACGGGGAGCCGGGAGGTGTGGGCGCCGCCGTTCCGCGTCATGCACGCGGCGCGGGTGCGGGGCGCGATTCCCTGCGCGCCTGAACACATTGCCGCGGACGGGATCGCCGGCGGGCTGGCGCTGGGAAGTCACCGGCTGCTCGAGCGCTGGATGGCGGCACCCGACGTACCGGTTGCCGTGTGGGAGATCGGGGGCCAACCCGGCATCCCGCTGGAGGCCGAGTGGGAAGCCGATCTGCGCCGGGCGTGGCCCTACCCGGAGGGCTCGTACGGAGATCTGATCTTCTCGGTGGCGGCCGACGGTCTCGCGCTGCGCGTCGAGTCGGCCGGGGGGCCGCGGGCGCTCTTTGCCGTCACCGGCGGGCGCCTGTCGGCAGAGCAGGGCGAACGCCTCCAAGCGCCCACTGTGCGCGTGCGGTGCACCGGGACGCCGCCGCTCCGGATCGTCGCCATGGCCGGGACGGATCGGGACGAGCTCGAGCGCTCGGTGCGGGTGCTCGCGCGCGACGGCGTCGCGGGGCTGGCGGCGGCGCGCGGCCGCAAGGCGGCGCAGCTCACCCGCTACGGCACCGCGTTCGAGGCGCCTGACGAGCTGCTCGGGCGCGGCTTCGAGTGGGCGCGCCAGCGGGGCGACGAGGCGCTCATCGGCGCGCCGGGGATCGGCCGATCGCTGCTCGTCGCCTGTCCACGCGGCGCGGGGGACGACGCGTGGTGCTTCGGGGCCGGCGCGTGCGCGGCCGCGGCGGCCCAGCTCGTCGCGGGCAATCGCGACCCTGCCCGCGAGCTGCTCAAGTTCCTGGCCCAGGCCCAGCGCGCCGACGGCGGGATCGGCGCCTGCGATCCACTCGGCGGACTTTCCTCCGCTGCCGACCCCGCGAGCACGATCGCATTTCTCGAGCTGGCCGAGCGGTTCCTGGCGTGGACGGGCGAGCTCGAGGCGCTCAGGCGTCAGCGTGAGCCGTTCCGCCGGGCGGCGGCATACCTCGCCGCCCGCGACGATGTAGCCGCCGTTCCTCGCGAGCGCGTGCTCGATGCGCTCGAGGAGGTGGTGAACGGCGCCAGCCCCGCCGGATGGCTCGTTGCGCTCCGGCAGCGGGTCGTGCCCGGGCCCGACCCCGCGGCGGTCGAATCGCACGCGGTGGTCGAGGCCGCGGCTGCCACGCTCCGGCGCGCTCCGGGCGCGCTCCCGGGGACGGGGGCCGGCACCGCGCTGCTGGAGGCGGTGGCCGCGCTCTGGGGCCTCGAGCCTGATGCGCCGAATGCGGCGCTCGGGATCGCACCGCTGCTCCCGGCTGGGTGGGCCGGCATCGCGCTCCGCCGGCTCCGCGTCGGGCGAGCCCTCCTCGACCTCGAGCTGCGCCGCCGGCCGGGTGCGCTCGTGCTCCGGACGGCGCACCTGTTCGGTCCGCGACTGGTGCTGAGCGTCGGCGCGCGCGGCGTCGAGGTAGAGGCCACCGAGGTGGACGACGTGCAGCTAGCCGGGGCTCGCGCGCGCTTCGAGTCGCACGACCGGCACGAAGTGCGCTTCCTGCTCCGCGGTTGATACGTTACGCTTTCAGCACCCCACCAGGGATCCCGATGACGCGTCTCCGCCGCACCGTCCTGTGCCTCGGCCTGCTGCTCGCCGCGGGCTGCCGGATCGAGGACCACACGCCGACCGGCACGCGCCAGGACGAGGAGGCGGTCCAGGCGCTCGTCTCCCGCTACGCGCGCACCCTCTCCGATCACGATTGGGCCGGCGCCCGGGCGCTCTTCTGGTCCGACGCGATCTACTCGGGCCCGTTCGTCCTCGCCAGCGCCAGCGGCCATCAGGCCGTGCCCGTGGATCTCGCGCTCGCGGCGCTGGCGCGGCGGACGGACGGGCTCGATTCCGGCCGGTTCGACGTCCGGGTGCTCCGCTCGGACTACCGGCAGGACGGCGACCTCGCGGCGGTGTGGCTCACCACCCGACGGCTCCTCCCCGTGGCCGGCTCCGTCCGCAGCGGCGAATGGATCGAGCACCTGGTGCTCCGGCGCATCGGCGGCGAGTGGAAGATCCTGAGTCTGGCCGCCACCGTCTCGCGACCCGGGGGAGCGCGTGAGCCGCGCTGACCTCGCCCTGGTCGGAGCCGTCGCCCGGCTCCTCAACCAGGGGCTCGGGACCGAGGCGACGCTCACCGCCATCGCCGAAACCCTGCGCGAGGGGCTGCCGGCGGCGGCGGTGGCGGTCTGGTTTCGCGACACCGCCACGCCGGTCTTCCGCCCCGTGCAGGTCCCGGCGGCGCCGGGACCGAAGGACGGGATCCGCTCCCCCGACGCGCTGCCGCTCGGCGCAGGGTGGTGCCGGCTGCCGCTCGAGCACGAGGGCACGCGGCTCGGCCTGCTGGAGGCCCAGGTGGGCGAGAGCGCATCGCCGGGTGCGTCCGGGCGCCAGGTGCTGGCGATCGTGGCCGATTTCCTTTCGCCATACCTGGCCGCGGTGGAGCTCTCGGCCGATCTCGCGGGCGAGGTCGCGGCGCAGTCGCGCGAGATCGAGGAGCACCGCCGGTTCACCAGCCTGATCGTGGACAGCCTGCCGCTCGGCCTCTACGTGGTGGATCGCGACTACCGCATCCAGAGCTGGAACCGCAAGCGGGAGACGGGCACCCAGGGGCTGCGCCGCGACGATGTCGTCGGCCGGCCGGTGTTCGACGTACTCACGCGGCAGCCGGCCGAGCAGCTCCGCGCCGAATTCGATCGCGTGTTCGAGACGGGTGAGATCCAGCAGACGGAACAGGAGGTTCGGCTGGCCGGCGAAGCACGGTTCTTCCGGCTGAGCAAGATCCCGATGCGGCTCGACGGGGACGCGATCACCCACGTCATCACCATCGGCGAGGACGTGACGGAGTGGCACCGGGTCCACGGGCAGATCCTGCAGCGCGAGAAGCTCGCGGCCATCGGACAGCTCGCCGCGGGCGTCATGCACGAGATCAACAATCCCCTGGCCACGATCAGCGCGTGCGTGGCCGCCATCGAGGGCCGGCTGGCGGGGGCGGGCATGGAGGGGCCGGTGGGGGAGTATCTCGAGATCATCGACCGCGAGGTGGACCGCTGCACCCGGATCGTCGACGGGTTGCTCGATTTCAGCCGGCCGAAGCCGACGCCCCGGCGGCCGATCGCGCTCAACGCCCTGGTCGAGGAGACGCTCTTTCTCCTCAAGCACCACCAGCGCTTCAAGCGGCTGCAGGTGGCGCGCGCGCTCGCGCCCGGGCTGCCGGAGACGATCGGGAGCCAGGAACAGCTCATTCAGGTGCTGATGGCGCTCATGCTCAACGCGCTCGACGCGATGGAACAGGGCGGCCAGCTGACCGTCCGCACCGGGCCGAGCCCCGGCCGCCCGGACGAGGTCGTCGTGGAGATCGAGGACACCGGCGCCGGCATCCCGCCGGCGGAGCAGAGCAGGATCTTCGAGCCGTTCTACACCACCAAGCCACCCGGCCGCGGCACCGGCCTCGGCCTGTCGATCTGCTACGGCATCGTAGCCGACCACCGCGGCCGCATCGAGGTGGACAGCGCCCCCGGACGCGGCACCCGCTTCCGGGTCCACCTTCCGGTACACGCATGAAGATCCTGGTGATCGAGGACGACCGCACCGTCGGCCAGTACGTCAAGCGGGGGCTGGAGGAGCACCACTACCAGGCGGACCTGGTGGACGACGGGATGGAAGGGCTGCGGCTCGCCTCCGGCGGCCACTACGATCTGCTCGTGCTCGATCTCCGGCTGCCGGGGATGAGCGGCCTGGAAGTCCTCCGCACCCTGCGGGACCGCGGCACCACTACGCCGATCCTGGTGCTGACCGCGCAGGACGCGGTCGACTTCAAGGTGCAGGCGCTCCGCTCGGGGGCGGACGATTACGTCACCAAGCCGTTCGCCTTCGAGGAGCTCCTGGCGCGCGTCGAGGCGCTCGGACGGCGTCCGCAGGCGATCCAGGACCCGGTGCTCCGGGTGGGCGAGCTCGAGCTGGACACCGCGACGAGGGAGGTCCACCGGGCGGGAGAGCGGATCGATCTCACCCCCAAGGAGTACACCGTCCTCGAGTACCTGATGCGCCACGCGGGACGGGTCATGTCCCGCACGCTCATCACGGAATATGCGTGGGACTACCACTTCGATCCGGGCACCAACATCGTGGACGTGGTCATCAACCGGCTCCGCAAGAAGGTGGACTCGGGCCAGGCGCAGAAGCTGGTGCACACGGTGCGCGGCGTCGGGTACGTTGTGAGAGTCTGAGGTGAACACGATCCGGTCGCGGCTCACCGTGTGGTACACGGTCGCGCTCGGCGTGACGGTGCTGACCTTCGGCGGACTGCTCTACCTCGAGCGCCGGCAATCCAGCCTGCGGGAGCTGGACCAGCGGCTGGCGCTCGAGGCGGACCTGGCCACCCGCTGGCTCAGCGAGTCCTACAACGTGCTCGGGCGGATCGTGACCACCGCGGGCACCAGTCCCTCGCTCGACCCCGGCATCAGCGCGTATCTCGAGGCGGTGCGCGACTACCTGGTGGTGACCGACACCACCGGCAAGGTCCTGGCGCTCTCCGAGGCCGCCCGCACGCTGAGCGCCGATGCGCTCGAGAGCCTCACCGGACCGCTCGACTCGCTCCGGCTGCCCAAGCGCGCGGGCTCGCTGTCGCTGGGCGAGGGCGGGCGCGCGCGCTACCTCGCCGTCCGGGTGGAGGCGGCCGGCCCCGAGATCGGCGGGCTGCTCGTGGCCACGCCAATCGCCCAGGCCGCCCTCGGCCCGGCGCAGTTGCTGCGATCGATGATCATCATCGCGCCGCTCATCCTCGCCGCCGCGGGACTGATCGGATACTGGCTCGCGGGCACGGCGCTTCGGCCGGTACAGGGGATCATGGACGAGGTGGACGCCATCTCGGACGGCACCAGCCTTCACCGGCGCCTCGCCGTGCCGCTCTCGGGCGACGAGATGTCGCGCCTCGCCCTCACCGTGAACGGGATGCTGGCCCGGCTGGAGCAGAGCTTCGCGAGCCTGCACCGGTTCACTGCCGATGCGAGCCACGAGCTCAAGACGCCGCTCATGGTGCTCCGGGCGGGCGTGGAGCGCGCGCTGGTGCACCCGGGCGTGCCCGGCGAGATCATGCAGTCGCTGGACGAAACGCTGGCGCAGATCAACGAGATGACCGAATTGGTGGAGAGCCTGCTCACGCTGGCGCGAGCCGACGAGGGCCGGGCGCCGCTGGCGGTGGAGGAATCGGATCTCCGCGACCTGCTGGCGGACGTCACCGAGACCGCGGGCATGCTGGGGGAGAGCGCGGGAATCACGGTGACCAGCAGCATGCCGGACCAGCCCGTACTGCTGGCCGTGGACCCGCACCGGATCCGGGAGATGCTGCTCAACCTGGTGACCAATGCCATCAAGTACACCCGAAAGGGCGGCACGGTCGACCTGACGCTCACCGAGCGGAGCGATGCCGTGAGCCTGATGGTACGCGATACGGGCATCGGGATCGCGCCTGGTGATCTGCCTCACATTTTCGAGCGGTTCTGGCGGGCCGATCCCGCGCGCTCCCGCACCGGAGAGCGGCCCGGCACCGGGCTCGGGCTATCCATCACAAAGTGGATCGCCGAAGCGCACGGCGGCTCCATCACGGTGCAGAGCCGGCCCGGGCGAGGCACGAGTTTCACGGTGCGGCTTCCCCGCGCGACGACACCGAACGGTTAATTCGACTGACATGGAATTGTCATCTTCGGGCTACGGAGATGCCATCGGTCGGGTGCTAGTATGCTCGGCACGATCACCCTCCCTTCATGGAGGTAGTTGCGTGTTCGAGAACCTGATCGAATCGAAGCAGAAGTCCAAGCGGACGGTGGGACAGACGGCGGTGTCGGTGCTCGTGCACGGTGCCCTGATCTTCGCCGCGGTGAAGGCGACCCAAGGCGTCGCCGAGACCATGACCAATCGGCCCGTGGACACCACCATGGTGTTCCTGAAGCCGCCGCCCCCGCCGCCGCCGCCGCCGGAGCAGCCTCCGCCGGACGTCGTGGTGAGCGCGAACCCGCCGCCCAAGGGCTTCCAGACGGTGGTGGCGCCGACCGATATCCCGAAGGACATTCCGCCGGTCGACCTCGACCAGAAGCCGTTCGATCCGAAGGACTTCACGGGCAAGGGTGTCGAGGGCGGGATCGCGAAGGGCATCGTGGGCGGCACGGCGCCGGTGGTCTCGGGCGAGGTGTTCCTGGAGGCGCAGCTCGACGACCCGGTGCAGCCCATCTCGATTCCCACGCCGCGCTACCCGCCGGTGCTCCAGAGCGCCGGGATCGCGGGGTCCGTGGATCTGCAGTACGTGGTGGACACCACCGGCCACGCCGAGCCGAACTCCTTCAAGGTGTTGAAGACGACGCACCCGGCGTTCGTCGAGCCGGCCAAGGAGGCCATCACCAAGGGCGTGTTCAAGCCGGCCAAGTTCAAGGGACAGCCGGTCCGGCAACTGGTTCAGCAGCGCATCTCGTTCAAAGTCGGGCAGTAGTGACTCGATCTCCTGAGGAGAGAACATGAATCTCGATCTGATCACGCTCTGGCACACGATGGGCTGGTTCGCCAAGTTCATCGTCTTCGTGCTCGCCATCATGTCCATCTGGTCGCTCACCGTGATGATCACGAAGTGGATCAGCTTCGCCCGGACCCAGCGAGCCACCCGGGTCTTCGCGCCCCAGTTCTCCCGCGCCATCCAGGAGGAGAACCTCGACCAGGCCATCTCGCTGGCCGAAAAGAACAAGAAGAGTCACCTGGCCCGCGTGGTGGGTGAGGCGCTCTTCGAGGTCAAGCCGCTCCTGCGCGATCGCGCCACCATCACCGCGGCCGACATCAACTCCGCCGAGCGCGCGGTCGAGCGCCAGATGCTGATCGTGCTGTCGGAGCTCAAGCGCGGCACCGGCATCCTGGCGACGGTGGGCGCCACGGCGCCGTTCGTCGGCCTGCTGGGCACCACGATGGGCATCATCAACGCGTTCACGGGCATGGCGGCCCAGGGCGCGTCCGGTGGCCTGGCCGGCATCTCGGCCGGTATCGCCGAGGCGCTGATTACCACCGCGCTCGGCCTGCTGGTGGCCATTCCGGCGGTGTGGGCCTACAACTACTTCACGACCAAGATCGAGAACCTCTCGGTCGAGATGACGTACGGCTCCAAGGAGCTGATCGACTATCTGATCAAGAGCGTCGGCAGCGAGTTCGGCCGCTCGATCTTCACGAAGGAGTTCCAGGCCCAGAAGGCGGTGACCGGCAGTGGCCAGATCTCGGGCTGACGCCGGCCCCTTCACGACGGGAAGGAGCTAGCCCATGGCGATCTCAGTCGGGCAGACCGGACAGACCTCCGTCCGGTCGGAGCCGAACGTGGTGCCGATGATCGACATCATGCTGGTGCTGCTGATCATCTTCATGATCGTGACGCCGCTCATCGCGGCGGGCTTCAAGGCCACGCTGCCGAAGGGGAAGAACCTCGACCCTCGGCCGGAAGGCGACAACGAGGTCGTGCTCGGTATCGACGAGGCCGGGCGGTACTTCCTCAACGGGCGTGCCATCGCGGCGGGGACGCTGCAGGACCAGCTCCGCTCGATCTACGCCGCGCGCAGCGAGGACAAGATCCTGTACTTCAAGGCCGACAACAAGCTGAAGTACTCCAAGGTGCAGGAGGCGGTCGAGACGGCGCGCCAGGCGGGCGTGCGGGTCATGGCGGCCATCACGGAGCCGAGCTCGCGGGCGCTCTTCTCGGACGACAAGAACAAGGAGAAGCACTGACATGGCAGGCATGTCATCGGGAGGACGCGGCACCGTCAGCTCCGAGCCCAACGTGGTGCCCATGATCGACATCCTGCTGGTGCTGCTGATCATCTTCATGATCACGCAGCCGCTCTCCAGGATGGCGATGGATGTCCAGGTTCCACCACCGGAGCCGCCGACCGTGTCCAAGACGCCACCCAGCCAGATCGTGCTGGAGCTGACGGATGACGGCGGGTACGCCATCAACGGCCAGCCGGTGCCGAAGGACCAGTTGGACACACAGATCCACGCGATCTACGACCAGCGCCCGGCCAAGCTGCTGTTCATCAAGGCGGGGCCGAACCGGATCTACCAGGACGTCATCAACGCGATGGACGTCGCTCGGGGGGCCGGGGTCCAGATCATCGGCTTCACGCCGCAGGAAGTGAACGCGGCGAAATAGGCGGTGCCGTGAGCACCAGCGAACACACGCGCGGGGACCGAGTGTCGGTCCCCGCGCGCGCGCCCGCCCCACTGGATCTCGCGCTGCCGGCGCCGCGCCGCCGCTACGGCGGCTTGCTGATCTCGCTGCTGCTGCACGCGCTCGCGGCCGCCGGGCTGATTCTCGGCGGCGCGCGGCTCTGGTCCCCCGCCGGGGCGCCGGGACAGCCGCTGTCGCTCGCGCGAGGCGGCGGGGGCAGTGGTGGTGGTGGCGGCGGTTCCCGCGTGGCCTATATTTCCCTGCCGCCGGCGCTCGAGCCGGTGATGCCTCGGCCGCAGCCGGTCGCGCCACCGCGACCGCGGCCCGAGCCGGCGCCCACCCCCACACCCGTCGTTTCAAAGCCCCCGCCGGAGGTCCAGCCCCCTGCACCCCCGCCCCAGCCGGTCGATAGCCACCCGCCCGCGCGCGGCCCCGCGGCCGCTACCCCGTCCACGGCGAATGCTCCGCCTGGTGCGGGTCCGGGTAGAGGCGCAGGCGTGGGCGGTGGGGCAGGGCAGGGGATCGGCCCGGGACAGGGCGCCGGCGCAGGGCCTGGAGCGGGAGGCGGCGGGACAGGCGGATCGATCCGGCCGCCGGAACTTCGCGACTTTGCCCTTCCCTTCGACAAGCCGCCGAAAGAGCTTCGCGGCGCGTCGCTCGCCGTGACGTTCTGGGTCCGGGTGGACGGACAGGTGGAGCGCTATGAAGTGGACCCGGCGATCGGCGATCACGATTACGCCCGCAAGTTCGACGAGGTGATCCGCGCGTTCCGATTCACCCCTGCCCGGGCGCCGAACGGCAGCCGAGTGGCGGGGACGACGACGGTGACGTTCACGCTGCCCGGCAAGCGCGATTCCTGACTCCACCGCCCGCCGCTTCCCTTGCTGAGGACTTCATGAGCCGGCTCTTCCTCCGGAAATCGGTACAGGACTGCGAGAACGACATCCTCGAGCGCGGCGGACTCAAGCGCTCGCTCGGGAAGTGGCACCTGACCGCGCTCGGCGTCGGCGCCACCATCGGCGCCGGCATCTTCGCCACCACCGGCACGGCGATCGTGGGCGATCCCGTCCGGCCCGGCGCCGGGCCGGCAATCGTGCTCTCGTTCCTGCTCACCGCGCTCACCTGCGGCTTCGCGGCGCTCTGCTACGCCGAGTTCGCGGCCATGGTGCCCATCTCCGGCTCGGCGTACACATACGCCTATGCCTCCCTGGGCGAGCTCGTCGCCTGGATCATCGGATGGGACCTGATCATCGAGTACGCGGTGGGGAACATCGGCGTGGCGATCGGGTGGTCGGGGTACTTCCGGGAGCTGCTCACCCACTTCGGGCTGCACCTGCCGCCCTGGCTCGCGACCGACTACCGGTCGGCCCACATGGCGGCGGAGGCGGTGGCGGCGGGCGCCACGGACGCGAGCAGCCGCTATCTCGCGTCCGCGCTCTCGAGCGCGCCGCACGTGCTGGGCGTCCCGCTCATCGCCAATCTCCCGGCATTTCTGATCGTCGCGCTCATCACCGTGGTACTGGTGATCGGGATCAAGGAGAGCGCCAACTCGAACACCGCGATGGTGGTGCTCAAGATCGGCATCATCCTGTTCTTCTGCGCGGTCGGCAGCACGCTCATCCAGCCGGTGAACTGGAACAATCCGGCCACTGGCGGCTTCGCGCCCAACGGGTTCGCGGGCATCAGCGCCGGCGCCGCGATCATTTTCTTCAGCTACATCGGGTTCGATGCCACCAGCACCGCGGCCGAGGAAGCGCGCGATCCCGCTCGCGACATGCCGTTCGGGATCATCATGAGCCTGGTGGTCTGCACGGTGCTGTACATCGTGCTGTCGCTGGTGATGACCGGCATGGCTCCGTGGCAGGGCCTCGGCACCCCGGAGCCGATGATCACCGCGCTCGCCCTGGCCGACGGCTCGCCGCGGCTGCTGGCCATCTCGCGTTTCATCGTCTCGCTGGGCGCCGTCATCGCGATGAGCAGCGTGCTGCTGGTGTTCCAGCTTGGGCAACCGCGAATCTTCATGTCCATGTCGCGTGACGGGCTGCTCCCACCGTTCCTCGCCCGGGTGCATCCCCGGTTCAAGACGCCTTACATCGGCACGGTTCTCACGGGGCTGTTCGTGGCGGTGTTCGCGGCGTTCGCCAACATTGCCGAGGTGGTAGACCTGACCAACATCGGGACGCTGTTCGCGTTCGTGCTGGTCTCCGCCGGTGTGATCGTGCTGCGGCGGCAGGAGCCGGACCGGGTGCGACCCTTCCGCGCGCCCTGGGTGCCGGTGACGCCGATGATCTCGATCGTGGCGTGTCTCTACCTGATGTTCCAGTTGCCGCGGGTGACCTGGATCCGTTTCGGGATCTGGCTGGTGCTGGGGCTGGTGGTCTACTTCTTCTACGGGGTGCGACACAGCCGCCTGCGTGCGGCGGCCGCGGCGGCGGAGCGGAGCGAGGAGGCGGCGTAACGGGGCGTGCGGGACGACGTTCGCGCCGGCGCTCAGCGGCCGGTGCGCTCCGCCAGCTTCACCGCCCCCGCTACGGCATCCACCGGTGCTTCCACCGGTGTGAGCCCGGGCTCCTCCCGCAGTCGGGTCAGGACGCTGCGCCGGAGCGGACCGTCGGATGACAACAGCCCGCCGGTCACTGCCACGGGCACCGGCGGGTCGACTTCCATGACCGGCAGCAGGCAGATGGCGAGCTGCGTCAGCTCGCGCGCGGCGTAATCGGCGATGCCCTGCGCCAGCGGGTCCGCCTGCGCGGCCACGTCCAGCACGTGCGGAGCCAGCGCGGCCACCTCGGCCGGTGAGGCGGTAGCTGCCCAGCGAACGAGCGCGTCGAAGTCGTCGCTCCGGGTGGCCGACAGCAACCGTGCGCTCAGCCCGGTCCGCGGGCTCCGGCCATCCGCCGCGCGGCTCACCGCGCCGAGGGCGGCGCGCCCGATCGCATAGCCGCTGCCTTCGTCGCCCATCTGCCAGCCATAGCCGCCGATCCGGTGGCGCACCCCCGCGCGGTCCCGGCCCACCGCCACACTGCCGGTGCCCGCGCTGACGACGATGCCGGGGGCCTCATCGAATGCGGCCGCGAGCGCGATCTCGATGTCCGTGGCCACCACGACCGTGGGGGCCAGGTTCTCGGCGCGGAGCGCCTTCTGGAGCTCGTCGCGCTCGGGCTCGCGGCCCGCGCCGGCGGCTCCGATGTAGAGCACGTCGCCCGAGAGCCGCGCGGCGCTTGCGAGCGCCTGGCGCACCACCTCGGCGATGACGCCCGCCGACGCGAGCGCACGACCGGGTCGCACCGCGGCGCCGGGACCTTCGGCCCGGGCCACGATCCGCTCCCCGTCGGACACGGCGGCAGCGGTCTTGGTTCCTCCGACATCGACACCGATCAGAATGCGGGTCACCGTTCGCTCATCCGTGAAGTGGGCAGGGCGGCACGGTCCGGAAGATAGCTCAGGGCGACACCGGTGCCGACGGCCAGCAGCGTGCCGAGCGGCACGTACCACGGCCACGCGAGCCGGCCCACCGGCCGGAGCCAGTCCAGGGCCGCCATGCCGGCGAGAGGTCGGGCGAACACGACGATCAGCATCGCCACCACGGTAACGAGCACCGCGCCGACGACGTCGCGCCCCCTCGCGCGCGGCCACCGGGTGGCGAGCAGGAAGGTGCCGAGCAGCGCGCCGTAAGTGATCGAGGCGATCGAAAGCGCCAGCACCACGACCGGCGTGTCGTTGCCCCCCGCGTAACGCTCGAAGAAGAGCGCGCCGCCGATGAGCCCGATGCCCCAGACGGCGGAAAAGATCCGCCCGACTACGAGCAGATGCTCGGGGTCCCGCCGGCCGGTCCAGCCGGCGTACAGATCGTGGGTCATCGAGGAGGCGAGCGCGTTGATCGAGGAGCTGATCGTACTCATCGCGGCCGCCAGGATCCCGGCCACGACCAGCCCGGCGAGCCCGGCGGGAAGCTGCTCCACGATGAAGCGCGGGAAGATCTGGTCGGCCGGCAGCCCGGCGGGCGCGAGATGGGCCGCCCAGATGGCCGAGCCGACGAGCAGGAAGAGCAGGAACTGGGCGATCACCACCACGCCGGAGCCGATCAGGGCCACGCGGGCATCCTTGAGCGAGCGGGTGGCGAGCAGGCGCTGCACGATGAGCTGGTCGGTGCCGTGCGACGCAGCCGAGAGCATGGCGCCGCCCACGAGGCCGCCCAGCAGCGTGTAGGTGGAGCTGAAGTCCACTGACAGGTCGATGAGCCGAAGCTTGCCGGCCGCTGCCGCGGTACCGAGCGCCACGCCGGGGCCGCCCGCCAACTGCCACGCGATGAGCAGGGCCGCCACGCCGCCGGCCACGTACACCGCGAGCTGCACCACATCCGCCCAGACGACCGCCTTGAGTCCGCCGAACCAGGTGTAGATCAGCGTCACGCCGCCCATGGCGAGGATGGAAAACGGGATGCTCCACCCGGTGACCAGCGCGAGCGGGATCGCGCCGGCGTAGATCCGGACGCCGTCGCCGAGGAACCGGGTAACCAGGAAGACGACCGAAACCAGGCGGCGGGTGCCCGGACCGAATCGCGTTTCGAGGCGGGCATAGGCCGTCTCCTGCTCTCCCCGGAAGTAGCCGGGCAGCAACCAGCCCGCGACGACGATGCGGCCCACCAGGTAACCGAACGCGAGCTGCAGGAACACCAGGCTCCCGCGGGCACCGATGCCGGGTACGGAGATGACCGTGAGCGCGGAGGTCTCGGTGGCCACGATCGAGAGGAGCACGGCCCAGGCGGGGAGGTTGCGGGCGCCCAGGAAGTAGTCGCCGGCCGTCTCCTGGCGCCGGGTGGTCCACAGCCCGATGCCAAGCGTGGCGGCGAAGTAGAGCCCGATGACGGCGAGGTCGAGAGGGGACAGGGGGGTGAGAGGTGAGCGGTAAGAGGTGAGCGGTGAGCGGTGAGCGGTACTTAAGGAAGAGGGGGTGGCCCGGCGAGCTGCGCTCCTCCGACCACCCCCTCTTACCGCTTACCGCTCACTGCTTACCGCAGTTATGCCGTGAAGCTGCTCCCGCACCCGCACCCACCACTGGCGTTGGGGTTGCTGAACGTGAACCCCGACCCCTGCATGGAGGTGACGTAATCGATCGTGATGCCGCTGAGGTACTGGGCGCTGAAGCCATCGACGAAGACGCGGACGCCGTTGACCTCGTGGACCATGTCGTCGTCCAGCGCGCGCTCCTCGATGTTCAGGCTGTACTTGAAGCCCGAGCAGCCGCCGGGAAGCACACTGACGCGAAGGCCGGCCGTTTCCGGCGCGACCTGCTCCTGCACCATGAACTTCTGCACCTCTTCAGCGGCCCGTTCGGTCAGGGTCATATTGAAGCCCGTGGCCGGGGCCTGCTGCTCGATGCCCGTCATGCGTTGCTCCCTTCGTCCAGAACGTCTGGTGGTGTCACTCTCCGGGGTCGAAACGTAACCGGGGCTCGAGCGTCGTGTCAACGCTGGCCGCGAGCTGCTCGTCGGCCCGCAAGTTGCGCTGAATCAACAGGAAAGCCGCAACCGCAACGGCCGCATAGAGCAACCCCCGCCTGGGTGATCCGGTCACCACCGCGCCCACCGCGAACACCGACGCATAGACCGTCGCGAGGCCCGCCACCCAGTTCATCCAGGAAAGCGCGCCGCCGGGGATCCGGTCATCGCCGTACCCCAGCCTGAGGGCCACCCGCCGCCAGCCGGGGCCACCCGGCCGAACCTGGCGGTAGAACCGGTCCAGGGTCGCCTCCGATTCGGCCGCGGTGAGCAGCGTGACCGCCAGCCAGACCACGGTCGTGACCCCCACGGTGGTCAGCATCGTGAAGGCGTAGTCGGGAGTGCTGGTGTCGCTCAGCGAGTGGCCGAAGATGGTCAGGAGCAGCGAGACCACGAACGAGGTCACCATGGCGCTGATCTCGGACCAGGCGTTCACCCGCCACCAGTACCAGCGGAGGATGAACACGAGCCCGGTCCCCGCGCCGATTCCGATCAGAATTTTCCAGCCCTGCTCGACGCTGCTCAGGAATCCCATGACGATGAGCGAGGACACCATCAGCACGGCGGTGGCCACCCGCGAGGCGACGACCTGCGCCCGCGGGCTGGCCTGGGGCTTGATGAACCGGAGGTATACGTCATTGACCAGGTAGGACGCGCCCCAGTTGAGATGGGTGCTGATCGTGCTCATGTATGCCGCCGCGAAGGCGGCGAGCAGCAGGCCCTTGAACGGCGAGGGCAGAATGTCCACCATCACCTTCGCGTAGCCGTCCTCCGGGTTGGCGAGTCCGGGATACCGGATCAGGCCGACGAACCCCACGAGAATCCACGGCCACGGCCGGAGCGCGTAGTGGGCGATGGTGAACCACAGCGTGGCCAGCAGTCCGCTCCGCTCATCCTTGGTCGAGAGGATGCGCTGCACGACATACCCGCCACCTCCGGGCTCCTGGCCCGGGTACCACGCCGCCCACCACTGGACGCTGAGCCAGACGAGCAGGGTCGTGATCGGCAGCCAGGGCGCGTCGAGCGGAGGAATCACCCCGAACGCGGCCTCGGTCGAGCCGAAGTGCGCGGAGACCTGGGCGGTCAGCGCGTCGAGCCCGCCGACGGATTGCACGGCCAGCACGGCCAGCAGGATGGACCCGCCCATGGCGAAGACGAACTGAAACAGATCGGTGACGATGACGCCCCAGAGCCCCGCGAACACGCTGTAGAGCGCGGTCAAGCCGAAGAGGAAGATCGCCGCCTTCCACGGATCGATGTTGAGGGTGATCTGAAGGATGTTGACCATCGCCCGTGTCACCCAGCCCATGATGATCAGATTGATGGGGAGCGCCAGGTAGAGTGCGCGGAACCCGCGCAGCACCGCCGCCGGCCGGCCGCCGTAGCGGAGCTCGGCGAACTCGACGTCCGTGAGCACGCCCGCGCGCCGCCAGAGCCGCGAAAAGAAGAACACCGTCAGCACGCCGGAGAACGCCCCGTTCCACCAGAGCCAATTGCCCGCGACGCCGTACTTGGCCACCAGCCCCGCGACCACCAGCGGCGTGTCGGCCGCGAAGGTGGTGGCGACCATCGAGGTCCCGGCCAGCCACCACGGCAGCGAGCGGCCCGAGACGAAGTAGTCGGCCAGCGACTTGCCGGCCTTCCGGGTGTAGGCCAGGCCGATGGCCGCCGAGGCGACGAAATAGAGGATGATGATCAGCCAGTCGGACGCGACGAGGTGCATCAGGTTCCTCGGAGGGTCAGGGCCGGGCGCCGAGATCGGCGCCGCGCCGGAGGCCGGCGCCGAGCGGGTAGCGGGGGGGAATCGTGATCGGGAGATGGCCGGTGATCAGCGCGGCGCCCGCGAGCGCGCGCGCGGCCGCCGTCTCGCTCACCGGGTCCGCCGCCCAGGCGAGCAGATAGGAGGAAACGCCGGGCGTCTCCCGGATCATGTAGGGCGTCCCCTCGGAAACGAGCACCGTGCGTCGCGCCGCGGACGTACTGTCGATCAGCCGGGCGAGCGCCGGCGGCAGGCTGACCCCGTTCGCGTGCCACGGCGCGGG
This sequence comes from Gemmatimonadales bacterium, assembly GCA_036262935.1. GTDB lineage: Bacteria > Gemmatimonadota > Gemmatimonadetes > Gemmatimonadales > GWC2-71-9 > CAVVWJ01. The sequence goes on along the minus strand of DATAHW010000108.1, from coordinate 69,547 downwards.
CCGGATGGCGACGGCGAACACCGCGACCGGCGCGCGTCCGAGCACGACGCGCGCGGAGTCGTAGCCGGCCTCCCCGCTCGCCGGCGAAAGGCGAAACGCGCTCACCGCGTAGCCACGCGACTTGAGCTCGGCGGCGAGTGCGATGCCGGCGGTGGGACTCCGGTCGTCCCCATAGCTCACGAGCGCCACCGGCTGGGGGCGCGCGCGGAGGGAATCGACCGTGCCGTCCCGGTCCTCGGCCAGCACGATGCTCAGCGCGGCGATCTGCGCGCCGCGCGCCAGGTATTCCGCCCGGCCCACCTCGGCGGGAATGCTGTCGAGCCGCACGCCGCGGTGCGCGAACAGGCCAAGGCTCCGTTTCACCTCGAGGACGCGGCGGACGGAGCGGTCGAGCCGCTCGCGCGAGATCCGCCCGTCGCGTACCGCGGCGACGACGGCGTCGATCGCCACGGCCGGGTCCGCCGGCTGGAGCAGAATGTCGGCGCCGGCCCGGAGCGCCTCGACCGCCACGGTGGCCGGCGTATAGTTCCGCACCAGACTCCCCATGTTGAGCGCGTCCGTGAGCACGAGGCCGCGGAACTCCAGCGAGTCCCGCAGGATCGCCGTCTGCACCACCGGTGAGAGCGTGCCGGGCCGGTGCACCCCGGCGTCGACCGTGGGAAGCGCGATGTGCGCCGACATGATCGCCGCGACGCCGGCGTCGATCGCGGCGCGGAACGGCCGCAGCTCCACGGAGTCGAGCCGGGCCCAGGTGGCCGTCGTGGCCGGCAGGTCCAGGTGGGTGTCGACATCGGTGTCGCCGTGCCCGGGAAAGTGCTTGGCCGTGGCCAGCAGCCCGTGGTCCTGGATGCCGCGCACGGCCGCCGCCACCAGGCGGCTCACCGCGCGCGGGTCCTCGCCGAACGAGCGGAGATTGATGATGGGATTGTCCGGATTGCTGTTGACGTCGGCATCGGGAGAAAAGGTGATGTGGATGCCGACGGCGCGCGCCTCCCTGGCCGTTATCGTCCCGATGTCGTACGCCGCCAGCTCGCCGCCGCCGGCCGCGACGCCCATGTTGGGCGGGAAGGGCGTCCCGCCGATCAGCCGGAACGACGTGCCGCTCTCGAGGTCGGAGCCGATGAGGAGCGGCAGCGGCGAGCGCTGCTGCAGATAGTTAAGCTTCGCCGCGATGTCGAGCGGGGATCCCACCGAGACGAGCAGTCCACCCACGTGGAGTGAATCCACCCAGGCGAGCGTCCGCATGAGCTCGGGATCGTCCAGCGCGGCGTAGGTGCCGGGAATCCAGGGCATGACGAGCTGCGCGACCCGGTCGCGCAGCGGCAGCGTGTCCAGCAGGCTGTCGATGCCGGCGGCCGTCATGCCCGGTGCGCTGACCGGCACGGGCCCGGCGACCGGTGCCGGCCCGCAGCCGACGAGCCATACCATTGCGAGCGCGAGGTGCTTGGCGTGCACAGATCTCTCGTGGTACTGGGACTCTGCGGATGGACGCTGGGCTGCGGGGCACGCGGCCCCACATCCCTCGCGCCGGCGACCGGCACGGTGCGGCCCGGCATCGACGTGCTGCTGGCCGACAGCCTGGCGGTGGTGCACGGCCGTCGGGTCGGGCTGGTGACCAACCAGGCGGCCGTGGATGCACAAGGGATCAGCGACGTGGTGCGCCTGCGATCGGCGGGCGTCCGGCTCGTGGCGCTGTTCAGTCCCGAGCACGGCTTCCGCGGCGCCGCCGAGCCGGGCGCCGTGGTCGCCTCGTCGATCGATTCGGCTACCGGGTTACCAATCTATAGTCTGTACGGCCGGAATACCGCCCCCACCGACGCGATGCTCGACGGGGTGGACCTGCTGCTCGTGGACCTGCAGGACGTGGGTGCCCGCTACTACACCTATCTCTTCACGACGGTCGAGGTGATGCGGGCCGCGGCCCGGCGAAGGATCCGGGTGGTGCTGCTGGACCGCCCCGACCCGATCGGCGGGGCGGTGCAGGGAAACGTGCTCGACCCGGCATATGCGTCGCCTGTGGGGCTGCTCGCGGTGCCGATGCGCTACGGCATGACGCTGGGCGAGCTCGCGCGGCTGGCGCGATCGGACCTGGGGCTCACGACCGACCTCGCCGTGGTGCCCGTCTCGGGATGGCGGCGAGCCGCGGGACTCGAAGCCACCGGACTCCCGTTCGTGCCGCCCAGTCCGAATCTCCGGTCGGTCGAGAGCCTGTACCACTACCCGGGCCTGTGCCTGTTCGAGGGCACCAACCTGAGTGTGGGCCGCGGCTCGGCCGCGCCCTTCGAGCAGATCGGGGCGCCGTGGCTGGACACCTCGGCGGTGCTGGCGCGGGTGCGGCGGGCATCACTTCCGGGCGTGCGGTTCGCGGGCGTCACGTTCACGCCAGAGCACCCGGGAGACGGCAAGTACGCCGACACGCTGCTCAGCGGGATCCGGCTCGAGTCCACCGATCGGGCCCGCTACGATCCGACCGCCGTCGCCGTGCATCTGCTGGCGGCCGTCCGGGCCGTGCACGGCGACCGGTTCCAGTGGATTCCCCGACAGTTCGACCGGCTGGCGGGTGGGCCCAGGCTGCGGGGCCAGATCGACGCCGGCATTCCCTCGGCGGACATCGTTCACGGGTGGGAGCCGGCGCTCCAGCGCTTTCGCGAGCGGAGGCGCGCGGTGCTGCTGTATCCGGAGTAGCGCGCGGGTGGAAACGGTTGTCCGGCGCTCAACTGTCATCCCGAGCGAAGCGAGGGATCTACTGCGCCTCGCTCGGGGACCAGCCGAGTAGATCCCTCACTTCGCTCGGGATGACAGTTCCGTCCGGGTGCGACGCCGGTTCCACTGGACCGCTCCGATTGCGCCTAACCGGTTCTGCCGATTATCCTTTCGCCCGGTTACGGGTCGCGGTGGCCGGCCGCCCACATCCTATCCGGGAGTCGGAAGCGACGTGAAGCTGCTCGGTGCCCTGGAGAAGCCGTTCTACGCGGCGGTCGATCCGCTGGTGGCGCGGCTGATCCGGTCCGGCGTGCGGCCGAACACCATCACGACGGTGGGCACCGGGCTGGTGCTGGTATCCGCGGCGGTGTTCGGGACGGGCCACATCCGCATCGGCGGCCTGCTGCTCCTGCTGAGCGGGGTCGCCGACACCCTGGACGGCCAGGTGGCCCGGGGTGGCGCGATGGTCACCCGGTTCGGCGCCTTCTACGATTCGACGCTGGATCGGGTGGGAGACGGGGCCACCTTCATCGGCATCGGCGCCTACTTCCTGACGGCTCCCGACGTCGCCCACCGGGTCGCGGCCACGATCGCCTGCATGGTGGCCATCCTCAGCTCGCTGCTGGTCTCCTATGCCCGGGCCCGGGCCGAAGGACTCGGGCTCGAGTGCAAGGTGGGGATCGCCCAGCGCGCCGAGCGAATCCTGCTGGTCGGGGTGGCGTCACTGGTGTTCGGGGCGGGGCCGCACGCGCTGCTCCTCGAAGCCATCGTGGCCCTCCTGGCCGTGGCCTCGGTCATCACCGTGATCCAGCGGTTCGTGTACGTCTACCGGACCGCCGATGGCGTGCCCGAGCCGTCCCCTGCGCGGGACGCCGGCATGCCGCTCGATACTCTCGCGAAAGGACGTTAGCTCGTGGCGGATCAGACCGGCCGGCGCATTGCGCCGGCTCAGGGAAAGCTTGGGGTGCTCTGCGTCGGGCTGGGTGCCGTGGCGACCACATTCATCGCCGGCGTCGAGAACGTGCGGCGCGGGGCGGCCCGGCCCATCGGCTCGCTCACCCAGATGGGCACGATCCGGCTGGGCAAGCGGACCGAGGCGCGCGCGCCGCTGATCCGGGAGTTCGTCCCGCTCGCGGCCCTCGAGGATCTCGTCTTCGGCGCCTGGGACCCGGTGCCGGACGATGCCTACACCGCCGCCCGGGAGGCCGGGGTGCTCGACCGGCACGACCACCTCGAGCCCATCGCCGACTTCCTCAAGGCGATCCAGCCGATGCCGGCGGTGTTCGACCAGAACTACGTCAAGCGGCTCGAGGGCAAGAACGTCAAGGTCGGCAAGACCAAGCGCGACCTCGCGGAGGCGCTGCGGAAGGACATCCGCGATTTCAAGGCGCGGCACGGCTGCGATCGCCTGGTGGTGGTCTGGTGCGCCTCGACCGAGATCTTCATCAGCCACGGCCCGGCCCACGAGACGCTCGAGGCCTTCGAGCGCGCGATGGACGCGAACGATCCGTCCATCGCCCCCTCGATGCTCTATGCCTGGGCCGCCATCCAGGAGGGCGTCCCGTTCGCGAACGGCGCGCCCAACCTGACCTGCGACTTCCCCGCCATGGTGGCGCTCGCCAAGTCGAAGGGCGTGGCGATCGGCGGCAAGGACTTCAAGACCGGCCAGACGATGGTCAAGACCGTGCTCTCGCCGATGTTCAAGGCCCGGATGCTGGGCGTGGCGGGCTGGTACTCGACCAACATCCTCGGCAACCGGGATGGCGAGGTGCTGGACGATCCCGAGAGCTTCAAGACCAAGGAAGAATCGAAGCTCGGCGTGCTCGACTTCATCCTCCAGCCGAAGCTCTATCCCGAGCTCTACGGCGACCTGTATCACAAGGTGCGGATCAACTACTATCCCCCGCGCGGCGACAACAAGGAAGGCTGGGACAACATCGACATCTTCGGGTGGCTGGGCTACCCGATGCAGATCAAGGTCGATTTCCTCTGCCGCGACTCGATCCTGGCCGCCCCGCTGGTGCTCGACCTGGCGCTGTTCTTCGACCTCTCGCAGCGCGCCGGCCTGAGCGGCATCCAGGAGTGGCTGTCCTTCTATTTCAAGAGCCCGCAGGTGGCCCCGGGCCTCTACCCCGAGCACGACCTGTTCATCCAGCAGACCAAGCTCAAGAACACGCTGCGGTATCTGATGGGGGAGGAGCAGATCACGCATCTGGGGATGGAGTACTATCAGGAGGCCGGAAAGTCGTGAGTCACGACCCACGACTCACAACCCACGACTCACGACTCATATGAAATACTTCCACCGCACCCAGCTCCCCCCCGATGCCGTCCTGGCGCGGGCCACGGCGTTCTTCGGCGCGCGGCTCGCGCCGGTCGAGGAGCTGCCGAGGCGGCGCCGGTTCACCGGCACCATCGGCCAGATCGGCGTCACCGCGGACGCGGAGGGCGGCCACTATACGCTCGTTACGGTGGAGACCAACCAGGTCGCGGAGAGCGAGGCCGACAAGCTGGCCAAGCGCTTCCTGACCCTCGTGCACACGATGGCCGATCCGGGCCACCGGCCGATCGGCGCGTACTGATTTCGTTCCCGCATGACCCTTCTCTCTGGAGGCGTTGCCCGATGATCTTCCCGCGCCCGGCCCTTCGCCGTGCCGTCCCGTCCATCCTCCCGGTGCTGGCGGCGGTGCTCGCCGGCGGGCTGCCCCTGTCCGTGCTCATGGCCCAGGAATCCGCCGGGCCGGCGCGGCACGCCGGCGGCGAGGCGGCCCTCGTCCTCCCGGACCTCGGACAGGCGACGTTTCTCGGCGGCATCAACGGCCGCACGCTGCTGCTCTGGGGCCTCCTGGTCTGCGCCCTGGGTCTCGCCTTCGGGCTCGTGATCTCCACCCAGCTCAAGCGGCTGCCGGTGCACCGCTCGATGCTCGAGGTGTCGGAGCTGATCTACGAGACCTGCAAGACGTACCTGCTCACCCAGGGGCGGTTCCTGCTGATCCTCTGGGTCTTCATCGGCATCGCCGTGGCGGTCTACTTCGGCAAGCTGGCCAGCACGGTGGACGCCTCGGGGGCCGCCGTGCATGGGTACCCGCTCAGCCGGGTGGTGGTCATTCTGCTGTTCAGCCTCATCGGCATGGCGGGCAGCTACGCGGTGGCGTGGTTCGGGATCCGGGTGAACACCTACGCCAATTCGCGCGCCGCCTTCGCCAGCCTGCGCGGGAAACCGTATCCCTGCTATCAGATTCCGCTCAAGGCGGGGATGAGCATCGGCATGCTGCTCATCAGCATCGAGCTGGTGCTGATGCTCGCCATCCTGCTCTTCATCCCCGGCGAGTACGCCGGGCCCTGCTTCATCGGTTTCGCGATCGGCGAGTCCCTCGGCGCGGCGGTGCTCCGCGTGGCGGGAGGCATCTTCACCAAGATCGCCGACATCGGCGCCGACCTGATGAAGATCGTCTTCAAGATCAAGGAGGACGACGCGCGGAACCCCGGCGTCATCGCCGACTGCACCGGCGACAACGCCGGTGACTCGGTGGGCCCCTCGGCCGACGGGTTCGAGACCTACGGCGTCACCGGAGTCGCCCTCATCACGTTCATCCTGCTGGCGGTGACGGAGCCGGGCGTGCAGGTGCAGTTGCTGGTCTGGATCTTCGCCATGCGCATCATGATGATCATCGCGGCGGCGCTGTCCTACTTCATCAACGAGACCATCGCGCGGAGCCGGTACGAGCACGTGGCCCGGATGAACTACGAGGTGCCGCTCACCACCCTGGTCTGGCTCACCTCGATCGTCTCGGTGGTGCTGACGTACGTCGTGTCGTACCTGCTCATCCCCGACATCGGCGGCGACCCGTCGCTCTGGTGGAAGCTCTCCACCGTCATCACCTGCGGCACGCTGGCGGGCGCGATCATTCCCGAGCTGGTCAAGGTGTTCACGTCGGTGGACAGCCGCCACGTCCGCGAGGTGGTCACCAGCTCGCGGGAAGGCGGCGCCTCGCTCAACATCCTGTCGGGCTTTGTGGCGGGCAACTTCAGCGCGTTCTGGCTCGGCCTGGTCATCGTGGCCCTGATGGCGATCGCCTTCGGCGTCAGCACGCTGGGCCTCGGCAGCCTGATGCTGGCGCCGGCGGTGTTCGCGTTCGGGCTGGTGGCGTTCGGCTTTCTCGGCATGGGCCCCGTCACCATCGCGGTGGACTCCTACGGCCCGGTGACCGACAACGCCCAGTCGGTCTACGAGCTCTCGACCATCGAGCAGCTCCCCGGCATCGAGGCGGAGATCAAGCGGGACTTCGGCTTCACGCCCCAGTTCGAGCTGGCCAAGCAGCACCTCGAGGAGAACGACGGGGCGGGGAACACCTTCAAGGCCACGGCCAAGCCGGTGCTGATCGGCACCGCGGTGGTGGGCGCGACGACGCTGATCTTCTCGATCATCCTGGCGCTCACCGAGGGCCTCCGGCCCGAGCTGCTCGCCAATCTTTCCATCCTGCACCCGCCGTTCCTGCTGGGCCTCATCACCGGCGGCGCCGTGATCTACTGGTTCACCGGGGCCTCGACGCAGGCGGTCACCACCGGCGCGTACCGCGCCGTCGAGTTCATCAAGGCGAACATCAAGCTGGAAGGGTCCACCAAGGCGTCGGTGGCGGACAGCAAGAAGGTGGTGGAGATCTGCACCCAGTACGCCCAGAAGGGGATGTTCAACATCTTCGTGACCGTCTTCTTCGCGACGCTCGCGTTCGCGTTCGTCGAGCCCTACTACTTCATCGGCTACCTGATCTCGATCGCGCTGTTCGGCCTGTATCAGGCCATCTTCATGGCCAACGCCGGCGGCGCCTGGGACAACGCCAAGAAGATCGTGGAGACGGAACTCCAGGCGAAGGGCACCGACCTGCACGCCGCCACCGTCGTCGGCGACACCGTGGGCGATCCGTTCAAGGACACGAGCTCGGTGGCGCTCAACCCGATCATCAAGTTCACCACGCTGTTCGGGCTGCTCGCGGTGGAGCTCGCCGTGTCGCTCACCGCGGAGCAGGGAGCCGGGCTGAGCCGCATTCTCGCGGCGCTGTTCCTGGCGGTCGCGCTCTACTTCGTCTATCGCTCGTTCTACGGCATGCGCATCGAGGCGCCGGCGGTCGAGGTCGCGAAGGCGCGGACGGTCCCGCTCAAGGCCTGAGCGCGTCGCCGATGTCCGAGCACCGCGACCCACTGGACCGCCGGGCGTTCCTGGGCCACGCCGCGGTGCTCGGCGCCGCGGCCGCGGGCGGCGTGAAGCTCCCCGCGGCGGGCCCCCCCCTGGGGGCGGCGCCGGCGGCGCCGCCGGCGCCGGCGCCGTTCGAGCTCGAGGAGGTGACCGCCGTCCAGCTCCAGGCCGGCATGGCCTCGGGCCGCTGGACGTCGCGCCGCATCGTCGAGCAGTATCTCGAGCGCATCGCCGCGCTCGACCGGGCCGGCCCCTCGCTTCACGCCATCATCGAGACCAATCCGGACGCCGTGAGCCTCGCCGAGGCGCTCGACCGCGAGCGCGCGGCCGGCCGCACGCGCGGTCCGCTCCATGGCGTTCCCGTTCTGCTCAAGGACAACATCGACACCGCCGACCGGATGACCACGACCGCGGGGTCGCTCGCGCTCGAGGGGTCGGTGCCGCTCCGCGACTCCCACGTGGCCGAACGACTCCGCGCCGCCGGCGCGGTCCTGCTCGCGAAGGCCAATCTCAGCGAATGGGCCAATATCCGCTCGAGCCATTCGTCCAGCGGCTGGAGTGCGCGGGGTGGGCAGTGCCGGAACCCCTACGTCCTCGATCGCAACCCGTGCGGCTCGAGCTCCGGCTCCGCCGCGGGGGTCTCCGCCAATCTCGGCGCCGTGGCCGTCGGCACCGAGACCGACGGCTCGATCGTCTGCCCGGCCGGCGCGAACGGCGTCGTCGGGATCAAGCCCACCGTCGGGCTGGTGAGCCGGGCCGGCATCGTTCCGATCTCGCACACCCAGGACACCGCGGGCCCGCTCTGCCGCACCGTGGCCGACGCGGCGGCGCTGCTCACCGCGATGGCCGGCACCGATGCCCGGGATCGGGCCACGGCCGCCGCCGCCGGACACGTGGCGCCGGACTACACCCGGTTCCTCGATCCGGCGGCGCTCCGCGGCGCCAGGATCGGCGTGCCGCGGGAAAAGTTCTTCGGGTACAGCGATGTCACCGACCGGCTCGCCGCGGCGGCGCTCGACGCGATGCGCGGCGCCGGGGCCGTGATCGTCGATCCCGCCGACATCCCGCACGCGGGCACGTACGACGACGCCGAGCTCGAGGTGCTGCTCTACGAGCTCAAGGCCGACCTGAACGCGTACCTCGCGGCGCTCGGTCCGGCCGCGCCGGTCCGGACGCTGGCCGACGTGATCGCGTTCAACGAGCGCGCGCGCGCGCGCGAGATGCCGTATTTCGGGCAGGAGCTCTTCGTCCGCGCCCAGGCCAAGGGGCCGCTCACGTCGCCGGGGTACCGGAAGGCGCTGCGCGACTGCCGGCGGCTCTCGCGTACGCTCGGCATCGACGCGGTGATGACCCGGCACCGGCTGGACGCCCTCGTGGCCCCGACCGGGAATCCGGCCTGGCCCACCGACCCGGTCAACGGCGATCACTTCACCGGTTCGAGCTCGACGCCGGCCGCCGTCGCCGGGTACCCGAGCGTGAGCGTGCCGATGGGTGACGCGTGGGGACTGCCGGTGAACCTCTCGTTCATCGGCCGCGCGTGGAGCGAGCCCGTACTGATCCGGCTGGCGTATGCATTCGAACAGATAACCATGCATCGAAAGGCGCCGCGCTTCCTGCCCACCCTCGCTTGACTCTCCTTCCGGGAGGGTGGATTTTCCACGCCGGATCACCTCTCCCCCAACCGGGACCTGCATGGCTGTCACCAGTGCGCTCGCCCCCGATCCGGCCGCCCGGGCCGGCCTGTCCCGGGAGCAACTCCTCGAACTCTACTACTGGATGCGTCTCACCCGGTCGCTCGAGGAGCGGCTGGTCAATCTGTACCGGCAGACCAAGGTGGTGGGCGGGCTCTTCCGCTCGCTGGGACAGGAGGCGTGCGCCGTCGGCTCCGCCTACGCTCTCCGGCGCGAGGACGTTCTCTCACCGCTGATCCGCAACCTGGGCTCGATGCTGGTGAAAGGCGCGTCCCCGCTCGAGGTGCTGCGGCAGTACATGGCCAAGGGCGATTCGCCCACCCGCGGCCGCGAGCTCAACATCCATTTCGGCGACGTGGCAGACCGGAACTTCATCGGCCAGATCTCGCACCTGGGAGACATGGTGCCGGTGATGGCCGGCGTCACCCTCACGTTCAGGCTGCGGCAGGAGCCCCGGGTCGGTCTGGTGTATGTGGGCGACGGCGCGACCTCCACCGGCGCGTTCCACGAGGGGATCAACTTCGCGGCCGTGCAGCGCTGCCCGCTGGTGGTGATCATCGAGAACAACCGCTACGCCTACTCTACCCCGACCACGCGGCAGTGCGCGGCCGAGCGCCTGGCCGACAAGGCGGCGGGCTACGGCATTCCCGGCGTCCGGGCCGATGGCAACGACGTGATCGCGGCGTATCAGGTAACCCGGGACGCGGTGGCCCGCGCCCGGCGCGGCGAGGGCGTGACCCTGATCGAGCTGATGACCTACCGCCGGAAAGGCCACGCGGAGCACGACAACCAATCGTACGTCCCCGCCGGCGAGATCGAGCGCTGGGCCGAGGAGAACGATCCGCTCGACCGCTACACCCGGCGCCTCACGGGCGAGGAGGGCGTGGCGCCCGCGGAGCTTGAGATGATCGACGCCCGGGTGCGCACGGAAATCGACCAGGCCACCGACCTCGCCGAGCAGTCCCCGGCGCCCGAGCCACGTGACTGCCTGGCCGGCGTCTACGCCGAGCCGGCGGAGGCGCCGGCACTCTGGTACCGCGAGGGCATCCGGAGCGCGGTGGAGCGGCACGAGCGCCCCGCGAGCTGGGGGACGCACGATGGCTGAGGCCACCTACCTCGAGGCCATCCGCCAGGGGTTGTTCGAGGAGATGGAGCGCGATCCGAGCGTCTTCTGCATGGGCGAGGACATCGGCGCGTACGGCGGCGCGTTCAAGGTCACCGAAGGGCTGCTCGACCGCTTCGGCGCCGATCGGGTGATCGACACGCCCATCAGCGAGACCGGCTTCGTGGGCGCCGCGGCGGGCGCCGCCCACATGGGGATGCGGCCGGTCTGCGAGATGCAGTTCATCGACTTCGTCTCCAGCGCCTACAGCATTCTCACCAACTACGTCGCCACCGCGCGCTACCGCGCGTTTCTGCCGTGCCCGATGGTCGTGCGCGGACCGAGCGGAGGCTACGTGCGCGGCGGGCCGTTTCACTCGCAGAACCCCGAGGCGGCCTTCCTGCACACGCCCGGGCTCAAGATCGTCTATGCCGCCACCGCGAGTGACGCGAAGGGGCTCATCAAGAGCGCCATCCGCGACGACGACTGCGTGCTCTTCTTCGAGCACAAGTATCTCTATCGCCGCATCAAGGAAGAGCTGCCCCAGGGCGATCATGTCGTCCCGATCGGGAAGGCGCGCCTGGCGCTTGAAGGCACGGACCTGAGCATCATCACCTACGCGGCGACGGTGTGGAAGGCGCTCGAGGCGGCGGAGCAGCTGCGAAAGGAGGATGGGCTCTCGGTCGAGGTGCTCGACCTCCGTTCGCTGCTCCCGATGGACGACGAGGCGATCGTCGCGACCGTGAAGAAGACCAACCGCGTGCTCATCGTGCACGAGGATACCGTGACCGGCGGCATCGCGGGCGAGATCACCGCCCGCATCAACGAGCTCGCCTTCGAGTGGCTGGACGCGCCGGTCCGGCGCGTCGCCGCGCATGACGTGCCGCTGCCGTACGCGCCGCAGCTCGAGGACTTCGTCCTCCCGCAAACCCCGGACATCGTCCGGGCCGCGCGCTGGCTCGCGGCGTACTGATCGGAGACCGAGAGTATGGCCACAATCGACGTGATCATGCCGCAGATGGGCGAGTCCATCGCCGAAGGGACGCTCTCTCGCTGGCTCAAGCAGGTAGGCGACGCGGTCAAGCGCGACGAGCCGATCTTCGAGATCTCGACCGACAAGGTGGACGCCGAGATTCCGGCGCCGAACGCCGGCGTCCTGACGGAGATCCTGGTGCAGGAGGGGCAGACGGTCGCGGTGCAGACGGTGGTGGCCAGGATCGAGACGGAGGCCGGCGCCGGCGCGGCGACCTCCGCTCCGGCGCCCTCCGCTCCGGCGCCCTCGGCGCCGCCGCCTCCGGCGCCCCCACCCCAGGCGCCCGTTCCGCAGCAGCCGGCCAAGCCGAGCGCGCCGCCGGCCCCACTCGCCCCGGCACCCGCCGCGCCGCCGCGTCCGGCGGCCGGCCGGGCCGCGGACGTCGGCGGCAACGGCGGCGGCGAGAGCGCGGAGGAGCGGCTGCGCCGGAAGTCCACGCCGCTGGTTCGGAAGATGGCCGCGGAGCACAACCTCGACCTGAGCGCCATCCCGGGCAGCGGGCTCGCGGGGCGGGTTACCAAGAACGACATCCTGGGCTATCTCGAGACTGGCGCGCCGGTGGCCGAGGCGCCGCCCGCAACGGCGCCGACCGTCGCAGCGGTCCCGGCACCGCCCGCGCCCGCGCCGGCGTACGCCCCGAGCGTGGAGGCGTGGCCTGGCGACCGGGTCGAGCCGTGGTCCCGGATCCGGAAGCTCACGGCCGAGCACATGGTGATGTCGCGCCGCGTCTCGCCGCACGTCAACACCATCTTCGAGATCGACTACACTCGCGTGGTCCAGCTTCGCGCGCGGAAGAAGCAGGAGTACGCCGGCCGCGGGGTGAACCTCACGTATCTCGCCTTCATCGCCAAAGCCGTGGCCGATGGGCTCCGCAAACATCCCGTCGTCAACTCGGCCGTGAGCGGGGAGAGCACGGTCATCCGGCGCGACATCAACCTGGGCATCGCAGTGGCGCTCGACTGGGGACTGATCGTGCCGGTCATCCATCACGCCGACGAGCTGTCGCTGCTGGGCATCGCCCGCGCGATCAACGACCTGGGGGAGCGCGCGCGGACCAAGAAGCTCAGTCCGGATGACGTGCAGCGCGGGACCTTCACCATCACCAACCCCGGCGTGTTCGGATCCGTGATCGGCACGCCGATCATCAACCAGCCGCAGGCCGCGATTCTCTGCGTCGGCGCCATCGAGAAGCAGCCGGCGGTGATCACCGTGGACGGCACCGACACCCTCGCCGTCCGGACGAAGGGGATGCTCTCCCTCGCCTTCGATCACCGGGTGGTGGATGGCGCCGACGCCGACCGGTTCATGGCCGACGTCAAGCGGATGCTGCAGGAGTTTCCCGAAGCCGCGGTCTGATCGGACCGCCCGAGGAGCGAACGCAGATGCCGAGACGGATGATCGAGGTGGACGGCGACCAGTGGGAGGTCGCGGTCAGCGGGCGGATCACCCAGTACACGAAGGACGAGTTCGGGCTCGTCTTCAGCCGTGGCATCGGCCCGGACCGCGAGCGGCGCGTCGTGCGCTACAGTCCGCTCGGCGCCAAGAGCCGAGAGCTGTCGCTGGGCCGGATGAGCGATCGGGAGCTGCGGGAGCTCCTGGCCCATTCCCAGCCGTCCTGGACTTCTCCCGAGCTGGGGTACCGCCGCTGACCGCCGTGGGCACGTCCGCGGCCGGCTTCGTGGACCTTCACGTGCACTCGACCGCCTCCGACGGAAGCCTGCCGCCGCAGGCCGTGGTCGAGCGCGCGCGCGCGGCGGGTCTCGCCGCCGTGGCGCTCACCGACCATGACACGGTCGCGGGTGTCCCCGGCGCGCTCCTGGCCGGCGAGCGCCTGGGGGTGCGCGTGGTCGGGGGCTGCGAGTTCAGCTCCGCCGCGCCGTGGGGCGAGATGCACGTGCTGGGCTACTTTCTGCCCACGCACTCGCCCGAGCTGGAGTCGTTCCTCGTGCGCTCCCGTACCGACCGGGTGCGGCGGGCCCGGGAGATGGTGGCCCGCCTCCAGGCGCTCGGCGTCCCGCTCGAATTCGATCACGTGCTCGACGAGGCGGCGGGCGGCGCGGTCGGGCGGCCGCACGTCGCGCGTGCCGTCGTCCGGCAGGGCGGCGCGCGCGATGTCTCGGAGGCGTTCGACCGCTTTCTGGGCCGGCATCGGCCCGCGTTCGTGGAGAAGGTCCTTCCCGCGTTCCGGGAGATCGCCGAGCTGGTGCACTCCGTCCGTGGCGTCGTCTCCGTGGCCCACCTCAAGGAGCGCGGCACGCGCGCGTTTCTGGAGCGGCTTCGGGGCGAGGGGCTCGACGCGGTCGAGACCCGCCACCCCAGCCACGACCCGGATCTCCGGACGCGACTGACCAACTCGACCCTGGGGCTCGGGCTGCTCCGGACGGGCGGCAGCGACTGGCACGGCGATCCCGGCCCCGGAGAGAGCCACGACCCGCTGGGCTCGCAGCAGGTACCGCTCGAGTGGCTCGAGCAGCTCGAGACACGGCGCGCGGGGCTCCCGGCGTCGGTCGGCCCGTGAGCCGGCTGCTTCCGCCCGGGAGCGTAGCGCCGGAGTTCTCCGCCGACGCGTCGGACGGCCGCGTCTACCGGCTGCGCGAGCTGCTCGAGCTCTCCCGGGTGCTCCTCGTGTTCTACCCGGGGAACGATACCCCCGGCTGAAACCGCCAGTTGTCCGCCGTGCGCGACGACATGCCGTTGTTCGAGCGTCATCAGGTCCGGCCCTTCGGCGTCAATCCCGCCCCGGCCGCCCGTCATGCCGACTACGCCGTTCGCCTGCGCCTGCCGTTTCCGCTCCTCTCCGATCCCGGGCTGGCGGTGGCCAGGGCGTACGGCGCCGTGCGGCCGGACGGCGCGACGATCGCCCGCTCGGTCGTATTGATCGAGCGCGATGGCACCGTCGCCTACAGTCAGTCCGGCGCGCCCGGTGCGGAGATCGTTCTCGAAGCCCTGAGGTGAGCATGAGTCCGGCGGCGTTCGATTTCAGCGGCAAAGTGGCCCTGGTGACGGGGGTGGGACGCGCGGGGCAGATCGGCAACGCCGTGGCGCTGGCATTGGGCCAGGCCGGCGCGCGCCTCGTAGCCTGCGACGTGAACGCGGTGGGCGTCACCCAGCGCGTGCGCGAGTTCGCGGCGCTCGGCGTGGACGCCCGGCCCTGCGCCGGCGACCTGACGCAGCCCGACATGGCGGCGCTGGCCGTCGAGGTGGCCCTCCGCGATTTCGGCCGGCTCGACGTGGTGGTGAATGTGGCGGGCGGGCTCACGACGTACGGCCCGGTCGAGCGGCTCACGGTGAAGGACATCGACCGCGAGCTGGCGATCAATCTCAAGACCACGGTGCTCGTCTCCCAGGCGGCGATCGCCTCGCTCACGGAGACTCAGGGAGTCATTGTGAACTTCGCGTCCATCGCCTACTTCGAGCCGCAGAGCCCCATGGCCGTCTACTCGGCCGCCAAGGCGGCGGTCGCGGGTTTCACGCGGAGCCTGGCCGTCGAGCTGGCGGATCGCCACGTGCGGGTCAACGCGGTGGCGCCGAGCATGGCGCGGACCGGCGACAACGTCGCCAGCGCGGGAGAGGAAGCGGACTACGTGGAGATGGAGGATCTCACCAAGGGCGTGCTCTCGCTCGCCCTGTCGGGGCCCGACGCGCCTACCGGCGTGATCCTGCGGATCGCGCCTCGCGCCGCCTGATGGAGCTGGCCGGTCGCGCCGCTCTCGTCACCGGAGCCGGCCGCCGGCTCGGCCGGGCCATGGCGCGGGCCCTGGCAGGCCGCGGGATGACTCTGGCTATCCATCATCACGCGTCCTCGGCCGGCGCCGACGCGCTGCGCGACGAGATCGTGGCCGCCGGCGGGCAGGCCGCCTGCTTCGCCGCCGACCTGACCGACGCCACGGCGGCGGCCGAGCTTCCGCGCCGGGTGGTCGCCGAGCTGGGGCGGCTCGACGTGCTGGTCAATTCGGCCGCCGTCATGCGCCGCCGGTCGTTCGAGGACACCACCCCCGCGGAGTACGACGAGGTACTCGACCTCAACCTGCGCTCGGTCTTCTTCTGCACCCAGGGCGCGGCGCCGGCCCTGCGCGCGGCGCGTGGCAAGGTCGTCAACATGGCCGACCTGGCCGGGCTCGAGCCCTGGCCCGGCTTCGCGGCGCACTCGGTCGCCAAGGCGGGCGTGGTGATGCTCACCCGGGTGCTCGCGAAGGCGCTCGCGCCGGATGTGACCGTCAACGCCATCGCGCCGGGCGCCGTGCTCGTGCCCGAGGAGTACGACCGGGACGAGCGCGATCGGCTGGCCCGCACGACTCCGCTGCGCCGCCTGGGGCAGCCCGCCGATGCGATCGCCGCGCTCCTCTACCTGCTCGAGGGGGGCGACTTCGTGACCGGCGACGTCCTGGTGGTCGATGGCGGACGCCTCCTCCGCTAGCGTCGCGCTGGGCGATGTCGTCATCGTGGGCGGCGGATGCTACGGGAGCTTTTACGCCCGCCAGCTCCTCCGGGCCCGCGAGCGCGGCAGCGCGACGTGGCGCCGCCTGCTCGTGGTGGATCGCGACCCCGGTTGCCGCTTCGCCGCGGAGCGTGCGGCGGCCGATGGCACCGAGCTGGTAGTGGCGGAGTGGGGCGGCTTCTTCGACCGATACCTGGCCGGGGCGGCCCCGGCGTCGGATCCACCCGATGCGATCGTGCCCTCTCCCCTCATGCCGCACCTCATGTACGAGTGGCTGCTCCGGCGGGCCCGGGCTCGCTGGCCCGGACGCCTGGTCGAGCCCAGGCCGGTGCCGCTCGGACCCGGCACGCCGTACGACGTCCAGGCGCCGGACGGCACCCGGTACGTCTCCTTCGCCGATTGGCTCTGCCCCACCCACTGCGTCGAGCCCGCGGTCTGCCCGGTGATCCGCGCGCCGCGGAGCTGGGAAATGGGCGACGCCATGGAGGCGCTGGCCCGGCGGCTCGATGCCGTCCGCCGGACGGCGGGTCCGGTGCTCTTCACCTGCCGGCACCGGGTGTACGGCGTCGGGATGTTCGACGTGGGCACGGTCCTTCACGGCGACCGGGTGGTGGCCGAAGCGGGCGAGGCGGGAATGCCGACGGACGTGCTCGTCGGCACCGTCTCCGCCTGCCACGGTGCGGCGAGCCTGCTTCACCTCGGTCCCTCGCCGGGTGCGCCGGCCTGAGACGGGAACCCCCGCCTGTTCTATATTTGACCCAACCACACACGGGGCATCGGATGAGTACCGAGGAGTTCGAGCTGATCATCGTCGGCGCCGGCCCGGCCGGCCTTTGCGCGGCCATGTACGCCGGCCGCGGGATGCTCAAGGCCGCCCTGCTGGAGCGGGGCGTGCCCGGTGGCGAGCTGCTGAACACCGAGTGGGTCGATGACTACCCGGGCTTCGAGCACATCCTCGGGCGGGAGCTGGCCCAGAAGATGACCGCGCACGCGATCGCGTTCGGCGCCGACATCCGGCAGGAGCACGTGGAATCCATCGCGCGGCGCGAGGACGGCATCTTCGAGGTGGTCACGTCGGGTGGCACCACTTACGAAGCCCCGACGGTGATCCTCACCGCCGGCGGCACTCCCTACAAGCTCGAGGTCCCGGGCGAGTACGAGTACGCCGGCCGGGGCGTGTCCTATTGCGCCGTGTGCGACGGCGCCTTCTTCAAGGGTGAGACGATCGCGGTGGTCGGCGGCGGCGACGCGGCCGTGGAGGAGGCCGAGTACCTCTCGCGCTACGCGGAGAAGGTGTACGTCATCCACCGCCGGGACGAGTTCCGGGCATCGAAGATCCTGCAGGAGCGGCTGTTCGCGAACCCGAAGATCGAGGTGATCTGGAACAAGCGGGTGCGCGAGCTCAAGGGCGGTCCCGCCGGCCTCGAGTGGATCGAGATGGTGGATACCGTGACCGGCGAGGAGCTCGCGCTCAAGGTGAGCGGGTGCTTCATCTTCATCGGGTTCCGGCCCAACACCGGCCTCGTGACCCAGCATGTGGACCACGACCCGAGCGGCTACATCATCACCGATGAGCGGATGATGACCTCCATCCCCGGCCTGTTCGCGGCAGGCGACCTCCGGATGCAGCTCACCCGCCAGGTGACCACCGCAGTGGGCGACGCCACCACCGCCGCCATCGCGGTGGAGAAGTTTCTCAAGGCCCGGAAGAGCGGAGTGCCGGGGGCGAGCGTCGGTGTCTGAGCTGGAGGTGGTGGCGCTGCCCAATGGGCAGTTCGCCCAGAACTGCTATCTGGTGGCCGACCGCGGGACCCGCGAGGCGGTGCTCATCGATCCCGGCGAGGAGCCCGCGATGTTCCTCGCCGAGCTCGACACGCGCGCCTGGACTCTGCGGGCGGTGTGGCTCACCCACGCCCACATCGACCACATCATGGGTGTGGGCGCCGTCAAGCAGGCCACCGGCGTTCCGATCCATCTCCACGCACTCGACCGCCCGATCTACGACGCGCTGCCCCAGTTCGGCGCCTGGCTGGGCATGCGGCTCGACCCCGCGCCGCCGCCCGACGTCGAGCTCCGGCCCGGGAGCCGGGTCACGGTCGGCCGGTTCGAGTTCGACGTGCGCTTCACGCCCGGGCACTCGCCCGGGAGCGTGAGCTTCAGCGGGCACGACATGGTATTCGGCGGCGACGTGCTGTTCAACGGCTCGGTGGGACGTACCGACCTCCCCGGCGGCGACTCCGCGACGCTGATGGCCACCATCCAGTCGCAGTTCCTCTCCCTCCCCGATTCGACCACGGTCTACAGCGGCCACGGCCCCGCGACCACGATCGGTGTGGAGCGCCTCACCAATCCCTTCCTCACCGGGGCGTTTCCCATTGGATGACGGGCGGGCGGCCAGGCGGTCAGGCGGTCAGGCGGTCGCCCGGTCAGGGACGACGGCCGGCTCCCCCGACCGCCCGACGGCCCGACCGCCTGACCGCGCGCCCGCCTGTAACCGCTGCGGCTTCCAGGTGCCGGTGCGCGCCACCGGCTGCAAGAATCCGTGCCCCAACTGCGGGACCGTCTACCCGCTCGGGGATTGTTCTGACTGAGACCGCCGCGGCGGCGATTCCCGACCTCGAGGCGGTCGTCGCGGGCGGGGCGAGCGCCTCGCTCGACATCTCGCGGCTCGAGCTCCCGCCGCGACTCCGTCCCGCCGCCAGCCTGGGCGTTCTCGACATCACGGAGTTCTTTGGTGAAACAACCGGTGGCGTGCGCACCTATCTGCTGCAGAAGGCGCGCTACGTGCAGCGCCGTCCCGCGCTGCGGCAGGCCATCATCGTTCCCGGGGCCCGCGACGAGATTCTCCAGGCGAGTGGCGTCCGCTGCTACCGCCTTCACGGCCCCAGTGTGCCCACCCAGAAGCCGTACCGCTTCATGCTCGCCACGCGCTCGACCAGCCGCATCGTGGCGCACGAGCGGCCCGATCTGATCGAAGTCGGGAGCACCTGGTTCGCGCCCTGGCTGGTGCACCTGGCCACGCGGCGGGTGGATTTGCCGGTGCTCTGGTTCTACCACAGCAATTTTCCCCGGGTCATCGCTCCCTGGCCGGAGCGTGCGGGCGGCGTGCGCCGGACCGCCGCCGGCTTCGCCTGGCGCTACGTCCGCCGGCTCGGCCGGATGGTGCGGGCCACGCTCGCGCCGTCCGACTTCGTGGCCCGTGAGCTCGAGCGCGAGGGGGTGGAGCGCGTGGTCCGCGTCTCGCTCGGCGTGGACCTCGATCGCTTCCATCCCAGACGCCGCGCCGCCGCGGCCGAGACGCGGCGCCGGCATGGCCTCCCGTCGGGGCCGCTCGCGATCTATGTGGGCCGGCTGGCGGCGGAGAAGGAGGTCGATCTGCTCCTCGCCGCGTGGCCCGAGGTCGAGCGCCGCACCGGAGCGGGCCTGGTGCTCGTGGGCGATGGCCCCGCGCGGCGGCGGCTGCAGCGCCGGGCGGGGAGCGAGCGATGGCACTGGCTGCCGTTCCAGCAGGACCGCGACCGGCTGGCCGACCTCCTCGCGGCCGCCGATCTCGCCGTCGCGCCGTGCTCGATCGAGACGTTCGGCCTCTCCGCGCTCGAAGCGATCGCGAGCGGCACGCCCCTCCTCTCCGCCGACCG
Source organism: Gemmatimonadales bacterium (assembly GCA_036262935.1). Classification (GTDB taxonomy): domain Bacteria; phylum Gemmatimonadota; class Gemmatimonadetes; order Gemmatimonadales; family GWC2-71-9; genus CAVVWJ01. Next base: position 49,748 of record DATAHW010000108.1, on the reverse strand, counting down.
CGGCGGCGTGGCGGAGACCGTGGAGCGCTCGGGCGGCGGCGCGACGTTCCCCGCGGGCGATGCGGCCGCGCTCACGGCGCAGGCCGAGCACCTCCTCCGGGGCGATCTCCCGGCGCTCGGCGCCGCCGGCCGGCGCTACGCGGAGGCGCACCACGGCTGGGACGCGGTGCTGGACCGGATCTTCGGCGTCTATCGCGGAATCCTGGAGTCGTGAGCCTGCTCGTCTCGATCCACGACGTCACTCCGGCGTTGGCGGATGGAATCGTGCGGCTCTGGGCGCTGTGCGCCGCGCGGGGGCTCACGCCGGCGTTGCTCGTGGTGCCCGAGTGGCATGGCGAATGGCCGCTCGAAGCGCACCCGGAGTTCGTGGCCTGGCTCCGGGCGCGCGCCGCGGACGGGGCGGAGATCGTGCTGCATGGTGAGCGGCATGACGAGTCCGGACTGCCGCGGCGCCTCTCGGACGAGCTCCGGGCCTGGGGCCGCACCGCGCGTGAAGGCGAGTTCCTGACGCTCGACGGGGCCGCGGCGGGGGAGCGGATCGCCCGCGGACGACACCGCCTTCGGGCGCTGGGGCTCGAGCCGGTCGGGTTCGTGCCGCCGGCCTGGCTCGCGCGCGAGGACGGACACGGCGCGGCCGGCCGCGCCGGCCTCGGCTTCAGCGAAGACGAGCACGCCATCCGCCTGTTCCCGTCCGGGCGGCGGGTCGCCTCGCCCGTGGTGCGCTGGAGCGCGCGCACGCCGCTCCGGGCGTGGGGCTCGCTCGCCGTCGCGCGGGCGCGCTGGACGCTGCAACGGCGCGCGCCGTTGCCACGCATTGCCCTGCATCCCGGCGATCTCGGCCATCCAGCCACCGCCGCGGCGCTCGGCCCCACCCTCGACCGCTGGCTCGCCCGCCACGCGCCCATCTCCTACGCCGCGCTCCAGGGATGACGCCGGTCCAGGCGCATCTGGTCTGCGTCGCCCTCGTCGCGGCCGATCTCCTGGCGCGCGCCTGGCGGATCCAGTGGATCGTCCAGGGGCTCGGTCAGCCGATCAGCCTGTGGGATTCGTTCGTCCTCAACGCTTTCGGCGACGCGGCGAGCGCGGTGACCCCGCTCCGGATCGGCGGCGAGCCGGCCCGGCTGGCGGGCATGCTCCGGAGCCGGGTGCCGGCCCCGGCGGCGTTCGTCGCCATCAGCCTCGAGGTGCTGGCCTCCTGGCCGGTCATCCTCGTGGCCGGCGGCTGGCTCATCTGGCGCTACGCGCCCGCGTGGTGGGCCATGGCGGAGCCGCGGCTCGCCAGCACGGCGGCGGCGGCGTGGCCGTGGGTCATCGCCGTCGTGCTCCTGAGCGTGCTGGCCTGGCGGGCCGGCCGCCGGTTCGCCTCGCCCGCGGCGCACCAGTTTCGCCGGCCGGTGAAACGCGCCCTGGTCTACTGGCGACGCATGCCGCTCTGGCCGCTGGTCGCGAGCACGCCGCTCAGCTTCATCAATCTCGCGACCCGCGTCGCGATCCTGCCGGTGCTGGCCCTCACCCTGCCGGAGCCACCGCCGATGGGGCCCATGCTGCTCGGCTCCTTCGCGCTGCTCTACAGCCAGCTGGTGCTGCCCACGCCGTCCGGCGTGGGCGCGGTGGAGCTTGGATTCCTGGGCGGCGCCGCGGGCGATCTGGGGAGCGGGGAAGGCTGGCTGCTGCTGGCCTGGCGGTTCTACACCAACGGGGTCGGGGTGGTCCTCGGCGTCGCGCTCGCGGCCCGCATCTACGGCTGGCCCGCCGTCCGCCACCTAGCGCGGCGGTGGAGCGATCCCCACTAGCATCACGGTCCGCTCCAGCGCCTCGACGACGCCGTGGGGCACGTTGGCCGGCGCCCAGACCACCGTGCCGGGCCCGGCTACCCGTGTCTCGTCGCCCACGGCCATGTTCGCCCGTCCGCTCACGATCAGATAGAACTTGTCGGCGCCCGGATGGGTGTGGACCCGCTGACTCTGGCCCGGCTCGAAGCAGTTGAGCCCCACGAAGAGATGACGCCCGGCGAACAGGTCGGCCTTGGCGGGACGGTCGGCGCCGAACGACACGGCATCCGCGATCTGCGTGAAGTAGTCGCTCATCGGTTGTCGCCCTCCCGGCGGCCCGGTATCATTCCGGGCCTATGACCAGCACGCGCACCGAACGCGATCCGCTCGGCGAGAAAGCCGTCCCCTCCGACGCGCTGTACGGCATCCAGACGCTCCGCGCGGCCGAAAACTTTCCCATTTCGGGTCTCCGCCCGCTGCCGGCCTTCGTGGATGCCGTCGTCTGGATCAAGCGCTCGGCGGCATTGACGCACAAGGAAACCGGCCGGCTCGACGCCCGGCTGGCCGACGCGATCGTCCGGGCGGCGGATGAGGTCCTCGCCGGCAGGCACCGCGACCAGTTCATCGTGGACGTATACCAGGCCGGTGCGGGCACCAGCCACAACATGAACGTAAATGAAGTCCTGGCCAATCGCGCCAACGAGATGCTGGGTGGCGCGCGGGGCAGCTATCAGCCGGTGCACCCGAACGATCACGTCAACATGGCGCAGAGCACCAACGACGTGATCCCCACGGCCATCCGTCTGGCCGCGCTCGCCACCCTGCCTGGCGTCCTCACCGCGCTCGAGGTGCTCGCGTCCTCCATGCTGGCGAAGGGGATCGAGTTCGACGACGTGGTCAAGTCGGGACGCACCCACCTGCAGGACGCGACGCCCATCCGGCTGGGCCAGGAGTTCACCGCGTACGGTCACACCGTGCAGCGGCACCGCCAGAAGCTCGCGCAGGCGGCCGACTGGCTGCGCGAGCTCAACATCGGCGGCACGGCCGTCGGCACCGGCATCAACGCCGAGCCCGCCTATCCCGCGCTCATGGTGACGCACCTCCGGCAGGTGAGCGGCCTCGACCTGCGGGAGGGCCAGGACCGGATCCAGCTCATGCAGTCGATGGGTGACGTCGCCACGCTGAGCGGCGCGCTCCGCGCGTACGTGCTCGATCTCAACAAGATCGCCAATGACATCCGGCTGCTGGCCTCGGGCCCGCGGACCGGCCTGGCGGAAATCGTGCTCCCCGCCGTGCAGCCCGGGTCGAGCATCATGCCGGGGAAGGTGAACCCGTCGATCGCCGAGATGGTGAACCAGGTCTGCTACCAGGCCTTGGGGCTGGACACGACGGTTGCCATGGCGTCGGACGCGGGACAGCTCGAGCTCAACGTGATGATGCCGGTCATCGCCCACAATATCGTCTTCGCGCTGATCATCGTCGGCAATGCGACGCGGGTGTTCGCGGAGCGCTGCGTGGACGGCATCGAGGCCGACGCGGCGCAATGCGCCTACTGGCTCGAGCGGAGTCCGGCGCTGGTAACGGCGCTGGCGCCGAAGATCGGCTACGCCGAGGCAGCGCGGCTGGCCAAGGAGGCGCTCGCCACGGGACAGACGGTGAGGGAGTTGGTGACCGGCAAGCGGGTGCTCGAAGGGGCCGAGCTGGAGGAAGTGCTCGACCTCCGAGCCATGACCGAGCTCGGTGTGCCCGGCGGCGGCTGATCAATCCGGCGGCGCGCCGCCGGCCGGGAGCTCGAGGATCCGGAACGGCGGCACGTCCTGGTCCAGCCGCTGCAGCAGGCTCAGCGATACGTTGTAGACCGGGACGCCGGTGCGGGTGTGCCCTTCGGCCGTGCCGTGGTGCGCGTGCCCGTGGAACACGGCATCCACCGGGTAGCGCGTCAGCGGCTCCTCCAGCCGGCTCGACCCGAGGTACGGAAAGATCTCCCTCGGCTCCCCCTCCACCGTGCCTTCGATGGGCGAGTAGTGGAGCAGCACCACCCGGTGCTCACTCTGCAGCCGGGCGAGCGCCGTCTCGAGCTTGAGCGCTTCGTTCAGCGCTTCCTGCACGAACAGCTTGATGATCTCCTCTCCCCACGGGCCCAGCGCGCGCCGGCCGAATCCGCCGGCGAATCCCTTCACGCCTGCGAACCCCACGCCATAGACCTCGTAGCTGCCGCCGTCGAGCACGTGGACACCGGCGTCGCACAGGATGCGGGACACCTCCCCCTGCTTGCCCGACTGGAAATCGTGGTTGCCCAGCACCGCGACGGTCGGGATCGAGGCACCCGAGAGCGCGCGTGCCAGGGCGCGGGCCTCCTCCGGCTCCCCGTTGTCGGTGAGGTCGCCGCAGAGGGCCAGCACGTCGCTGCGCTCGATCGCCTCGGCGAACAGCGTGCGAAGCGGCGGGCCGGCACGGCCGAAGTGGAGATCGGCCACGGCCGCGATGCGGACCTTCCCCGGGATTCTGGTCATGCCCCAATCAATTCTCCCCCGGGAGGGGGAGCGGTGATCCCCGGCACAACGCCGGACTCGAGAGAGGGGGTATCGTATTCTGCCCCGATGAGGTGACGGCCCTGAGGAGGAGACGGCATGGCTCTGGCCCCCACGCAGTCGCTCGTCGAGACCCCTTCGAGGGCCTACTATCGTCAGGCGATGGAGATCCTGACCCGCGCGGAGGTGCCGTTCCTCGTGGGCGGGGCGTTCGCGTTCGTGCATCAGGCGGGGATCGACCGCTCCACCAAGGATCTCGACCTCTTCGTCCGCCCCTGCGACGTTCACCGGCTGCTGGAGGTGTGCTCGGCGGCGGGCTACGAGGCCGAGCTGGTCTTCTCCCACTGGCTGGCCAAGATCCGCTCGGGCGAGTCGTTCATCGACGTGATCTTCAGCTCGGGCAACGGCCTCGCCGTGGTGGACGAGCAGTGGTTCGAGCACGCGACCCAGCAGAACGTGCTCGGCCTCACCGTGCAGGTGGCGCCGGCCGAGGAGAGTCTCTGGTCCAAGGCTTTCGTCCAGGAGCGCGAGCGGTTCGACGGCGCCGACGTCGCCCATATCATCCTGGCCTATGGCGACCGGCTCGACTGGCGCCGGCTGCTGGATCGCTTCGGACCGCACTGGCGGGTCCTCCTGAGCCACCTGGTGCTGTACGGATTCATCTATCCCAGCGCGCGCTCGCGCATCCCGGCGTGGGTCATGCGCGAGCTGCTCGAGCGGCTGGCGCCGGAGCTCGATGGCCCCGATGCCGACGATCCGGTGTGCTACGGCACGCTGCTCTCCTGGTCGCAGTACCTGGGCGACGTGTTCGGCGGCAGCTTCCGCGACGCGCGCATCCGGCCGTACGGATCGCTCAGCGCCGAGGAGGTGGCGCGGTGGACCGCGGCCGACAAGCGGTGAGGCGCGGGCCGGCCAGGCCTCGAAGCCATTGAATCCGGACCTCTGACGGTCCATATTGCGCTCATGCGGGTCACCACCTGGACCGAATACAGTCTGATCATCTCGCTTCATCTGGCTCGTCGCGGCCGGGCGGGGAACGGTCCCGTGGCCGCGCGGGAGCTCGCCGACGTCGAGCGTCTGCCGGCCGACTATGTCGAGCAGATCCTGCTCCGGCTCAGGCGCGCCGGGCTGGTGGAAAGCGTCCGTGGTGCCAAGGGCGGCTACTTCCTGGCCCGTGAGCCCGCCGCCATCTCGGTCCACGATGTCATGTCCGCGTCCGAGCATCAGACGTTCGAAGTGAACTGCGACACCCACCCGGTCGATGTCGTGCGATGTAGCCCCGGGGCCACCTGCAGCATCCGGCCGGTCTGGCAGGCGCTCCAGCAGCGGGTGGACGAGCTGCTGGCGAGCATCTCCCTCGCCGACCTGATGAAACAGGAGCCACAGGTCCAGGAGCTGGTCGGGATCTCGTCCGGGAGCTAGCGCCGCGGTGGTTTCGCTCGCAACCCGACCCGTCCGGTCGGGTTTTTCGTTTGGGAGGGAATCGGATGACGGCAGCGCGGGAACTGCGGGAACTATCGTTGGTGCGGGAGCCGGCGCTCTGGCAGGCGGTGGGCAACACCCCGCTGCTGCCGGTCGAGCTTCCCGGCGGCGCGGGCCGGTTCTGGCTCAAGGCGGAGTGGATGAACCCGGGCGGGAGCGTCAAGGATCGCGCGGCACGTGCGATTCTGCGCGACGCGCTCCGGCGCGGACTGCTGTCCGGCCGCCGGCTGCTGGATGCATCGAGCGGCAACACCGGGATCGCCTACGCGATGCTCGGCGCCGCCGCGGGCGTGGAGGTCACCATCTGCCTGCCGGGGAATGCCAGTCCCGAGCGGCGCGCGCTGCTCGAGGTGTACGGAGCGGAGGTCGTGGTGACCGACCGGCTCGAGGGCACCGAGGGCGCCTCACGCCGTGCCCGCGAACTGGCCGGGGCCGACCCCGCACGCTACTTCTACGCCGACCAGTACAGCAATCCGGCCAACCCGCAGGCGCACCGGGAAACCACCGGCCCCGAGCTGTGGGCGCAGACCGGCGGCCGGATTACGCATTTCGTCGCCGCAATGGGCACGACGGGAACCATGATGGGCACCGGGGGCTTCCTGAAGGAGCGCAACCCGGCGGTGACGCTGGTCGGGGTGCAGCCCGACTCGCCCTACCACGGGCTCGAAGGGCTCAAGCACCTCGCCAGCACCAGCGAGCCGCCCGCCCTCTTCGATCCCGGGGTTCCCGACGTGATTGCCGAGATTCCCACCGAGCTGGCCGACCGGAGCGCGCGCTGGCTCGCGCGCAGCAGCGGCCTCCTGGTCGGTTGGTCCGCCGGGGCGGCCGTCGCCGCGGCGATGGACATCGTGCGGCGCGAGCCCGATGCCCACGTGGTGGCCATCGGCTGCGACACCGGCGCCCGCTATCTCAGCGAGCCGCATCGGTGGGCCGGCCCATGACGCTCCGGCTGCCCGGCGCCCTTGCCGACGAGATCCGCGGCCACGGCGAGGCCGCCTACCCGGCCGAGTGCTGCGGCGTGCTGGTGGGCCGGACCGAGGCGGGCACCAAGGAGGTGCTCCGGTTGTCGCCGGCGGTGAACCGCCGCACCGACGATCCGCACCGCTATCTCATCGCCCCGGACGATCTCAGGCGGCTCGAGGCGGAGGTGCGCGCCGCCGGGCTCGAGATCGTCGGCTACTATCACTCGCACCCCGACCATCCCGCGGTGCCGTCGCCGTTCGACGCCGAGCACGCGTGGCCGTGGTACAGCTATCTGATCGTGCAGATCGACCGTGGCCGGGGTGCGAGCATGGCGAGCTGGGTGCTGGATGACGAGCGCCCGCTCATGCATCCCGAGTCCCTCGACGTCCTCAGCGAGGTGTAATGATGTCCGTGACCGTTTCCATTCCGACCCCGCTCCGCAACTTCACCGGCGGGCGCGACGCCGTTCCCGTGGCCGGCGCCACCGTGGGTGAAGTGCTGGACGGGCTGCTCGCCGCCCACGGCGGCCTCCGGCGCCACCTCGTCCAGGACGACGGGAAGCTCCGGAACTTCGTGAACCTCTACCTCAACGACACCGACATCCGGCAGCTCGAGTCCACGGCCACAGCGGTGAGCGCGGGCGACGTGCTCACCATCGTGCCGAGCATCGCGGGCGGCCGCCCGGCGACGGAGACGGATCTGCCGAAGCTTTCCCATGCCGAGGTGCTGCGGTACTCGCGTCACCTGCTGCTGCCGGAAGTGGGCCTCGAAGGCCAGCGGAAGCTCAAGGCCGCGCGGGTGCTCACGATCGGAGCCGGCGGCCTGGGCTCGCCCCTCACGCTCTATCTGGCGGCCGCGGGCGTCGGCACCATCGGCATCGTGGACTTCGACGCGGTCGACCTCACCAATCTTCAGCGTCAGGTGGTGCACGGCACCGCCAGCCTCGGCCGCCCCAAGCTCGACTCGGCCCGGGAGCGCCTCCTGGATCTCAACCCCAACGTCAACGTGATCGGGCACGAGACCCGCCTTACCTCGGAGAACGCGCTCGAGATCCTGCGCGACTACGACATCGTCGTGGACGGCACCGACAACTTCCCGACCCGCTACCTGGTGAACGACGCCTGCGTCCTGCTCGGGAAGCCGAACGTCTACGGCAGCATTTTCCGGTTCGAGGGACAGGCGTCGGTATTCTACGCCAAGGAAGGGCCGTGCTATCGCTGCCTCTACTCCGAGCCGCCGCCTCCGGGACTGGTGCCGAGCTGCGCCGAAGGCGGCGTGCTGGGCGTGCTGCCCGGGATCATCGGCTGCCTGCAGGCGCTCGAGACGATCAAGTGGATCCTCGGCGAGGGTGACTCGCTCGTTGGCCGCCTGGTGCTGTTCGATGCCTTGAAGCTCCGCTTCCGCGAGCTCAAGCTGCGAAAGGACCCGAACTGCCCGATCTGCGGCGACCACCCGACGATTCACGAGCTGATCGACTATCAGGCCTTCTGCGGGATCGGCGCGGAGCCGGAGTATGCGGGGCCGGAGATTTCGGTTGAGGAGTTCCAGCAGGAGCGCACTGCCAATGGGGCCGAGCTGGTACTGTTGGACGTCCGCGAGCCGCACGAATGGGAGATCGCTCACATCGAGGGCGCCCGGCTCATCCCGCTGAGCCAACTTCCCGATCGGCTGAACGAGCTCGACGGCCACGCCGAGATCGTCACGCAGTGCCACCACGGCAGCCGCTCGATGAAGGCGCTCGAGATCCTGCGGGGCGCCGGTTTCGGCAAGGTCCGCAGCCTGGCCGGCGGCATCGATGCCTGGGCGGAGCGGGTGGAACCGGGGATGGCGCGGTATTGAGGAAGGACGGAAGGACGGAAGGAAACGGCACGTGGCTCCGGCGTGCCTTACCTTCCGTCCTTCCGCCTTTCCGTCCTTCCGCCCCATGCCGAAGGCGGGACTCGAACCCGCACGGGCTTGCGCCCACTGCGCCCTGAACGCAGCGCGTCTACCAGTTCCACCACTTCGGCGAGGGCGCAAACCTAGCGCCCTCGAGAGGCGGAATCAACCCGGCCGATTGACCCTCTCGCGATGCTGACCTATCCTTGGCTCAGGATGGTGACGTGACCCGCGAGACCTCCCCGCCAGCCGAGCGCAAGCAGCCGGTCGCCCGCAACCCGAAGGCGACGCATGACTACCATATCCTGGACACCTGGGAATGCGGGATCGTGCTGACCGGCACCGAGGTCAAATCGCTCCGCACCGGCAAGGCCTCCATCAAGGAGGCCTACGCGCGGCTCAGGAACGGCGAGGTGTTCCTCGACGGCATGAACATCACCCCGTACGAGCAGGGCAATCGCTATAACCACGACCCGGTCCGGACCCGCAAGCTCCTCCTCCATCGGCGCGAGATCGAGAAGCTCATCGGGGCGGTCGAACAGAAGGGGCTCACGCTGGTGCCGCTCGAGCTCTACTTCAAGAACGGCCGGGCCAAGGTCGTGATCGCCCTGGGACGGGGCAAGAAGCAGCACGACAAGCGCGAGGACCTGAAGCGCCGTGCCGTCGAGCGCGAGACGGCCAGGGCGGTATCGGTACGGGGCCGCCGGTGATCGTCCAACTTGCCCTGGCCGCGGCGCTGGTCGGCTCCCCCGGGACGCTGCCGCGGGAGGTGACGATCGCTGCGGTGCGCGGCGAGGCGCGCATTCCCGTCCGGAGCGACGCGGCCGGCTCGCCGGTGATGCCGGCCGCGCCGCTGATCGCGGCCCTCGACGGGCGGCTCCGGCTCGACGGGGGCTGGGCCGAGGTCGTCGTCGCCGATCAGCCGTTCCGCTTCCTCGTGGGCGCGCCGCTGTACCTCTTCAGCAGCCAGCTTCTCCCGCTCGCGGGTCCCGCATCCGTTCAGGGCGACAGCCTGTTCCTCCCATACCAGTTCGTCGCCGAAATCCTTCCCTACTATCTCGCCGAGCGGTACCGGTGGGATCCGCGGCGTGCCCGGCTCGAGGAACTGCGCGGGCGGACGACGACCCTGGCCGGCCGCGCCGCCAGCAACCCCGCTCGCCTTCCGAGCGGCCTGCGTCCGGGGCACGTCGTCACCGTGGACCCGGGCCATGGCGGCGTGGACCCGGGCAATCCCGGCATCTTCTTTCCCCGCGGCACCCACGAGAAGGACGTGACCCTGCAGATCGGCCTCCTGCTCAGGGACGAGCTCGAGCGCCGCGGCATCACCGTCCGGATGACGCGCACCACCGATACGCTGATTGCGCTCGGCGACCGGGGCGGGTACTGCACCGAGGCCTGCGATCTGTTCGTCAGCCTGCACGTGAATTCGCTGGCGCGACGGAGAGGCTACACGGACGTGCGCGGGTTCGAGACGTTCTTTCTGGCGGAGGCGCGGACGGAAGACGCGGCGCGCGTGGCCAGGATGGAAAACGATGCCGTCCGGTTCGAGACCGGACCCTCGCCGGCGGACGCCGCCGGTGGTCTGGACTTCATCGTCAAGGACCTCCAGCTCAACGAGCACCTGCGCGAGTCGGCCCGGCTGGCCGAGCTGGTCCAGCGCGGGCTCGACGGGGCGCACACGAGCGAGAACCGTGGCGTCAAGCAGGCCGGCTTCATGGTGCTCACCACCGCCCGGCGTCCGGCCGTGCTGGTGGAGATGGGTTACAGCACCAACCCGCAGGACGGCCGCTTGCTGACGACGAGGACGAGCCAGAAGGCGCTGGCGGCATCCATCGCCGACGCCGTCGTGGAGTACCTGCTCGAATACGAGCGGAAGACCGGCACCGCCGCCGACTCGGGGACCCGCCGGTGAGCCGCCGGCCGCGGGCACGCGTGCTGGCGTTGCTGGCCGGGACCCTCGTCCTCGGTGGCTGCGTCTATTACAACGGGATGTACAACACCAACCGGCTCACCAAGTCCGCGCGCAAGGCGGAGCGGGACGGCCGCCCGTCGGAAGCCAGGAACCTCTGGGGCCAGGTGATCACCCGCGCCGACTCGCTCGTGGCGCACCATCCCCGGAGCAAGTACGCCGAGCAGGCGAGCGTGCTGCGCGGCCTCGCGCTCGCGCGTCTGGGCGACTGCCCGAATGCGGTTGAACCACTCGGCCGGCTCGAGCAGGCATCCGGGCTCGGGGATGACGTCGCCGAGGAGGCCGCGCTCGCCCTGGGCCGCTGCCGGCTCGAGCTGGGCGATGCCGCCCTGGCCGATATCGCCTTCGCCCGGGTGATCAACAGCCCCGACTCGGCGCGCCGCCACGAGGCTCGGTTCCGGCACGCCCGCGCGCTCCGGCTCACCGGCCACCACGAGGAGGCGCTGGCGCTGCTCCGCGACAGTCCTGATCCGCGCGGCCGGGGCGACCTGCTCCTGGCCCTTCTCGGTACGGGGCGGAAGGATGAAGCGTTCGCGCTGGCGGACTCGCTGGTCGCCTCGAAGGACTCGACCCTGGTCTGGGACAGCGTGCTCGTGACGCTCGGCGGAGAGGACCCGCGCGCCGCCTCCACCCTGGTGAGTCGGCTGCAGGCCGATCCCGCGCTCACCCCGGAAGTCCGGGCGCGCCGCCTCTACGAGGACGCTCTCCGCCTGGAAGCCGTGGATACGGCTGCCGCGGCCGCGCGCCTCCGGGAGGCTGCGGGGGCATCGGCCCGAAGCGAGAGTGCCGACATGGCAAGGCTCCGGCTGCTGCGCCGGACCCTGAGCCGGATCCGGACACTCGACGAGCTCCCGCCGGTGGCGGACTCGCTGGCCGTGCTGGCCCGGCGGGAGAACGGCGCCGGGGCCGAAGCCACCGCCCTTGGGGCGACCCTCACTCGCCTCGGCCAGCTCGGCGACTCGACCGGCCCCGGCGTCGAGCGCGGTGACCTTCGCCTCTTTCTCGCGGCCGAGGTCGCGCGGGACACGCTCGCCGCGCCGGCCCTCGCGGCCGGACTGTTCCGCCACCTGGCCGAGACGTGGCCTGGTTCCCCCTACGCCCCCAAGGCGCTCCTGGCCGCGCAACTGCTCGATCCGGCCGATGTCGACTCGGCACGGGCGCGGCTGGACAGTCTCTACCCGGACAGCCCCTATCTCGCGGTGCTGCGCGGCGAGGATCCGGCGGGGTACCGCGCGCTCGAGGACTCGCTGCAGGCCTTCGCCGCAACGCAGACGGTCGTTCGACAGCCCCGCCGGCCGGGCGTGCCCGGCCGGGTGCTCCCGGAGGACGAGCCCCGGCGGCGCCGCAACCCGCCGGCGGACGAGGACAAGCCGTCGAACACCCGCCGCCGTCCCGATTTGTGAGCGTCGGCGGAAGCGACCTCTCGCGGACCTTCCTCGGCCGCCGATTTCAGAATCCGATACTCCTCGCCTCCGGCACCGCCGGATTCGGGCGCGAGCTCGAGGGCGTGATGGACCTCGACCGGCTCGGCGGGCTGGTGACCAAGGCGGTCTCGCTCGCGCCTCGCGCGGGGAACCGCGCGCCGCGTGTCGCCGAGTTCCGGGGCGGGATGCTCAACTCCGTCGGCCTCGCCAACCCCGGAGTGGAGCGCGTCCGGGCCGAGTTCCTGCCATGGCTCGCCGCCCGCGCCCTCCGGGCCCAGGTGCTGATGAACGTGGTCGGGTTCACGGTGGAGGAGTACGGCGAGGTAGTCGCACGGCTGGACGGTGCGCCCGGCGTCGCCGGATTCGAGCTCAACCTGTCCTGTCCCAACACCAGTGCGGGAGGCATCGAGTTCGGCTCCGACTCGGCCTGCGTCCGACGCATCGTGGCCACGTGCCGCGCCCGCACCCGGATGCCGCTTTCAGCCAAGCTCTCCCCCGTGCTGCCCGATATCCCCGCCATGGCGCTCGTGGCCCGTGACGCGGGCGCGGATGCCATTACCGTGGTCAACACCATTCCCGGCCTCCTCCTTGCGGAGGACACCGCGGCCGGCCGGCTCGGGAACGGCAACGGCGGGGTGAGCGGCCCCGCGCTCCTGCCGATCGGGGTGCTCGCGGCGGCTCGAGTGGTGGAGAGGACAGGGGGGATGCCCGTGATCGGAGTAGGCGGTGTCCGGTCGGCCGCCGATGTCCGGCAGTACCTTCGCGTGGGCGCCGGGCTCGTGGGGATTGGAACGGCGGCGCTCGCGGATCCCCGGCTTCCGGAGCGGATCATTCGAGACCTGGAGCGTGGGGATGGCTGAGGTGATCGTCGCGCTCGACCTCACGAGCGGCCTGGACGCCATCCGGCTGCTCGACCGGCTGCCGGATGTCCGCTGGGTCAAGGTCGGCTCGATCCTGATGACCGCCGAGGGGCCCGATCTGATCCGGGTCCTGGCCGACCGAGGGCTCCGGGTGTTTCTGGATCTCAAGTGGCACGACATCCCCAACACCGTGGCCGAGGCGGTGGGTGCGGCGCGGGCGCTGGGCGTGGCGATGGCCACCGTGCACACGCTGGGCGGCGCGGCCATGATGCAGGCCGCTACCGGCGCGGCCGGGGACCGGTTGGCGATCGTGGGCGTAACCGTCCTGACGTCGCACGATGCGGCGTCGTATCGTCGGGCAGTCGGCCGGACCGATGCGGATCTCGGGCACGAGGTCGAGCGCCTGACTGCGGAAGCAGCGGAGAGCGGTCTGGCAGGTGTGGTGTGCGCGCCGGGCGAGATCGCGCTCGCCCGACGCCGGCTCGGTCCCGACGCGGCGATCGTCGTGCCGGGCATCCGCGGCCGCACCGATGCGCCGGACGATCAGGTCCGGGTGGCCACGGCGGCAGCGGCGGCGGAGGCGGGGGCCACGCACCTGGTCGTGGGGCGTCCCATCCTGCTTGCGACCGATCCCGCGGCGGCGTTTCGTGGGTTTCTGGAGGAGGCACGGTGTATCGGCTCCTGATGCTGGCGGCATTGCTGCTTCCCCCCGGGGCCGGCGCGGCTCAGGAGCCGACCGCCGGGCTCCTGGCCGCGGCCGGGCAGGCGCGCGACGCATGGTTTGCGCACGACCCGGCCCGCCTCGTGGCCGGAAGCCCGCGGCTTCTGGTTCAGCTCCCCGGCGCGGATCCGTCGGCCGCGCTGCCGGCTCCCCAGGCGGCGGCGCTCCTGGCCGATTTCCTGGCGTCCGCGCAGGAGGTGGAGACGGTGGTCCGGGCCGCGCGCGAGGTCGAGCGGGGTCGCGGATACGTCGAGCTCCAGCGCCGCTATCGGGTGGCCGGCACCCAGGAGATCCGCACGCAGAGCCTGTTGCTCGGCTATCGCCTGGAGCGGACGGGCTGGAGCCTGGTGGAGCTCCGGGTGGTCGGCTAAAGCGGCGAAGCCCCCTCCTTGCATGGCTTTCCGCGCCGGGATATATTGGGTAGCTAGTCCTTAATTTGCCCGGAGAAACGCGTGAAGGTTCGTTCGAGCGTGAAGCCGATTTGCGAGCACTGCAAGGTCGTCAAGCGACAGGGCGTCGTTCGCATCATCTGCAAGCGCAATCCCAAGCACAAGCAGCGGCAAGGCTGATCATGGCGCGCATCGCAGGCGTGGACCTTCCGCGCGAGAAGCGCGTCGAAGTCGCCCTCACGTACATCTACGGGATCGGCCGGTCCACCAGCAGCCGTCTCCTCGGCGAGACGGGCGTGAGCCCCGAGACCCGGGTGCGGGACCTGTCGGACAACGAGGTGGCGCGGCTTCGGCAAATCATCGAGCGCTCGGTCAAGGTCGAAGGCGCCCTTCGCACCGAGATCGCGATGAACATCAAGCGCCTGATGGACATCGGGAGCTACCGCGGCATCCGCCACCGGCGGGGCCTGCCGGTCCGCGGCCAGCGGACCCACACCAACGCGCGGACCAAGAAGGGTCCGCGGCGTGCCATCGCCGGCAAGAAGAAAGTGACGAAGAAGTAAATGACCGCTCCAGCTCCAGCGAAGGCGCCGGGCGCCAAGCGCTCCAAGAAGGTCGTCGAGTCCGAGGGCATGGCCCACATCGCGGCGACCTTCAACAACCTGCTCATCACGATCACCGACATGAAGGGGAATACCCTCGCGTGGGGATCGGCGGGCAAGGCCGGGTTCAAGGGCTCGAAGAAGTCCACCCCGTTCGCCGCCACCGTGGCTGCCGAGAACTGCGGGCGCGAAGCCATGAACCTGGGGGTGCGCCGCGTGCACGTGCGCGTGCAGGGGCCGGGGAGCGGGCGGGAGTCGGCCATCCAGGCGCTGGCCTCGGTCGGGCTCCGTGTCGTCTCCATCCGGGACGTCACGCCGATCCCTCACAACGGCTGCCGTCCGCCGAAGAAGCGGCGGGTCTGAGCCATGTCGAGATACGTCGGGCCGAGCTGCCGCCTCTGCCGTCGCGAGGCCACCAAGCTGTTCCTGAAGGGCACCAAGTGCCTCACCGAGAAGTGTCCGGTGGAGCGCCGTCCCTATGCGCCGGGCCAGCACGGCCAGTCGGGCGGGCGGCCGCGCAAGGCCTCCGAGTACTCCAAGCAGCTCCGCGAGAAGCAGAAGGTGAAGCGCATCTACGGCCTCACGGAGCGTCAGTTCCGCAACACGTTCGACGCGGTCACCCGCGAGCCGGGCGTCAAGGGCACCAATCTCCTCATCGCGCTGGAAAGCCGGCTGGACAACATCGTCCACCGGATGGGCTTCGCCTCCAGCCGCAAGGCCGCGCGCCAGCTCATCGCGCACGGGCACGTGGAAGTCAACGGCCGCCGGGTGGACGTGCCGGCGTACCGGGTGATCCCGGGCGAGGAAGTGCGCATGGCACCGGCCAGCCGTGAGCTCGTGGCCGTGAAGTTGGCCCAGGAGGCCGCCTCGCGCGGCCAGCCCGTGGCCTGGCTCTCGGTGGACGCCGACAAGGCCGCCGGCCGCATGGTCGAGCGCCCCACCCGTGAAGCCATCCCGATCAACGCGCAAGAACAGCTCATCGTCGAGCTCTACTCGAAGTGACCATGACCATTGATCTGACCGGGTTGGTCCGTCCGCACCTCGTCGAGATGACGAAGCGGGACGACAACCCCAATGCCGCCGAATTCCGTCTCCAGCCGCTGGAGCGGGGATTCGGCTATACGCTGGGCAACTCGCTCCGGCGGCTGCTCCTCTCCTCCCTGCGCGGCAGTGCCGTCTGGGGCTTCCGGCTCGACGGCGTGGTGCACGAGCACCAGACCGTCCAGGGCGTGCTCGAGGATGTGCACCAGATCGTGCAGCGGCTCAAGTCGCTCACGCTCGTGCTCACCGAGGAAGTGGACGAGGCGGTGCTGCACATCCGCCGCGAGGGCGCGGGCCCGGTCTACGCCCGTGATATCCAGGAGCACGGCTCGGTTACGGTGAAGAACCCCGATCACCTGCTGTTCACCCTCCAGGACGACCGTGAGGTCAACATGGAGCTGTACGTGAACAAGGGCCGGGGCTACGTCGAGGCCGAGATGCACCCGGCCGACCGGTCGCTCCCGGTGGACCTGGTCCGGATCGACGCCATCTACAATCCGGTCCGTCGCGCCAACTTCGCCGTCGCCGAGACCCGCGTCGGGCAGCGCACCGACTACGACCGGCTCACGGTCCAGGTCGAGACCAACGGCACCATCAGCCCCGAGGACGCCATCGCCTACGCGGCGGCGCTCGCGCAGGTCCACTTCCAGTACTTCGTGGACTTCGGCAAGGTGCCCACGATGCGCGATCCGGGGTCGGCGGGAGGCGCCGCCGACGGCGCCAATCTGCGCCAGCGGCTCTCCCGGCCCATCGACGACTTCGGCCTGTCGGTGCGGTCGCTCAACTCGCTCAAGAACTCGAACATCCGGACCCTCAAGGACCTCGTCGAGTTCTCCGAGGATGATCTGCTCAAGGTCAAGAACGTGGGCGAGAAGGCGTTGAGCGAGATCGCCGAACTCCTCGGCAAGGAAGACCTCAACTTCGGCATGGAGTTCGAGGAGACCGACGGCGAGCTGCGCGTGCTCCGGCCCGGCGTGCCGCCGATGGCCCACCCGCCGGCCGGCAGCGGCGAGGCGCTCTGATGCGTCACCGCGCCAAGGGACGGCAGCTCTCGCGCACGTCGAGCCACCGCCGGGCCCTGCTCAACAACATGGCCACCAGCCTGTTCGAGCACGGCCGTGTGGTCACCACCGAGGCCAAGGCCAAGGAGCTGCGCCCGTTCGCCGAGAAGCTGATCACGCTCGCCCGCCGGGGCGACCTGCACGCGCGCCGGCTGGTGCAGCGGAAGATCAAGGACCGCGAGACGCTCTCGCGCCTGTTCAGCGAGATCGGCCCGCGGTTCGCGGCGCGGCCCGGCGGCTACACCCGCATCCTGAAGCTGGGCCACCGCGAGGGCGACGGCGCCGATGTCGCCCGCATCGAGCTGCTCTCCGAGTGACGGGAGCCCGGGCGGCCGGAAACGACAAAGGGGACCCGAGGGTCCCCTTTTTCTTGGCCGGCGCACGACACCCGGCCGGGCGTCAGGCCCCGGCGGCCGTGGTCCTCGGAGCCTTCGCGACGCGGTTACTCTTCAGGCATTGCGTGCACACCCGGACGCGCCGCGGCGCGCCTTCGACCAGCACCCGGACGGTTTGCAGGTTGGGGTACCAGCGGCGCTTCGTGCGGTTGTTGGCGTGACTCACGTTGTTGCCGGTGACCGGCCCCTTGCCGCACACGGTGCACAGCCGTGCCATAGTTCCACCTTCGGTGAGACGGACGGCCGGACGAACCGCCAGTCTGATGTGAAAAGTTCGAGTAGTCGCCGGCAATCCCGCTCGCCGGAAGCCCGTAAACCTAATCTCCCACGGCCGATGACACAACCGCTTGACCCGCGGCATCATGCCTAGGGCGCTCATCACCGGAGTGACCGGGCAGGACGGCTCCTACCTCGCGGAGCTGCTCCTGGCCAAGGGGTACGAGGTGGTCGGGATGGTGCGCCGGACCAGCCACCACAGCTACGAGCGGATCGAGCACCTGCTCGACCGGATCGAGATCGTGGCGGCGGACCTGCTCGATCAGCACTCGCTGACGGTCGTCCTGCAGGACACGCGGCCCGATGAGGTGTACAACCTCGCGGCGCAGTCCTACGTGCCCACCTCGTGGTCGCAGCCCGTGCTCACGGGTGAGTTCACCGCCCTCGGCGTCACCCGGATCCTCGAGGCCATCCGCCTGGTCCACCCCTCGGCCCGGTTCTACCAGGCGAGCTCGTCGGAGATGTTCGGCAAGGTCACCGAGACGCCCCAGCGCGAGACCACTTCGTTCTATCCGCGCTCGCCCTACGGCGTCGCCAAGGTGTACGGGCACTGGATCACGGTGAATTATCGCGAGTCCTATGGTTTGTACGCGGTGAGCGGCATTCTCTTCAATCATGAGTCGCCGCGGCGCGGCATCGAGTTCGTGACGCGGAAGGTCACCGACGGCGTGGCCCGCATCAAGCTGGGGCTCGCGCGCGAACTCCGGCTGGGGAACCTCGACGCGCGGCGCGACTGGGGCTTCGCCGGCGACTACGTCGAGGCGATGTGGCGGATGCTGCAGCGCGAGCATCCCGTGGACTACGTGGTCGGCAGCGGGGAGACCCACAGCGTTCGGGAGCTGGTCGAGCTGGCCTTCGGCCGTGTCGGACTCGACTATCACGACTACGTCGTGAGCGACCCGCGATTCTACCGGCCGGCCGAGGTGGACGTCCTGCTGGCCGACCCGGCGAAGGCCCGGCGGGAGCTGGGCTGGAGCCCCCGGGTGGGCTTCGCGGAGCTGGTGGCCATGATGGTAGACGCGGACCTGAAGCGGCTGGGCTCGGGCACGCCGTGAAGGTGCTGGTCACCGGGGCGGACGGCTTCGTCGGCCGGCACCTGGTGCGGCGCCTGCTGCAGGCGGGCGATGATGTAGCTGCGGGGTGCCGCCCCGGCGGCACCCCGGTAGACTGGCGCCAGGACACGCGCGCCGGCAGCCGGCTCGAGGTGCTTCCGCTCGAGCTCACCGCGGACAGTTCCATTTCCGCCGTGCTCGCGTGGCAACCCGAGGCGATCGTCCATCTCGCGGCCGTCGCGTCGGTCCGGGAGGCCCGGCTGGACCCCGGCCTCGCGTGGGACATCAATGCGGCCGGTACCGCCCGGCTGGTGGCGGCCGTGGCGTCCCGGCGCGACGCCGGAATGGCCGATCCCGTGGTCCTGCTGGTGTCCACCGGGGAAGTCTATGGGGTGGGGCCGCCGGTCCCGCGCGTGGAAACCGACCCGCTCCTGCCCGTCTCGCCCTACGCGGCGAGCAAGGTGGGCGCCGAGACCGCGGCGCTGGAGGCCTGGCGCCGGACCGGGCTCCGCGTGGTGGTGGCGCGGCCCTTCCCGCACACCGGCGCGGGGCAGTCACCCGGGTACGTGGTACCCGCGTTCGCGCGGCGGCTCCGGCGGGCGCGGGAGACGGCCGCCCGGACGGTCCCGACCGGCAACCTCGATCCGGTGCGCGACCTGCTCGACGTGCGCGACGTCGTCGAGGCCTATCGCGCGCTGCTCACCCGCGGCGTTCCGGGTGAGATCTACAACGTGGCGCGCGGGACAGGGGTGTCGCTGGCCGAGGTGTTCGCGCGGCTCGCCGCCCTCCTCGGCGCGAGCGCGGCGCCCGAGCCGGAGCCCTCGCTGGTCCGGAATGCCGACATCCCCCATCTGGTCGGCGATTCGACTAAACTGCGGCGCGCGACCGGGTGGATGCCGTCAATCTCACTCGAGCAGCTTCTCCAGGACCTCGTCGATGCCCAAGCGGACTGACCTCAAGACCATCCTCCTCATCGGCTCCGGCCCGATCGTCATCGGGCAGGGGGCGGAGTTCGACTACTCGGGCACGCAGGCGGTGCGCGCGCTCAGGGAGGAGGGGTACCGGGTCGTCCTGGTCAACTCGAATCCGGCCACGATCATGACGGATCCCGAGCTGGCCGACCGGACCTACATCGAGCCGGTCACGCCGGAGTGGGTGGCAAAGGTGATCGAGCGCGAGCGGCCGGACGCGCTGCTGCCCACCATGGGGGGGCAGACCGCGCTCAACGTCGCGATGGCGCTCGAGCGAGACGGCACCCTGGCCCGATACGGTGTGGAGCTGATCGGCGCCAATGAGCGGGCCATCCGGCTGGCGGAGGACCGGGAGGAGTTCGCCCGGGCCATGCTCCGCATCGGGCTGGCCACGCCGCCGGGCCGGACCGTCCGGAGCCTGGAGGAGGCGCTCGCCGCCGTGGAGGAGACCGGGTATCCCGCCATCCTGCGCCCCTCGTTCACCCTGGGCGGCACGGGCGGCGGCATCGCGTACAACCGGCAGGAGTTCGAGACGCTCGTCCGCCGCGGGCTCGAGCTCTCGCCGGTAGGCTCGGTGCTGGTGGAGCGGAGCATCATCGGATGGAAGGAGTTCGAGCTCGAGGTGATGCGTGACGGGGCGGACAACGTGGTCATCGTGTGCTCCATCGAGAACCTGGACCCGATGGGCGTGCACACGGGAGACTCGATCACCGTCGCCCCCGTCATGACGCTCACCGACCGCGAGTACCAGGTCATGCGCGACGCCGCCATCCGCGTCATCCGCGAGATCGGCGTGGAGGCCGGCGGCTGCAACATCCAGTTCGCGGTGGACCCCGCCACCGGCGAGCAGCTCGTCATCGAGATGAACCCGCGGGTGTCGCGCTCGTCGGCGCTAGCCTCCAAGGCCACGGGGTTTCCCATTGCCCGGATCGGGACCAAGGTGGCCGTGGGCTATCGGCTGGACGAGCTGCCCAACGACATCACCCGGGTCACTCCGGCGTCGTTCGAGCCGGTGCTCGATTACGTCGTGGTCAAGGTGCCGCGCTTCGCCTTCGAGAAATTCCCCGCGGCCGATCCGACGCTCACGACCCAGATGAAATCCGTCGGCGAGGCGATGGCGATCGGCCGCACGTTCAAGGAGGCGTTCCAGAAGGGGCTCCGCGGGCTGGAGACGGACCGTTCCGGCTGGGTGGTGGGCGCCACGCCCGCCGACGACCGCCTGCAGGACGACACGCTCGAAACGGTGCTCGCGGCCCTCCGGACGCCGACGCCCGAGCGGGTGTTCCAGATCAAGCGTGCGTTCCAGCTCGGCGCGTCGGTCGAGGCGGTGGCGGAGCGAACCCGCATCGACCCCTGGTTCCTGCACCAGATGGCCGAGCTGCTCGAGGCCGAAGGTGAATGGCAGGCGGGCGGTACGGTCGGGCGGTCGGGCGGTCAGGCTGTCGGGGACGAGGAACGCCGGGCCGCGCTGCGGAAGATGAAGCGGCTGGGGTTCTCGGATCGGCAGCTCGGTGAGCTCCGGGGGGTCGCTGAGGGCGAGGTCCGGGCGGAGCGGCATCGGCTGGGCCTCCGGCCGGCCTACAAGACGGTGGATACCTGCGCGGGCGAGTTCCCGTCGTCCACGCCGTATCTCTACTCGTCCTACGACGAGGAGAACGAGGCGCGGGCGAGCGGCGACCGGACCGTGGTCATCCTCGGCAGCGGGCCCAACCGGATCGGGCAGGGCGTCGAGTTCGACTACTGCTGCGTGCGCGCCGCCATGGCGTTCCGCGAGCTCGGCTTCCGGACAGTCATGGTCAACTCCAATCCGGAGACGGTCTCCACCGACTTCGACATCTCCGACGTCCTCTACTTCGAGCCGCTCACCCTGGAGGACGTGCTCGAGATCGTGGCCGTCGAACAGCCGGTCGGGGTCGTGGTGCAGCTTGGCGGACAGACCCCGCTCCGCCTGGCGCGCGGCCTCGAGCGCGAGGGAGTGAAGATCCTGGGCACCTCGCCCGAAGCGATCGACCTCGCCGAAGACCGCGGGCGCTTCGAGGCGATCACCCGCGAGCTGGGCGTGGCCCAGCCGCCGAGCGGTGTGGCGTTCTCGGTGGAGGAGGCCGTGGCGGTGGCCGCGCGCGTGGGCTATCCCGTGGTGGTGCGTCCCTCCTATGTGCTGGGCGGCCGGGCCATGGAGATCGTCTACGACGACGCCTCGCTGCAGAGCTACTTCGGGCGCGCGGCGCGCGTGGCGCCCGAGCACCCGGTGCTGATCGACAGCTTCCTCGAGGACGCCTTCGAGGCCGACGTGGACGCGATCGCGGACGGCACCCGCTGCGTGATCGGCGGGGTCATGCAGCACATCGAGGACGCCGGGATCCAC
Source organism: Gemmatimonadales bacterium (assembly GCA_036262935.1). GTDB lineage: Bacteria > Gemmatimonadota > Gemmatimonadetes > Gemmatimonadales > GWC2-71-9 > CAVVWJ01. The sequence continues at coordinate 27,996 of DATAHW010000108.1, read as the reverse complement.
TCCGGCGACTCCGCCTGCGTCCTGCCCCCGTACCTCATCACCGAGCCGCAGGTGGAGGAGATGCGCCGGCACACGCGCGCCTTCGCCGAGCGCTTGGGAGTCGTCGGGCTGCTCAACGTGCAGTACGCCATCAAGAACGGCATCGTGTACGTGCTCGAGGTGAACCCCCGCGGCTCGCGCACCGTCCCCTTCGTGTCGAAGACGACCGGCGTCGCGCTGGCCAGCCTGGCGGCGGCCATCATGGCCGGGGCAACGCTCGATGATCTCGGCCTGCACGACGACGTGCTCCAGCCCTACGTGGCGGTCAAGGAGGCGGTGTTCCCATTCAGCAAGCTCCAGGGGGTGGACCTGATCCTGGGGCCCGAGATGCGCTCGACCGGCGAGGTCATGGGGATCGCGGACTCCTTCGGGATGGCCTTCGCCAAGGCGCAGATCTCGGCCGATGGCGCGCTGCCGCTGGAGGGCGCCGTCTTCGTCACCGTGAACGACCATGACAAGGGGAACGTGGTGCCCATCGCGCGGCGGTTCCACGCGCTCGGCTTCCGGGTGCTGGGCACCGAGGGGACGGCGCGGTACCTGCGGGCCCGCGGGGTCCCGACGGAACGGGTGCTCAAGGTGCACGAGGGCCGGCCCAACGCGATCGATCTGCTCGTCTCGGGACAGATTCAGCTCCTGATCAACACGCCGCTCGGGAAGCTCAGCCAGTTGGACGACTACGCCATCCGCCAAGCGGCGCTCCAGCACCGGGTGCCGTACACGACGACGCTCTCAGGTGCCTCCGCGGCCTGCGACGCGATCATCGCGCTCCGAAGCCGCGCGGGCGAGGTCCGGCCGCTCCAGGAATGGCATGCGATGGCGCGGGAGATGTCGCCCGAGTGGACGGGCTGACGGCGCGCGACCCCGCCTTTTCGCGGGCGCTCCGCCAGCGGGTGCGGGGCGAGGTGCGGGAAGGGGAACCGCTCGCGCGATATTCCACCTACCGGATCGGCGGTCCGGCGACCGTGGTCCTGCCGGCCACCGCCGAAGATGTGAGTGTGGCGATCAGTGCCGCACATGCGGCCGGGATCCCGTGGTTCGCGCTGGGCCTTGGCTCCAACATCCTCCTCCCGGACGCCGGACTCGACGCGCTGGTGATCCGGCTGGGGAAGGGGCTCGACACGCTCCGGCAGGACGGCCACTGCTGGACCCTGGGTGCAGGGCTCCCGGCACCGCTCGCCGCGCGCCGGACGGCGGCAGCGGGCTTCGCGGGGCTGCACGTGTTCGTCGGCGTGCCGGGCTCCGTCGGCGGTGGCGTCTACATGAACGCCGGCTGCCACGGGGGCGACTGGTCGGCAGTGGTCGAGCGCGTCACCGTCGTCGACGCCACCGGCCGGGACCACGTGCTCGGTCGGGCCGAGGTCCCGTTCACGTACCGGCGGAGCGGGCTGGACGGGAACATCGTGCTCGAGACGGTGGTGCGCCTCCGTCCCGCGGCGCAGGCCGAGCTCGACGAGCAGATCGCCGAAATGTTCGAGTGGCGCCAGCGCGGGACGCCGTTCAATCAGCCGTGCTGCGGCAGCGTCTTCAGGAACCCGTCCGGGCCGAGCTGGCAGCGAACCGATGGGCCGCGGACCGCCGGGCAACTGGTCGAGGCGGCCGGGCTCAAGGGCACTCGCGTCGGCGCCGCCGAGGTATCGCCGATGCACGCCAACTATATCGTGAACACCGGCGGAGCGACCGCCGCGGACGTGCGTGCGCTGATCGAGCTCGTCCGGCGGCAGGTCGAGGCTCGCACCGGCGTGCGGCTCGAGCCCGAGGTGAAGCTGATCGGCGCGCTCGGGGAGTATCTCGGGGGGGAGTCGTGAGTCGTGAGTCATGGGTCGTGAGCTGGTTTCCAGGCTCCCGGGCCGTACACCCACGACCCAAGACTCACGACTCACGACTCACGACTAACCACAATCATGCCTGACTACTTCGCCCACGAATCCTGCTACATCGACGACGGCGCCACCATCGGCGCGGGGACGAAGATCTGGCATTTCTGCCACGTCATGCCCGGGGCCGTGATCGGTGAACGCTGCAACCTGGGGCAGAACGTCGTGGTGATGAACGGGACCCGGCTGGGCGACAACGTGAAGGTGCAGAACAACGTCTCCATCTACGAAGGCGTGACCCTCGAAGACGACGTTTTCTGCGGCCCGAGCTGTGTGTTCACCAACGTCACCAACCCCCGGAGCCACATCCCGCGCCAGTCGGAATACCGGCCCACGCTCGTCCGCCGCGGCGCGTCGATCGGGGCCAATGCCACCATCATCTGCGGGGCCACCCTGGGCGAGTACTGCTTCATCGGAGCCGGCGCGGTGGTCCGGGGCGTGGTGCCGGCGTTCGCCTTGATGGTCGGGGTGCCGGCGCGGCGGGTAGGGTGGATGTGCCAATGCGGTGTCCGTCTCCAGTTGTCGGTGGACGGCACCGGCACATGTGACGCCTGCGGGGCCCGGTACCAGGAGGACGGGGTGTCCCTCCGCCAGATTGACCCACCCGTCCGCGGCCGCTAAGTTGCACGGCTGCCGTGGGTTCCGCCTTGAACGCTGGCTTTCACATGGACCGCTCCGGTGAACGTACCACTGCTCGATCTCGTGGCGCAGTATCGTAGTGTCGAGGGCGAGGTGCTCGCGGCCGTCATGCGCGTGATCGAGCGCCAGGCCTTCATCATGGGTGCCGAGGTGACGGAGCTCGAGGCCGCCGTGGCCGCGCTGTCGCATGCGGCCCACGGGATCGCGTGCGCGAGCGGCACTGACGCCCTCCTCCTTCCGCTCCGGGCCCTCGATCTGAAGCCGGGCGACGAGATCATCACCACCCCGTTCACCTTCTTCGCCACCGCCGGCGCCATCCACAACGCCGGTGGGACCCCGGTGTTCGTGGACATCGAGGCCGATACCTTCAATCTCGACCCGGCGGCGGTGGCGGCAGCGGTCACGCCCCGGACGCGCGCGATCATCGCGGTCCACCTCTTCGGCCAGATGGCCGCCATGGAGGCGCTGGTGCCGATCGCCGAGCGGCACGGCATCGCCCTGATCGAGGATGCCGCGCAGGCGATCGGCGCGCGGCGCAAGGTCGACGGCGCGTGGCGCGTCGCCGGGGAGCTCGGCACCGTGGGCACGCTGTCGTTCTTTCCCAGCAAGAACCTGGGGGCCTTCGGCGACGGCGGGATGATGGTGACACAGGACGAGCCGCTCGCCGGGCGGCTCCGGCGCCTGCGCCTGCACGGCGGCAGCCGGCAGTACTACCATGACGAAGTCGGATTCAACAGCCGCCTCGATACGCTGCAGGCCGCGGTGCTGCTGGCCAAGCTGCCCCATCTGGCCGGCTGGAGCGCGGCCCGGGCCCGTCACGCGGCGCGCTATACGGAGGCCTTTGCCGCGCATCCCGCGGTGTGCCCGCCGCGAACCGATCCGGCCAACGAGCACATCTACAACCAGTACACCATCCGCGTGCCGCGTCGGGACGAGCTGCAGGCCCACCTGCGCGCCAAAGGCATCGGAAGCTCGGTCTACTATCCGCTGCCGCTGCACCTGCAGCCCTGCTTCGCCCATCTCGGCTACGGCGAGGGCAGCTTTCCGGTAAGCGAAACGGCATCGGCGCAAGTCATCTCGCTGCCGGTGTTCCCCGAGCTGACCGAGTCGCAGCAGCAAGCCGTCATCGACGCCGTCCTGGAGTTCTACCCATGAGCATCGCCCATGACCTGATCGTCAGGGCCGAACGGCGCGAGGCGCTGTTCGGCATCGTGGGGCTCGGCTACGTCGGCCTTCCGCTGGCCGTCGAGTTGGCGAACGCCGGCTACCGCGTGCTCGGATTCGACGTGCAGCAGAAGGTGGTGGACGGCATCAACGCGGGCCGATCGCACGTCAAGGACGTGACGGATGCCCAGCTTCGGGCGGCCGTGGGCGCCGGGCGGCTGAGCGCCACGACGGACACGGCCCGGCTGTCCGAGCCGGACGCGGTGTCCATCTGCGTGCCGACGCCGCTCTCCAAGTTCAAGGACCCGGACGTCAGCTACATCGTGGCCGCGACCGAGGCCGTGAAGCGGACGCTCCGGCGCGGCCAGGCGATCATCCTCGAGAGCACCACCTACCCGGGCACCACGCGCGAGATCCTGCTGCCGGCGCTGGAGAGCACGGGGCTCACGGTGGGGGAGGACTTCTTCCTGGCCTTCAGCCCCGAGCGGGTGGATCCCGGTAATCCCAGGTACGGCACCCGGAATACGCCGAAGGTCGTGGGCGGCATCACCGCCGACTGCCGCCGCGTGGCGATGGCGCTCTACGAGCCGGCCATCGACACGCTCGTGCCGGTCTCGACCACGGATGCCGCCGAGCTGGTGAAGCTGCTCGAGAACACCTTCCGCAGCGTCAATATCGGGCTGGTCAACGAGATGGCGATCGTCTGCGACAAGCTCGGCGTGGACGTGTGGGAGGTCATCGAGGCCGCGGCAACCAAACCGTTCGGCTTCATGAAGTTTCTGCCGGGCCCCGGGCTCGGCGGCCATTGCATTCCGATCGATCCGCACTACCTCGCCTGGAAGATGCGCGGCCTCAACTACAAGACCCGCTTCATCGACCTCGCGGGCGAGCTCAACACCGAGATGCCGCTCTTTTGGGTCCGGAAGCTGGCCGAGGCGTTGAACGGGCAAGGCAAGGCGGTCCGGGGCGCCTCGGTGCTGGTGCTGGGCATCGCCTACAAACGCGACATCGACGACATCCGGGAGAGCCCGGCGCTGGACATCATCCGCCTGCTGGAGGGACAGGGGGCCCGGGTGAGCTACTCCGATCCCCATGTGCCGGTCTTCTCCGAGGACGGGCGGGAGTTTCGCTCCGTGCCGCTCACCCCCGAAGCCGTTGCGGCCGCGGACTGCGTCATGATCGTCACCGATCACACGGCGGTGGACTATCGGATGATCCAGCGGAACGCACCACTGGTGGTCGACACCCGTAACGCCCTGCCCAAGGAAGCCTGAAATGCACGTGGCGGTGATCGGAAGCGGCTACGTCGGCCTGGTGGCCGGCGCCTGCCTGGCGGAGACCGGCAACGACGTGATCTGCGTCGACAAGGACGCGGAGAAGATCAGACGTCTGCAGCAGAACGAGATCCCGATCTACGAGCCGGGCCTCGAGCCGATGGTGCGCCGGAACCAGGAGGAGGGGCGGCTCACGTTCACCACCGATCTGCCGGCCGCGGTGCGGGCCGCCCGGGTCGTGTTCATCGCCGTCGGCACCCCGCCGGGCGAGGACGGCTCGGCCGATCTGCAGCACGTGCTCGCCGTGGCGCGGGAGATCGGCCGCAACATGAATGACTCCAAGGTGGTCGTCACCAAGTCCACGGTGCCGGTCGGCACGGCCGAAAAGGTTCGCGCGGCCGTCCGGTGCGAGACGCAGCAGCCGTTCGCCGTCTGCTCCAACCCGGAGTTCCTCAAGGAAGGCGCCGCCATCGAGGACTTCATGAAGCCCGACCGCGTGGTGATCGGGGTGGACGACGAGGAGGCCAGGGCGGTGATGGGCGAGCTCTACGCGCCCTTCACCCGGCAGGGCGGCAACCGCGTCCTTTTCATGGATATCGCCTCGGCCGAGGTCACCAAGTACGCGGCCAATGCGATGCTCGCCACCCGCATTTCGTTCATGAACCAGATGGCGCGCTTCTGCGAGCTGGTCGGGGCCGATGTGAACAACGTGCGGCTCGGTATCGGCTCCGACCAGCGGATCGGGCGCGCGTTCCTCTATCCCGGCCCGGGCTACGGCGGCTCCTGCTTTCCCAAGGACGTGAAGGCGATCATCCACACCGCCGATGCCCTCGGGCTCTCGCTCGACGTGCTCAAGGCGGTCGAAGACGTCAACGAGGCCCAGAAGCGGGTGGTGCTGCACAAGACGATCAAGTACCTGGGCAAGGACCTGAGCGGGAAGAGCGTGGGAATCTGGGGGCTCGCATTCAAGGCGGAGACCGACGACATGCGGGAGAGTCCGACAATCCCGCTGATCAACGGCCTGCTCGAGACCGGCGCCCGGGTGCAGACCCACGACCCCAAGGCCACCGACTCGGCTCGCGCCATTTTCGGCGACCGCGTCATGTACTGCGCCGACCCGTACAGCGCGGCTCACGGCGCCGACGCGCTGCTGGTCATGACCGAATGGCTGGTCTACCGGAATCCGGACTTCGAGCGCGTGCGGAAGCTGCTGCGCCGGCCGCTCCTGATCGACGGGCGCAACCTCTACGATCCCGACCGGATGACCGCGCTTGGCTTCGAGTACCATGGCATCGGGCGGTCGCGTCGGTGACCCGTGTCCTCGTCACCGGCGCGGCGGGGTTCATCGGGTCCCATCTGGTCGAAGCACTCGTGCGCCGGGGCGACGAGGTGGTCGGGATCGACAACTTCGATCCATTCTACTCCCGGGCCATGAAGGAGCGGAACCTCCGGCCAGCGGCAGCCTGCCCGGGGTTCACGTTCCACGAACAGGACATGCGCGACGTGGACGCCCTCCGCGCCCGCCTCACTCCGGACACGGTGATCGTGCACCTGGGGGCGCGGGCGGGGGTCCGTCCATCGCTCGCCGATCCGGTCGGCTATGCCGAGATGAACGTGGCGGGTACCGCCGCGGTGCTCGAGGCGGCGCGGCGGGCCGGCGTGTCACGGATCGCGCTCGGGTCGTCATCGTCGGTGTACGGCGACAGCACCCCGGTGCCGTTTCGGGAAGACGCGGCGGCCATCGAGCCGGTGTCGCCCTACGCGGCCACCAAGCGCGCGGCCGAGCTGCTGCTGCGGGCGGTGGCTCCGGTCTACGGCTTCCGGAGCGCCGCGCTCCGCTTCTTCACCGTCTACGGTCCGCGGCAGCGGCCGGACCTGGCCATCCATGCGTTCGCGCGGCGCCTGGTGGCCGGGGAGGTGATCACGCTCTTCGGCGACGGCACCCAGGCGCGCGACTACACCTACTGTGACGATATCGTCGCCGGCGTGACCGCGGCCATCGACTGGACCGCGACCGCGCCGGTCGGCATGGAGCCGTTCAACCTGGGCGGCAACCGCGCCGTCGCCACCGGCACCATGCTCGACGAAATCGCCGCGGCGCTCGGAATCGTGCCGCGGGTGGAGTGGGCGCCGATGCAGCCGGGCGACGTGCAGCGCACCGCGGCCGACCTCACCAAGTCGGGAGCGGTGCTCGGGTACGCGCCCCGTACGCCGTTCCCCGAGGGGATCCGGCGCTTCGTCGTCTGGTTCCGGGAGGCCCATGGCCGGACAGACTGAGCGGCTCCTGGCCCGCGCGCGCGACCGGTTCACCGTGCAGGACTACTACGGGGCGATCTACCTCCTGGAAGAGATCGTAGCCACCGGACGGGCGTTCGCGGACGTGCACCATCTGATCGGTGTCTCGCTCTCGCTGCTCGGCCGACCCGAGGAGGCACTCGTCCAGTTTGCCCGCGCGCTCGAGCTCAACCCACGCTACCTCGAGGCGCTGATTCACCAGGGGCTGATACTGAGCGAGCTGGGCCGCTCCCACGAGGCCGAGGAGTCATTCCGCCGGGCCGCCGAGAGCGTGGCGCCGCCCAGTGAGGGACTGCCGGCGCCCGTGGTCGGCCGGCTGGCCAACCAGCACGCCGAGCTGGCGGACGCCTACGCCGAAGCGGGGGCGCTGGGCCGGGCCATCGAGCAGTACGAGCGCGCCCTCGAGCTCGGCCCCGGCTTCCACGACCTGCGCTACCGGATGGCGCGGGTGATGCTCGAGGCCGGCCGCCCGCTCGAAGCGCGGGAGGCGCTGGAAGCGGTGCTGCTCGCCCGGCCCAACTTCGTGGATGCCGAAGCGGCCCTGGGCCTCGCCCATTTCCTCTCCGGCGATGGCGTCGGTGCCCGCGACGTCTGGCGCGCATGCCTCGCGCGCCGGCCGGAGAATGCGCGGGTCGAGGCCTACCTGGCGATGCTGGGACGCACCGGCGGGTGAGCTGGAGCGGCGTCGCTAGGGGCGGGCTCGCGGTTTGGCTGCTGGTGGTGGCCGCCTGCGGTGGTGTGAGCGACCACGAGCGGCTGGGCGATCAGGCCTACGGTCGGGAGGACTGGGCCGCGGCCCTGAGCCAGTACCGGCTCGTGTCCGGAGACCACGCGGGCGTCTCGGCCAAGACCGGCGCCGCGGCACTCCATGCCGGCGAGTTGCGCCAGGCGGCCGAGGCGTATTCGCGGCTGGCCGGACAGGACCCCACCCGGGCTGGTGAGGCGGCGGAAGGACTGGAGGCCGTGGCGCGGGCGGCGGAGCGGGCGGGGAACGCGGACGTGCTCCGGGACGTCCTTGCCGGCCTCGCCGCGGTGGCGCCCGAGCGCCCCACCGGCCGGTATGCGCTCCTGCTGCTCGCCCAGCCCGGCATGGACTCGGCCGAGGCGGCGGCTGTGTTGCCGCAGGCCCTCGCGGCCGCTCCCACGCCAGGGTCGGTCGACTCGCTGCTCACCGTGTACGGCCGTGCCCTGGAGGCGACGACCGGGTGCGGACAGGCGCTGCTCCAGTACCGGGCGGTGCTCCGCCGCAGCCGCGACAGCAGCGTGCGTGCGCCGGCCGGACGCGGCGTGGCCGACTGCGCCTACGCGCTGGGCGCCCGGGCCGATTCCGCCGGGCAGTCGGAGGCCGCGGCGCTCTGGTTCGCCGAGTCGGCCCGGGTGGATTCGGCCAGCGCGACGGGCCGGCGCGCGCTCCTCAGGTATGGGGCGGAACGGCTCACGCAGGGGGACACTCTGGCCGCGGCCCTCGCCTTTCAGACCGTAGTCTCGGGCGGGACCGCTGACTCGATGGGGCAGGCGGCGGCGGCCCGCCTCACCACACTGGGAACGTCATCATCCGCGGGCGAGACCGTCCGCACGAGAGTGCAATGATCCATCGAAGTGCCTGGCTGCTCCTGCTGGCGGGAGCGGGCGCGTGCGGCGGCGCGAGGGCGCCGGCGCGGGCCGCCCCGACCCCCGTCTCCGCCGTGTCGGAGACGGCGAGCCGCGGCGCCATCGACTCGCTCTGGACGCAGTCGATGCACGCGGTGCGCCGAGGCAAGTGGGGGGACGCCGCCAAGGACCTCCAGCGGGTGCTGCTCGAGCTCCCCCCCGGCGATACCCGGAGCGCTCAGGCACACCTGTTCCTGGGAGAGGCACAGTTGGCGCTGGGAAGCAACCTGGAGGCCGCGCGCGAGTTTCGCAAAGTGTCCGACGATACGCCGAACGACCCCCTCGCGCCCGAGGCGCTCCTCCGGGCCGGCGACGCCTACGCCGAGCTGTGGCGGAAGCCCGAGCTCGACCCGTCGTACGGCCAGACCGCGCTCGCGACGTACCAGGAGCTGCTCAACCGGTATCCCGGAGGCACGCCCGCCAAGCGGGCGCAGGAGCGGATCGAGGCGCTGCAGGAGCGGTTCGCCTACAAGGAGTACCGATCGGCGCTCTACTACATGCGGCTCAAGGCCTACGACTCGGCGATCCTGTACCTCAAGGACCTGGTCGCGACCTATCCCCGAAGCAAGGTGGCGCCGGACGCGCTGATCCGGCTGGTGCAGGCCTACCGCACCCTCGGCTACAAGGAAGATGTGGCGGAGACCTGCGGGTACATCCGGCGGTTTCATTCGGGCGCGCCGGGAGCGGGGAAGGCCTGCCCGGCCGAGCCGGCGGCCTCGTGAGGCGCCGGGAAGCCGGATCCCGCGCCGGGTAGCGCCCGATGCCCGCCACCCCCTCCTCCGCTCGCGCCATCGGGCTCTTCGGCGGCTCGTTCGACCCGATCCATCACGGCCACCTGATCGCGGGCCAGGCGGCGGCCGAGCAGCTGGGGCTGGACGAACTGCGCTACATGCCCGCTCGCGAGCAGCCCTTCAAGCGTGGGCTTCACGCCGCGCCCGCCGCCGACCGGGCCGCCATGCTCGAGCTGGCCGTGGCGGGCGCGCCGAAGCTCGCCGTAGAGCCGATCGAGCTGGGCCGTCCCGGGCCGTCCTACACCGCCGAAACGCTCCGGGCGCTGCGCGCGCGCGAGCCGGGGGCCGCCTTCACCCTGCTGCTGGGGTCCGATGCCGCCCTGGAGCTCGAGGCCTGGCACGATGCCGCGGCGCTGCCGGGGCTGGCGAGGATCGTCGTGTTCGCCCGGGCCGGGATCCCGGTGCCCCCGTCGCCCCTGATCTCGGCCGGCGTCGAGGTCCCCGCCGTGGAAATCTCGGCGACGGAGATCCGGGAACGGGTCCGGGCGGGCCGCTCGATCCGCTACTGGGTGCCCGATCGGGTGGCCGAGTATGTGGCCCGGCACCGCTTATATTTGGACGGAGCATGATAAAGAATCTGATCACCACGGTCTTCGGCACGCGGTTCGACCGCGAGCGCAAGCGCATCCAGCCGACCGTGGATGCCATCCACGCCGAAGAGGAGCGCCTGGCGGGCCTGAGCGAAGACGAGCTCAAGGCCCAGACCGCCGTATTCCGCGCGCGGCTGGCGGAGCGGACCGGCACGCTCAAGGCCGAGCTGGAGGAGGTCCGCGAGGCCAAGCACGGCTGCGCCGACCCCGACGAGCGCGAGGGCCTGGAGCGCCGGTTCCAGGAGATCGAGACCGCCTACAAGAAGGCGCTGGCGGAAGGCCTCGCCGAGCTGCTCCCCGAGGCGTTCGCGACCGTGCGGGAGGCCTGCCGCCGGCTGCTGGGCACCACGGTGACGGTGATGGGCCACGACCTCGTCTGGGACATGGTGCCGTACGACGTGCAGCTCATCGGTGGCCTGGTGCTGCATCAGGGCCGGATCGCCGAGATGGCCACGGGCGAGGGCAAGACCCTCGTGGCCACGCTCCCGCTCTACCTCAACGCGCTCGCGGGCCGCGGCGCGCATCTGGTCACCGTCAACAACTACCTGGCCCGCCGCGACTCGCAGTGGATGGGCCACGTATTCCGCTATCTCGGCCTCACCGTCGCCTGCCTCGACGATACCGAGCCGTCCTCGCCCGAGCGGCGTGCCGCCTACCTGGCCGACATCACCTACGGCACGAACAACGAGTTCGGCTTCGACTATCTCCGTGACAACATGGTGTTCTCGCTGGAGCAGCGGGTGCAGCGGGAGCACGCCTACGCCATCATCGACGAGGTGGACTCGATCCTCATCGACGAGGCCCGCACTCCGCTCATCATTTCGGGGCCGGTGGGCAACGAGGCGGACGACAAGTACGCCGCGTTCAATCGCCAGGTGGCGGAGCTGGTGCGGAAGCAGACCGGCGTGGTGAACACCCTGCTCGCCGAGTCCGAGCGGCTGCTCGAAGACGAGAAGACGCGCCAGGACGCCGCGCTCAAGCTGTACCAGGCTCAGCTCGGCATGCCGAAGAACAAGCGGCTGCTCAAGCTGACGAACGAAACGGGCATCAAGCAGTTGATCCAGCGGATGGAGCTCGACGCCATCGCCGACCGCAAGCTGCCGATGAAGCAGCAGCGGATGCGCGACCTGGAGGACACGCTCTATTTCGTTCTCGACGAGAAGGGCCATTCGGTCCACCTGACCGACCGGGGCGCGGAGGCGATGTCGCCCGACGATCCCGAGTTCTTCATGGTGCCGGACATCTCGGAGGAGATCCACCGCATCGACAAGGACGAGGCGCTCTCGCCGCAGGAGCGGATCGAGCGGCGGCGGCAGGTCGAGGCCGACTACGCCGTCAAGAGCGAGAAGCTGCACATCGTCCACAAGCTGCTCCAGGCGCACGTCCTCTACGAGAAGGAAGTGGACTACCTGGTGCAGGACGGCCAGGTGATGATCGTGGACGAATTCACCGGCCGTATCATGACGGGGCGGCGGTGGGCGGACGGGCTGCACCAGGCGGTGGAGGCCAAGGAGCAGGTGCAGGTGAAGGCGGAGACCCAGACCTTCGCCACCATCACCATCCAGAACTATTTCCGGATGTACGACAAGCTCGCCGGCATGACGGGCACGGCCGAAACGGAGGAGACGGAGTTCTTCCAGATCTACGGGCTCGAGGTGAGCGTCATCCCCACCCACCGCCCGATCCGGCGCAACGACCAGGCCGACCGGATCTACAAGACCCGGAAGGAAAAGCACGACGCGATCATCGCCGAGGTGGACCGGCTCCACGCGCTCGGCTGGCCCATCCTCATCGGCACGGTGAACGTGGACGTGTCGGAGACGCTCTCGCGGCAGCTCAAGCGGCGCGGCCTCAAGCACGAGGTGCTGAACGCGAAGTATCACGAGCGCGAGGCGGAGATCGTGGCCGGCGCGGGGCAGCGGGCGGCGATCACCATCGCCACCAACATGGCCGGCCGCGGCACCGACATCAAACTCGACAAGGCGCTCGACCTCGAGCAGCCGGAGGCGGGGCTCCAGATCATCGGCACCGAGCGCCACGAGTCGCGCCGCATCGACCGGCAGCTCCGCGGCCGCTCCGGCCGACAGGGCGATCCGGGCCAGAGCATCTTCTTCCTCTCCCTCGAGGACGATCTGATGCGGCTGTTCGGCTCCGACCGCATCGCGCGCTGGATGGACAAGAGCGGAGCGGAGGAGGGCGAGGTCATCACCGGCGGCCTGGTCACCCGGGCCATCGAGCAGGCGCAGAAGCGGGTCGAGCTGCAGAATTTCCAGAGCCGGAAACGGCTGCTCGAGTACGACGACGTGATGAACCAGCAGCGGGAGGTGGTCTACTCGCTCAGGCTGTTCGCGCTCGAGCGGGGCGAAGAGCTCAAGGCGGAGGCGCGGCGGATGATCGAGGCCGCGCTCGAGCGCGCGGTCACCCAGTTCCTGGCGACCACGGAGCGGCCCGAGGAGTGGGACCGCGGCGGGCTGCGCGAGGCGCTCACGCTGCAGTACCTGGTCACGGTGGACGCGCTCACCGATGCCGAGCTGGCGCCCAGCCTGGAGAAGATGGTGGATCTGGTCAAGGCCGAAGGCGAGGAGAGCTTCCGCCGGAAGATCGACTACCTCGCCGACTTCGGCCGCACCATCGGCATCCCCGACGTGGACGCGCAGGTTCTGTCGCAGGTCATGCTCGCGGTGCTCGACGAGCGCTGGAAGGACCACCTGTACGATCTCGACCAGCTCCGGAACGCCATCCAGTACCGGGCGTGGGGCCAGAAGGACCCGCTGATCGAGTACAAGCGCGAGGCATTCGACATGTTCGAAGACCTCATGCGCGACATCCAGTCCACGTTCACCGAGCGGTTCCTCAAGATCCAGGTGAGTGCGGAGCCCCGGGCGGAGCCGCAGGCACGCCGGCCGATGCCGCCGCCCACGCCGGTGGGCGCGAGCCACCCGGCGGCGGCCACGAGCGGGGCCGACGATCTGTTCATGGGACCGGCGCCCCGGGCCATGCCCGCGGCCCCGACCGCAGCCGTCAGCAGTTCCCTGGGTCCCGTGGGACGCGCGACGGCGGCGGTGCCGGAGGTGGGGCGGAACGATCCGTGTCCGTGCGGGTCGGGGAAGAAGTACAAGAAGTGTCACGGGGTGGGGCGGTAAAGTCACCGCCCTCAGCCGCGTCGTCGGACGGAGCGCCCTGTTCGAGCCAGCGCCGGAACACCCCCGACGCCTGCGCCAGCCGCCACTCGCCAAGGACGTCGACGGCCATGGCCCGGATCGGCCCGCTGGGGGTGGACTCCGCCCTCACGCATTGCCGCGCCAGCCAACCCTCGTAGTCCTCCGGTTCGGGGTCGTCCCGCACAGTCTCTTCCAGCAGCCGGCGCTTGACCGCCATGCCGATCGCGTCGGGCGTGGTGTTGCGCTTGCGCCGGCGGCGGCGCCCTTCGGACGCATCGAGCGCGGCCAGAAGCCGGCGGCAGATCTCGGCCGGCCGGGCCGGCATCGGCGGCGGAGTGGGTCCGGTCACGTCGTCTCGAGCGCGGCGCCGGCGGCCGCCCGGGAGCTGCGGGCCACTACCCGGGTCTCGAGTGGACGGGCCCGCTCCGCCGGCCGGTGATATCCCCGATCGAGGGCGACGAGATCGAGTTCGACCGTCTCGAGATCGCGGAGCAGCAGCTCGAACGGCGCGATGGGGAGAAGAGTGGCCATCGACTTGACGTATCCCCGGCAACTGGCGCAGGTCTCGACCTTCAGCACGTCGCCCCCGTCCTCCGGCACCAGCGAGCCCAGGCGTTCGTGCCCCCGCTCCCCGCAGTAGACGCAGCGCAGCCACTCCACCTCCCACGCGCCGCCACATCGGCTACACCGCGCCCAGCGGCTTCGGTCGAGGCCGCGGTGCTCCACCAGCACCGGCCCACCGGCGCAAATCGGGCAGTAGCCGTGCGGCCAGTGGGCGGGCGCGCTGGCTTCGAGCACGCGGCGGCAGGCGTGCAGCGACGGAAGGGCCGCCAGCTCGGCCAGCGAGCCGAGCGGCGCCGGATCGATGCCGGCCGCGAGCGCGAGCGCGTCGATGCCGGCGCGATCCCGCTGCACCGCGGCCTGCAGCAGCGCGATGGCCTCGGCTCGCGACGGCCGGTACTCGCCGAGCGACGCCAATGCTGCGAGACGGTGCACCAGCCGCTGCAGCCGGCCCGCGTCAACCACCAGCTCCCGCCCGTGCAGCAACGGCGCGCCGGCCGAGGGGTCGGGCTCGACCGCGGCGAAGTGCGACTGCGCGGCGTCCTCATCCAGCGCCTCGCCCACTTCCGCCAGCAGCCGCAGCCACGACCGCCATTCGGGCCGCTGCCGCTCGAGCTCGTCTAGTCGTGAGATCAAGTCGCTCCAAAGACCGCCGGTGGTCCCGTGCAGTCGACCGGCTTGGTGACGCACGGTGTCTTGTAATAGGGTCGAGCCCCGGCGTGGATCTCGACCGTCCGGCTGCGATTCCCCACGTCGGCACCCGGGCCGCCCCCGCGGGTGCGGCTCGCCTCCGGGCTCGCGCAGGCGGCGGCGCCGAGCAGCGGAAGCAGGAGGCTCACCGCTCGTGCGCGCCGTCTCACCGGCCCGTCACTCCCGATCCCAGCACGTGGATCTGGTTGGACGAAAGCAGCACCACGACGCGAAGCAGGAAGCCCCCGAGCAGAACCAGGGACGCGCTCCGGACGAGATGGTGGGGCGCGCGCACATCGTGCCCCCGCTCCATCAAAAGCGGCACCACGATCCCGATGCCGACCACGCCGACCAGCAGCAGCACGCCCCACCAGTTGAGAAACGCCCGCGCGACGGATCCCAGCGTAATGAGGAAGGCGATCAGGACCAGCAGCTCCAGGACCAGCACCCGGCGGTCGAACCAGCCGAGCCAGTCCAGCGACCCCGGGTGGCCCGCTCTCCGCCAGACCGCGAGCAGGATAAGTGTCGCCGCGCCGGTCGAGGCGGCGGAGACCAGAAACAGGAGTCCAAGCAGCGTCGAGTCGGCCCAGATGGGCCGGTTGGTGACCGCGAGCAGGACCCCGGTGTAGCCGGCCAGGAAGAAGCCGAAGAGGCTGCCGAGCACCGCGATGCCGGTCGCCGGCCCCCGTCCGCGGAGCGCCCGGATCGGTGCGGACTGGAGCCATCTCACGTTCGGCCGGTCTTCGCTCAGCGCGGCAAGCGCCGCGAGGAAGGCGAAGAGTCCGAAGCACATCAGCCCCCATGAGCCGACCGACATCGGCACCCACGCCTTGAACATCGGTCGGCCGGTGTTCGATTCGATCAGCATGTGCCAGAAGCGCAGCGGCCGGTCGAGATCGATCGTGAGCAGGAATCCGCTCAGGATCACCCCCACGAACGCGGTGTAGTAGCCGAGGCGCACGAGCGGCCGGTCCGCCGGGCGACCGAAGAGGTGCAGCAGCGAGGCCAGGAAGAACGCGCCGCCGGCGATCCCGCCGATGAAGAAATACAGGATGATCCACCAGGCCCAGTGCGGCGAGCCGGTGAAGAAGGTGTCAGACATCGGCGTCCTCCCGCGACTCGGCACGATCGTCCATCAGCCGCTTCCGCAGCCCGACGAGGCCGAGCAGGGCGATCACCACGGCGCCGGCGGTCGAGAGGAGTGCGCTGGGGAGCAGGTTACGGGTGGGCATCCGGGGCGAGCGGGGGAGGCCGTAGGTCTCGGGCTCGTCCACCAGGAGATAGAACGAGTTGAGGCCGCCCAGAAACTTCTGGTCCGCGCCGTACAGCCGGGCCCGGCTCTCGCCGAGCTGGTGGAGCTGGCGCACCCGTGACTCGGCCTGCTGCTTGAGCTCCCGGATCGTGCCGAACCGGATCGAATCGGTGGGGCAGGCCTGGGAGCAGGCGGGCTCCATCCCCACCTGGAGCCGGTCATAGCAGAGCGTGCACTTCTGGGCGGTGTCGGACGCGGGGTTGATGTCGATGACGCCGAAGGGACAGGCCGCGATGCACAGCCGGCAGCCATTGCAGGCGTCCGACTGGATGACCACCGTGTCGAACTCGGTCCGGATGATGGCACCCGTGGGGCAGACCTCCAGGCAGGGCGCGCGCACGCAGTGCTTGCACACGTCGCTCATCATGAGCCAGCGGCCGTCGTTCCGGTCCTCGCTGAACTGCTCGACGAACTTGACGTGCCGCCAGTGGATGCCGTCCAGCCGCTGGGTGTTGTCGTAGCTGTCGCCGCTCATCTCGTGCCGGCCGCCACCGGCCGCGGGGAGCTGGTTCCACTCCTTGCAGGCGACCTCGCACGCCTTGCACCCGATACACACCGTGGTGTCCGTGTAGAATCCCATCGGCTCGGGCATCAGGCCTTCTCCACGTTGCAGACGAACGCCTTGCCTTCGTGGATGCTCACGTTGGGGTCGCCCACCATGGAGGTCAGCGTGTTGGTGACGTCGCCGGTGGCGAGCCCCTCCCAACCCCAGTGCCACGGCATGCCGACCTGGTGGACGATCTTGCCGCCCAGGCGGAACGGCCGCATGCGGCGGGTCACCAGGGCCTTGGCCCGGATGTGCGCCCGCGGCGAGCTGATGCGCACCCAGTCGGTATTCCGGATGCCCTTTTCGGCCGCGAGCTCGGGCGACAGCTCGATGAACAGCTCCGGCATCAGCTCCGCGAGCCACGGATTCCAGCGGCTCATCACGCCGGAGAGATAGTGCTCCGTCAGCCGGTAGGTGGTGATCACGTAGGGGAATCGCGGATCGCCCACGCTCGCGAGCGGATTGCCATCGTGCTTCCAGTACTTGAGCACCGGGCTGCTCTGCTGGCGGTACAGTGCATTCCGCACCGGCGACTCGGCGGGCTCGTAATGCGTGGGGAGCGGGCCGTCGAGCAGGCCCGAGGAGTTGAATAACCAGCCCGTGCCGTCGGGAATCATGATGAACGGCTGGCGGCCCGAGAAGGCGTCGAGGCCGATACCCTTCGGATCACCCTTCGCGGAGGGTGCCTTGGTCAGCGAGAAATCAGGGACGTCGTAGCCCGTCCACTGCTTCCCATCCCACCAGACCCACTTCTTCCGCTCGCTCCACGGCCGGCCCTGGGGATCGGCCGAGGCTCGGTTGTACAGCACTCTCCGGTTGGCGGGCCACGCCCAGCCCCAGTTGAGCTCCGCGCCGGGCTCCCCGGGCGGATCGGGCTCGCGCCGGGCGGCCAGGTTGCGGTCCGGCGCGGGGTAGACGCCGCAGTAGATCCACGACGCGCAGGTGGTGGATCCGTCGTCCTTCAGCTCGTCGAACCCGGCGAGATGGCGGGCCGGGTCGCCCGTGTAGTAGCCGTTGATCTCCCGCAGCACCTTCTTCAGGTCGGGCTCCCCCGGAATGCTCTCCTTCGCCGGGTCATCGGGGTCGAAGTCCCACGTCAGTTTCTTGAAGCCTTCGTCGCGGGGCAGGGCGCTGTCGGCATAGAGCCGCTTGAGCCGGAGGGCCAACTGGTGGGTGAACCAGGGGTCGGAGCGGCACTGGCCCGGTGGCTCGGCTGCCTTGAAGTGCCATTGCAGCATCCGCTGGGTGTTGGTGAAGCTCCCATCGATCTCGGCAACCTGGGCCGATGGGAAGAAGAACACCTCGGTCTTGATGTCCTCCGGCTTCACGTCTCCCGACTCGACCTCGGGCGCCCGGTTCCAGAATGTGGCGGTCTCGATCAGGAAATTGTCCTTGACCACCAGCCAATCGAGCTGCCGCATGCCCTTGCGCTCGAGCCCCGCGTTGAGCGAAGTGGCGGGATTCTGTCCGATGCAGAGCATGCCCTTCACCCGTCCGTCCGCCATGGCGACGAACATCGGCATGTGCGAGTGGTCCCCCGAGATCTTGGGATGCCAGTCGTAGCCGAACTGGTTCTCCGGCGTGGCCGCGTCCCCGTACATCGACTTGAAGTAGGAAACCAGGAACTTGGGCATGTTGGCCCAGTAGCTGGTGGCGGTCCCCTCGGTGGCCAGGTACTCGCGCAGACTCTGGTGGTCCTTGAGCGCGGACGGCGCGGGCATATAGCCGTGGATGCTGTGGTAGAGCGTCGGCACGTCGGTCGAGCCCTGAATCGAGGCGTGCCCGCGGAGCGCCATGATCCCGCCTCCCGGCCGGCCGATGTTGCCGAGCAGAAGCTGGAGCAGCGCGCAGCACCCGATCACCTGCGGCCCATTGGTGTGCTGCGTCCAGGCGACCGCGTAGGCAAAGGACGTGGTGCGGTCCCGCCCGGAGTTCTCGAGGATGGTTTCGGCGACCTTGGTGAACGTGGCTCGCGGGCAGCCGGTTACCTGCTCCACCATTTCAGGGGTGTAGCGGCTGAAGTGCTTCTTCAGGAGCTGGAACACGCAGCGGGGGTTGCGCAACGTGTCGTCGCGGAGGGGGGTGGGCTTCCGCAGCGAGCGGATCACCTCGTCCAGGGGCTCGTCCGGGCGCACCGGCCGCTGCGCGCTGCGTCGGCCCGGGGCCGCATTCTCCTCGCCACCCCGGGGCTGGCCCTGCTCCTCGCCGTGGGTGGCGTACTGCCAGGAGTCGGTCTGATAGGTGCCCAGGAACCCGTCGTACGGCCATTCGGGCGCGCCGCCCGAGTACTTCATGAGGCCGGAGAACACCCCGTCCAGGTCCTCGGTGCCTTTGAAGTCGTCCCGGATGATGACGGCGGCGTTGGTGTAGTTGAGCAGGTACTCCCGGAAGAACGAATCGGAGTTCCACCGCTCGTTGTTGATGACGTAGTTGATGAGGCCGCCAAGAAAGCCGATGTCGCCGCCGGCGCGGATGGGCGCGTAGATGTCGCACATCGCGCTGGTGCGGGTAAAGCGCGGATCAACGTGGATGAGCTTGGCCCCGTGCTCCACCTTGGCCTTCATGGGCCAGCGGAACGCCACCGGGTGGCACTCCGCCATGTTGGAGCCTTCGAACACGATACAGTCCGACTGCTCCATGTTGCGCGGATAGGTGGTCGCCGCGCCGCGACCGAGTCGGGTCCCCAGACCGGGGACGCTGGAGGAGTGTCATATTCGGGCCTGGTTTTCGATGCCGACGATGCCGAGCCCGCGCAGGAGCTTCTGCTGCAGATGATTCCACTCGTTGTCGAGCGTGGCGCCACCCAGGGCCAGAATGGCGGTGGTCTGGTTCGCCAGCCTGCCGTTCTCCAGCCGCTCGACGAAGGTCTCGTCCCGGGTCTTCTTCACCAGCTCGGCCACCCGGTCCATCGCCCAGTCCAGCTCGACCTCGTCCCACTTGGTCGCGCCCGGCTTCCGGTGCAGCACCTTGGTGGCGCGGTTGGGATTCTTGTGGAGCTGGTAGATGGCCGCGCCCTTGGGGCAGAGGCAGCCCTGGTTGTGCGGGCTTCTGAGATCGCCTTCGATGTTGACGATCTCGTTGCCGACCGTATGGACGATTGTGGCGCAGCCGACGGCGCAATAGGGGCAGACGCTCGGCGTTGCCTTCGCGTGCTTGATCCGGAGCTGCTGCGCGCGGGCCGTGGCGGGTGCGAGGCTCGCCCCCAGGCCGGCCAGCGAGCCGAGCGCCGTGCCCGGCCCCAAGCCGGCGGCGGTAACCCGGAGGAATTCACGGCGTGAGAGCGGCATGCGGACCTCGACTGCGCGCTGATGCCCAGGTGCTGATGCCCGAGGTGGTGACCGAGCTGCCTTTCTAAATGAGACGCCGCTTGACCTGCCGCTGTGATCCAGCACACTTCACGACATGTCGTCGCCCGTGAAGGTCATCGCCAAGCCGGTGGACGGCAGCCGGTGCACGCTGGTGCTGAGCCGGCCGGTGCGCCTTTCCGGTGTACGCCGCTACAGCCGGGGTGACGACACGGGCGATGCCCCTGTAGCCAAGGCGCTCCTGGACGTGCCCGGCGTCGCGGAAGTCGTAGTGGCCGGCGACGAGCTGACCGTCACCAAAAGCGCGTCGGCTCCCCCGTGGAGCGATCTCGTGGCGCAGCTCCGGTACGCCGTGCGCGCGGCGATCGAGCAGCCGGACCCCCTGGCAGCGGCGGCGCCGGCCGGACTGCCGGACGACGACGCGGTGTATCGGGTGGCCGAGCACGTGTGCCGCACCGAGATCAACTCCTGGGTGGCCCAGCATGGTGGCACGGTCGAGCTGGTCGACGTGCAGGATGGGATCGTCGTGCTGCGCATGGGAGGCGGCTGCCAGGGCTGCGGCATGGCGCGCGTCACGCTGAGCCAGGGGATCGAGTCCGCCCTGCGGCGAGCGATTCCGGGGCTCCGAGGCGTCCGGGACGTGACCGATCACGGGATGGGGAGCCGGCCGTACTTCCCTCCGGCCGGCGGTTAGCGGCCTGAGCTAGCGGCAGTCCGGGACCTTACCGGGGATGCCGGCTCCCACGATCAACGCCTCGATGCAGTGCGGCGTGCCGCTGGGTTCCACCACAGTCACGCTGGCGGCGCCGGTGATGCCCTGAGCCTCGGCGATGATCTGCACGCGCCCTGCCCTGAGCCCGAACACCAGGCCGCCCGCGGCGACGCTGGCGATCGCCGGATCCGAGCTCCGCCAGGTCAGGCCGGACGGGGTCCCACTCGTGCCGTCGGCCTCTCTCACGGCGGCGGTGAGCCGGAGAGATGATCCGCGCGCGAGAGCCGCGACGCTCGGCGCGACTGTGACGACCCCGGGTTCGGGGGGGGCCGAGGTGCCGGTGGGAGTCGACGAACAGGCTGCCACCTGACCACCTAGGGAGACGACCGCCGAGAGGGTCAGCAGGGTGCGCATGGTGACCTCGCCTTTGAGGGGCAGTCCCTCCGGCCCTGCCCGCGCCGCCGGGAGCTTGCCCCAGCCGAACCACAGGCCCACACTAAGAGGCGACGCTCAGCGCACCCTCACCCTCCGCTCACTCGAAGCTCATGCTCAGGCTCGGTGTACTCGGCGGGCTGACCCTCCTCGACTCCGACGGGCACCACGTGGCGTCCCAGCGGCTCCGGCTGGCGTTGCTGGCCTTGTTGGCGACGGCGGGCGACCGCGGCATGAGCCGCGATAAGCTCCTCGGCTACCTCTGGCCCGAGAGCGCGTCCGAAAACGCGCGACACGCCCTGGAGCAGCTCCTCTATTCGCTCCGACGCCAGGTTCCCGGCGGCCTCATCCTGGGCACGGACCCGCTGCGGCTCGACCCGGACAGGGTGACCAGCGATCTTGCCGAGTTCGCGAGCCGGACGGCCCACGGAGACCTTGCTGGAGCGCTGGCGCTGTACCAGGGGCCGTTTCTTGACGGCTTCTATCTCTCGGACGCGCCGGAGTTCGAGCGCTGGACCGAGCGCGAACGGGCGCGGCTCGCGGGGGAGTATGCGCGGGCGCTGCGCACGCTCGCGGAGCAGGCCAGGTCCAGCGAGAAGCACACCGCGGAGGTCGACTACCGGCGGCAGCTCGCCGCGGCCGACCCTCTGAGCGAGCGGACCGCCACTGAGTTGGTCCGGGGGCTGGCGGCAACCGGGGATTGGGTGGGGGCGTCACGCGCCGCCAGAGAGTACGAGAGCCGGGTGCGCGGGGAGCTGCCCGGTGTCCCGGTCCGCGACCTGGAGGCCCTCCTCGAGCGGCTGCGCGAAGAGCGCCCGCCGGACGCGGTGGGTGGGGGCGCCGGCCGGTACGTCGTCGAGCGGGAGCTGGGCCGGGGCTCGGCCGCGATCGTTTACCTGGCGCGCGATCGCCAGTACGACCGAGCGGTCGCCCTCAAGATCCTGCGGCCGGAGCTCGCGACCGCAACCGACGCGCGGCGGTTCCGGCTCGAGATCAGCATTCTCGCCCGGTTGTACCATCCGCACATCCTGCAGCTCTATGACTCCGGTATCATGCCCCCCGGCCCCGGCCCCGCGGGCCTGTTCTACGTCATGCCGTACGTGCGCGGCGAGTCGCTGCGGCAACGGCTGGAGCGGGATGTTCAGCTCCCGATCGAGGATGCCGTCGCCATCGGGCGCACCGTCGCCGACGCCTTGGCCTATGCCCACGCACAGGGCGTGGTCCATCGGGATGTCCGGCCCAAGAATATCCTGCTCGAATCCGGGCACGCGCTCGTGGCGGACTTCGGCATCGCGGCCGTGCTCGAGGCGGCGGGCGGCGAGCGGCTCTCTGCCGCCGGCATCGTGCTCGGGGTGCCGGAGTACAGCAGCCCGGAGCAGGGGGCCGGCGGCTCGGCGCCCGACGGCCGCACGGACATCTACAGCCTGGGCTGCGTGCTGTACGAGATGCTGACCGGTGACCCACCGTTTACCGGCGCGACACGCGCCGCCGTATTCGCCCGGCACCGCTCCGACCCCGTGCTGCCGCTCCGCACGGTTCGGCCCGATGTGCCGCCCGGTATCGAACAGGTGGTGCTGCGTGCCCTCGCCAAGCGGCCGGAAGACCGGTTCCTCACGGCCGCGGAGTTTGCGGCGGCACTCGGGCGCGACTTCCGTCCCACCCGCATGATTTGACTCCGGGTGCCGACGCCCTGCGGCCCTACATTGCCGGTGTGTCCACCTCCGTCGCCAGCCTCCCCACCGCCGATCGCCCCCGCGAGCGTCTCTGGTCGCTCGGAGCCGGTGCGCTCACCACCGCCGAGCTGCTGGCCGTTCTCCTCGGGACGGGACGGGACGGCCAGAGTGTGCTGGACGTGGCCGGGCGCCTGCTCGAGGTCAGCGACGGATCGCTCCGCCGGCTCGCGCAGCGCCCGCGCGCCGAGCTGCTCAGGGCAGCCGGCGTGGGGCCCACCAAGGCGGCGCGCCTGCTCGCGGCCTTCGAGCTGGGCGCCCGCACCGCCAGGGAGGAGCGTCCCGCACTCCCGCGCATCCGGGAGCCGGAGGACGTCGTCCACCTGTTTGACAACCGCCTTCGTGACCTGCAGGTGGAGGAGTTCCACCTGCTCGCGCTGGACAGCCAGAGCCAGGTGCTCCGCGAGGTGCTGGTCACCCGCGGGCTGCTCAACAGCTCGCTGGTACACCCCCGCGAGGTGTTCCGCGCCGCCATCGCCGAGGCGGCGGCAGGCATCATCGTGGTCCACAACCATCCGTCCGGAGACCCGACACCCAGCGCCGAGGACCGGGCGGTCACCCAGCAGTTGGCGGCAGCCGGCCGGCTCCTGGATCTCCCGCTCTACGATCACGTGATCATCGCCGGCGATCGGTTTCTGAGCTTCGCCACGGCCGGGCTGCTGTAGCGGCCCCGGGAGGCGCTCACCCCGCGCTCGCCACCTCCACGCGGAAGTCGCGTCCTTCCCACCGCCCCGCCGCGGGCCAGCGGAAGGTAAAGTCCACCAGGGCACCGTCGGGGAGGCCGGCGGTCGGCAGATCGGCAACGTGCACCCCGAGCCCGGTGTCGCGCGTGGGCTGGTCACGCACCTCTCGCCAGCCGTCGATGCCCCAGTGGACCTCGGCCGGTGCGAGCGTCTCCAGGCGAAGCGTCTTCCCGGCCGTCATCGTCCGGATCGGCTCGCCGAAGCGCCAGGCCGCGTGCGGCGCGGCGGTGCCCTCCACGATGTAGCGCTGGTATGTCTGCGGCGGCATGTCGAACACCCGACCGTCGTGGAGCGAACGCCGCAGCTTCACGTACTCGGCGTGGGCCCAGACGAGCGGCATCGCGGAACCGGTCGGGTGGCCGCGCCGGAGTTCGCGGTCCGGCAGGTCCGCCGCATCCCAGATTTGCTCGGGAAGCAGGCCGCTGACGTCGGCAAACCGCTCGAGTGCCTCGAGCAGGCGCTCCGCCGCGTCCCGCCTGCCGGCGGCCAGCTCGAAATGTCCGCGTTCACCCGTGAGCAGCGGCCAGAGCCGGCCGATCCCGCTGCCGTCGAACGCGGAGCCGTCGGCATGCTCGCCGTAGCTGTCGCCGTTGTAGCGGTGCCAGGCAGGGCCGCCGGGCACGTCCTCCTTGAGCAGCGCGTCGATCACCGTGACGGTGTCGGCGATGCGCGGGTCGGCCGCCGAGCGAAGGCCGAACCGCACCAGTGCCAGCGCGTCCGGGCTCACCACCCGGGCATAGGGCATGGTGCGGCCGCCGAGCGGCCGGTGCTTGATCGCCACGAAGCCGTCGGCCGGCGAGGCCGCGTCCGAGCTGTCGGCCGGCGCGATGCGCACGTAGTAGCCGCGCACGTGCAGCCGGCGGCAGAGCTGGTCCCCGCTCACATACGTCCAGCGCTCGATGCTCGAGTTCCACAGGTCCGCCGTCTCCCGCAGATACGTCGCCATCCCCGGCTCGCCGCTCTCCTCCGCCAGCTCGGCCGCGATCAGAAGGGCCGCGACTTCCACGGCCAGCGTGGACGGCGCGTAGCCCGCCTGTTCCTCCCACCGGTCCTGCGGCGTGACGGGCCCGTTCCGGACCAGGTATCCCGCCGCGCGCCGAACCATCGGCCAGAAGCGCGCGAGCTCGCCTTCGGCCAGGCCCTTCTCGCGCCGGGTGAGCTCCACGAGGAGGATGGGCAGCCCGGTCTCGTCCATCTGGATGCCGTCCCAGTACGGCGTCCCGGCATGCCACATGTTCTGCGGCCAGTGACCATCGGGCTCCTGGGTGACCTGCAGATAGTCGAGCACCCGCACCGCGTCCTCCGCGGCCCCGGCGGCGAGGAGCCCGCCCGCTGATTCCACGAGGTCGCGCGGCCAGATGAGGTGGTAGCCGCCGAGATCGTCGTCGCCCTTGGCTTGTCCCCACGGAATGGAAAGGCTGGCCACGATCGCGCCGGCAAACGCCTTCGCTTCATGGCAGCGAATCACCGCCGCGCTCCCGCGGAACAGGTCGCGTCGCCGCGGGGCCAGAGCGTCGAGCGGGAGCAGCCCCGATTGCCAGTCTTCCCAGTCGGCGAGATACCGGGCGGCTGCCGACTCGAAGCCGTCCAACAGCGTCGCCAGCGCCCGGCTCCCGGCCTCCGCCGGCGAGTCGCCGAACCCCAGCGCCAGATCGAACTCCGCTGCCGCGCCGGTCAGGCTGACCTCTCCGGTGAGCGCGACATTGCCGTTCTCGGCGCGGGTGTAGCTGGTCTCGAGGACGCCGTGGCGCATGAGCTGTTGCCACCCATCGGACACGCCGACGAACCCGGCCGAGCTCGCGCGCCACGGTGCCGAGCAGGCCAGGGCGAGTGCCAGACCGCCCCGCTCCGCGAACAGCATCGGCCGGCCCTTGTACTCGCCAAGCCAGGCGGTATTGCCGTTCCCCGCGTTGCCCAGGTGCGGCGCGAGCACGACGAAGACGCGATAGTCCTGAACGGTGCCGAGGAGTGGGACGAAGCGGGTGTGCTGGAGAACGGTATCGCGGCGCGGATCGGCCAGCACCTCCTTCTCGATCCGGTAGCGGCCCCGGTCACATGTATTCACGAGCCGGTAGAGCGGAACTCCGGGCGCGGCGGCGGCCACCGCCTGGGTGGTGTGGCGCTTTTCCTCGGAGACGAACTGCCCTCCCCCGGTAACAACCAGTCCCAGGTCCCGGATGCAGGCCTGATCATTCCGGGGATAGTACACCTCATCGAGTATGCCGTGGCTCACCGTAAACCACACGCGGCTGGCACCGCCGAGCGCGGTGCCGACGCCGGTCTTCGCGCTCGATGTCCAGCGTGGAGGAATTCCCGGCCAGCCGGGGGCGTACCGCACCGCTTCGGTCACGTGAGGCTCCTCGACCTATTATACATCCACTGAGCGGCCGTGAACGTTCACCTGCGGAGACCTGGGGCATGCTGCTCGCCGGCGATATCGGCGGGACGAAGACGGAACTCGCGATCATCTCTCCCGAGCTTGGACCGCGCGCTCCGCAGCTGCGTGCGACATTTCCGAGCGCCCGCTATCCCAGCCTGCCGGCGCTCGTGCGAGCGTTCCTGGCCACCACCGCCCAGGAAGTGGACCGCGCCTGCTTCGCGGTCGCCGGCCCGGTGCTCGAGGGCCGATCGACGGTCACCAACCTGCCGTGGCTGCTGGACGAGGGGGAGCTGGCGCGTGAGCTCGGCCTCGGCTCGGTCCATCTGCTCAACGATCTCCACGCCATCGCGATCGCCGTCCCGACGCTCGGGGCGGATGAGCTGCACACGCTGAACCCCGGCCGGCCGGCGGCGGGCGGTGTCATCGCGGTGGTGGCGCCGGGCACCGGCCTGGGCGAGGCGTTTCTCGTGTGGGACGGCACCCGGTATCGGGCCTGCCCGTCGGAGGGCGGCCACGCGGGCTTCGCGCCCGCGTCGGACCTCGAGGCGGATCTGTTGAAGCATCTGATGAAGCGGTTCGGCCACGTGAGCCGGGAACGGGTATGTTCCGGCATCGGTATACCCAACCTTTACGGGTTCCTCCGCGATCAGGGGCACGCGACGGAATCCGCCGAGTTGGCCGCCGCGCTCGCCGGCGCATCGGACCCCACGCCGCTCATCGGCGAAGCCGCGCTCCGGCGCTCGTCGCCCGACCCGCTCAGCCGCGCCGCGCTCGAGCTCTTCATCGCCATTCTCGCCACGGAAGCGGGCAACTTCGCCCTGGAGGTGCTGGCCACGGGCGGGGTCTATCTGGCCGGCGGAATTCCCGCCCACATCCTGCCCGCGCTGGCGGAGGGGGGATTCATGAGGCAATTCGTGCGGAAGGGACGGCTGACCGATCTGCTGAGCCGGGTACCGGTGCACGTGGTGCTCGCGCGCGCGGCGCTCATCGGAGCTGCCATTCGCGGGCTCGAGCTCGCCGCGGCGGAATCGGCGACGGTCTGAGGGAGAGGAGACGCGCGATGCAGCTTGGCATGATCGGGCTGGGGCGGATGGGATCGAACATGGTTCGCCGGCTCATGCGCGCCGGCCACGAGTGCGTCGTCTTCGACGTCCATCCCGAGGCGGTCCGGGCGGTTGGAGAGGAGGGTGCCGTGGGAACGTCTTCCCTCGCGGCGTTCGTCGCGGCCCTCCCGGCGCCCCGCGCCATCTGGCTCATGGTTCCGGCCGCGGTGGTGGACCGCGAGCTCGCGGCACTCGCGCCCCTGCTGGGTCCGGACGACATCGTCGTGGATGGCGGCAACTCGCACTACCATGACGATCTCCGGCGGGCGGAACAGCTCCGGCTCGAGGGCATTTACTACCTGGACGTGGGGACCAGCGGTGGCGTGTGGGGGCTGGAGCGCGGCTATTGCCTGATGATCGGCGGGGATGCCGCGGCGGTGCGTCGGCTCGACCCGATCTTCGCAGCTCTCGCACCGGGCGCGGGTGCCGTGCCCCAAACGCCGGGGCGGCAACCGGTGGGCGGCACGGCCGAGCGCGGCTATCTCCACTGCGGGCCGTCCGGCGCCGGGCACTTCGTGAAGATGGTCCACAACGGCATCGAGTACGGCATCATGGCGGCCTACGCCGAAGGCCTCGCCGTTCTCAAGGCCGCCAATATCGGCAAGACGGGCGGCGCCATCGATGCCGAGACGGCGCCACTACGCGATCCCGAACATTATCGATACGATCTGAACCTTCCGGAAATAACGGAAGTCTGGCGCCGCGGCAGCGTGATCGCCTCTTGGCTTCTCGACCTTTCGGCGGCGGCGCTGATCGCCGATCCCGCGCTGTCGAAGTTCTCGGGGCGCGTGTCCGATTCCGGCGAAGGCAGGTGGACGATAAAGGCTGCGATCGACGAGGGCGTGCCAGCGCATGTGCTGTCATCGGCTCTCTACGAGCGGTTCAGTTCCCGCGGCGAGGCGGATTTCGCCGACAAGCTGCTCTCGGCCATGCGCTACGAATTCGGCGGGCAGATAGAGAAGAAGGCGGGATCGTAGAACGCAAAATGAGTCGGGCTCCTCTCC